>QWPN01000114.1 GCA_003671185.1 Planctomycetota bacterium
ACGGTCACGGGCAGGTCGGCGGACACCGCGTCGAGATCATCCCGGTCGGGATGACGGCGCTGCGCCAGTTGTGAGTCGTCGTAGCCCACTCCGTGGATCCAGACCGGGCCGCCACCCCCTTCCCGCCGTGCCGCCCAGCGGCGCAGCGTGGCCTGCAGCGAGGCGATGTCGGTGACGTCGCCGTCCGGTGCCGCACGGAGATTCGCCGCCAGCGACTGGGTGCCGCAGGAGTAGGCGTGCCCGTGAGCGTCGATGAAGCCCGGCACCAGCGTGCGACCGCCGAGATCGAGCGTCGCGGTGGCCGACCCCACCAGACGCAGCACCTCCTCCCGGCTGCCGACGGCCACGATTCGACCGTCGCGTACGGCCAGTGCCTCGGCCTGCGGCCGACGCTCATCGACGGTGATGATCGGCCCCCCGGTGATGATCAGATCGGCCGCCGGAGCCGGGCTCACGTCAACCAGCGCGAACAGCACCACGGCCAGTTGCGGAAGCCGCCTGAACTCCACGTCGCGCATGGGAACACCGTGAACCATGGGCTGCCCAGTCTGCCGACCCGCCATCCTGCCGCGGCATGGTTTCGGGGACCGGCCGACAACCCTTTGTACGTCGGGCGATCGAGACGCGAGTCATTGTGCCGCAGGGTACCGCGGTTTTCCGCCGGCCGGGCATTTCTCCGGCAGGCACGACAGGCCGCTTGCACGTGCCACATCGTGGTCGCCAGGTTGGGGTACGCCCTGACCCTGGTCTAAAATCGTGGTCCATCCGCCGCCGCTCCACCCCTGGTGAGGCATGACGCAGCACCGAACCATGGTCACGCTCCCCGAGGCCGCCGCCCGTGTCCGCTGCCTGGCCGTCTGGGCGGCGCTGCTCATGGCCCCGCTGGCCGCCGACCTGCCGGCCCAGGAACTGCAGGCGGACCTCCGCACGTGGACGTCGAGGAGCGGCAAGTCTTCGACCATGGCGCGGCTCTGGAAGGTGACCGAGGAAGACGGGCAGCGTCGAGTCCACCTCATGAAGGAAGGCGGGTTCGGCGAGAGTTTTTCCATGTCGTGGAAGTCGCTGTCGCCCGCCGACATCGCCTACGTGGAGCGGGTGACGAAGGACCGCCGTGCCGCACTCGAAACGGCTCGCGACGAACTCGGTGAGTTGCGCCGGCACCTGTCGTCTTCGCAGCCTGCAGGATCACCTGCCATCGGCAAGGCCGCGCTCGAGAAGATCGAGTTTCTGGCGAGTGAACTGCTGCTCGTTGACGCCACGAACGCCGTGGCACTCGAGGCCATGGCCATCGTCGCCGCACTCGAGAAACGGACGGCGTCAGCGGAGCACCTCGTCGCCCAGTGTCGCCTGCCAGTCACCCGGGAAGCCCCTATCACCACGATCGGGGCCCTACCGGAGGAACTGCGGGGCATGTGGCTGATGCAGGTCAGGAGCGGGGACGGTGGAGCGACGTGCGAGCACGTGGAGGAGAACCTGCGGCCTGCCGCCTCACTGCGCTGTGGCGCCACCCAGTGGCAGTCGGCAGGCCTGACTGCCAGCGACAGCCCCCATGCCTTTCGGGTGATGGCGAAACTGGCGGCTGTGGACGAATTGCAGACGCACATGATGATCCTCAGTGACGACACCGTATGGATCGTCCACGGCCCCACGCCTGAAAAGCGGGTGCTGCTGCGGAAACTCGACTCCGGGCTCGACGAAATCAGCCGGGCCGTGTTCCACATCGAACACTGACAGCATCGGGGCCGTACGGCCCCGGCGGCCCGCCCCAGCGATTTTTCGCAGACGCCGGGTGCGCACGCGTCACCGGTGGCCGCGTTACGGCCGTTCACACCTCCTCCACGAGCCCAGTTTGGACTCCCCCCGCACGCCTGCTCACCTTATACTTCGCACCGGGGGGGAAATGCTTGGTTCCCTGTTTTCCCGCCGAGACATCCCCATGGCACGCCACAGCAATCGCCCTCGCAGATCCGCCCGCTCGCGCGGGCCGGGCTTCCACGCACACTGCGAGCAACTCGAGCCACGTCTTGCACTGGCCGTCAGCTACTTCTCGGGCACGTGGAGCATCCGGGGAGACACCGATTCGTCGCATCCCGACGACACGATCGTCGTCGACCGCAATCCCACGAACTCGAGGCAGTTGCGGGCCGTCGTCAACGGCATCGTCGTGGGCACGCGGCTCGAGACCACCGTGAAGGTGATTCGCATCTCCGCCGGCAGTGGAAACGACGCGATCACGATCAACCTGCCCGGCAACACGCGAATCAGGACGGTGCTCGACGGTGGTGCGGGCGCCGACACCATTCGTGGCAGCGACGGCAAGGACATCATCTACGGCAGGTCTGGCGACGACAGGCTCAACGGCGGCCAGGGGAACGACACGATCTGGGGCGGCGCCGGCAACGATTCGATCGTCGGTGCAGCGGGCAACGACAGCCTCCATGGCGATGTGGGCGTCGATACGCTTCGCGGCGGCGGCGGCAGAAACGTGCTCGATGGCGGCAGGGACGTCGACCAGTTTTTCGGCACCCGGGGCGTTGATCGGGTCCGGCTCGCCTTGGGCGAACAGCTGATCGGCAACGAAAGCACGAACCCGCTCCGTGGCCTGGATGACATCGGCCAGCTCAAGTCGTGGTACGTCGACATGGCGTTGACGCAGTGGGGCGACCAACTCGGCAAGGAGACGTCGCCCTGGTGGCGCTGGCCGGTCGTCATGTACGACGCGCGTGGTGGCGGAGCCGCCTCGGCCGTGGCCGACCCATCGTCGCCTGGTGATTTCTCGGGCACCAACAATCAGGTGGTGGGTGTCGACGAAGGGGATATGGTCAAGACCGACGGTTCGTACCTCTACGTCCTCGCCGGCGACGGCGTCGACATCGTGAACGCGTATCCGGCCGACCGCCTGGCCGTGGTCAGCCATGTCGCGACCCCGGGATGGGAACGATCCCTGTTCCTCAGCGGCACGCGGCTTACCGTCGTCTCGCAGGAAAACAGCTGGGAGCCGATCGCCGACGACGCGCCGAGCAGCGACGCCCGGCTGGCCTGGTGGAACCAGCACTGGCAGCCACGGGTCAACGTCACCGTGATCGACGTATCGAATGCTTCCGCCCCCGCAATCCTCGAGACCACGCGGCTCGACGGCTGGCTCGTCGACGCCCGCGCGATCGAAGGCCGTGTGCTGGTGGTCACGCAGGACACGTTCGACGTCCCCGCCCCGGCCATCATCACGATCCCGTCACCCGACCCGCAGCCGCTCGACCCCGTACTGATCGACCCTGCAGACCCCATGTCGTCTCTCCTGCCGGTCGCCTGCCCGCCCTGGGTCGGCGCTGGCGGCGACGGCACGCGATACGTCTACGAGGACGAAGCCTCCTATCGGGCCCGACTGGAAGATGCCTGGGGCTCGACGACCATCCCCAGTTTCAGCGTCACCGTGACTGACGGCGACACGACGACGGGTGATCTCATCACGCCTGGGCACGCCTACCTGCCGGTCTCGGCGAATGACAACACGATGCTGTCGGTCGCGTCGTTCGAGACGTCCGACGACCACGCCGGCCCGGATGCGGTGACCTCGGTCGCCGGCGTCTCCGGCACGGTCTACGCATCCACATCGAGTCTCTACGTCTCGGCAGCCCACTACGGCGCCTGGTGGGACGCGACCGACTCGGGTTCGACGACGAACATCTACAAGTTCGATCTGCAGAATGCCGACGCCCCCCTTGTCGCGATGGGTGCCGTGCCCGGCACGACGCTCGACCAGTTCTCGCTCGACGAGAGCGACGACGGCCTGCTGAGGGTGGCGACGACCAACGGTTTCGGGCCGTCCGCCTCCAGTGGCGTGTACGTGCTGGCCGCCTCCGCCGGCAACCTGCAGACGATCGGCAGCGTGACCGGCCTTGCCGCCGGTGAGCAGATCTATTCGGTCCGATTCGTGGGCGAGGTCGGTTACGTGAGCACGTTCAGGCAGATCGACCCCCTGTTCGTCATCAGCCTGGCCAATCCCCGGACGCCGCGGGTCGTGGGCGAGTTGAAGGTGCCGGGATTCTCTTCCTACCTGCAGCCGCTCGACGCCACGCACCTGCTCGGCGTGGGCCGCGATGTCGATCCTGCAACCGGCCGTGTGCTCGGCCTGCAGTTGTCGATTTTCGACGTCGGCAATCCCGCCGCACCGGCTCGGACGGCGACGTACACGTTCGCCGGCGAAGGCTGGGAGTCGTGGTCGTCTGCTCTCTGGGATCACCATGCATTGAGTTGGTTCGCCAACCAGGGCATCCTCGCCCTTCCCGTGCAGCAGGGAGACTGGTGGAACGGCGGCGACGGGCTGGTCGTGTTTCGGGTGGACACGACTTCGGGCGATGGCTTCACGAATCTCGGCCAGATCACGCACGCCAGCCCGATGCAGAGAGGCATCCGCATCGGCGAATTCCTCTACTCGATCTCGGTTGGCGAGGTGCAGGTGCATCGGCTCGACGATCCGACCGTGAAGGTGGGCGGCACGGCACTATCGGCGAGCGCTCCCTATCCGTGGTTCGTCTGGTGACGGCATCCGCCGCATGATGGACGGGCAACACGGATCACGCCCGGCGGTTCGGCCACGGGAAGCAACGCCGACCGTGCGACGAAAGGGGTCGGCTCAAAGCCGCAGAAAGCACGGCGTTCCGTGCTGATTCGGCCGAAAACAGAAAAGCGGGCGAAGGGACTCGAACCCTCGACATCCAGCTTGGGAAGCTAGCGCTCTACCAACTGAGCTACGCCCGCGATTTCCCGTCAGTGTAGCAGAGCCCGAGCCCCGATTCATGCAGGACGCTTCCCCGCGGGCATAGAATCGGGCTCCCACGGCGGCCCCACCGGAGCCGTCCGGCGTCACGCTCCCGCGTTCCCCATCCGCAGCCCCGGAGAGACTCGCCATATGGCAGCCAGTGCAGGTCATCCCGATCAGCCTCAGCCCGGCGGACGAGGTTTTTTTCGGTCGCAGACCCGGGCCGTCCTGGGCGCGGGTCTGGTCGCCGCACTTCTCGGCGCGGCTGCCATTCCCTGGCTGCTCTCGAACCCGCAGCGACTGTCACGGTTCATCGCCGGTGTGATCCCCGAACTGCAGGCCGACGTGACCTTGGGCCGGGTCCGGCTCGGCTGGTCCGGACCGGTCGTGCTCGAAGACGTGAAGGTCGTGCCGCGGGATGGCGGCAATCCGCCGATCACCATTGAACGCATCACAGGCAGCCACGGGCTGGCGGCGATCCTGCTTTCGGCCGGCGACGTGGGCACGCTGCGGATCGAAGGACTCGAGGTCGCCGTGCGTTACGACGACCGGCAGCAATCGAACCTGAAGGGCCTGTTCGCCAAGCCGGCCGACTCCAGGCCGGCGCCAGGCACGAAGCCGCCGCGGCGCAGCCCCGTGCGCCTGCGACTCGAGGTCGACGATGCCATCGTGGGCATCGCCGGCCCCTGGACGGCGGAACCCTGGATCAGCGATCCCATCGACGTCCGCGCCGCACTCGCACCGGCCGCCGGAGGCTGGAGCGAGTGGACGGTGGAGCCCGTGCAACTCCTCACCCAGGCCCGTCTCGAGCCGGGCGTGGCACAGGGCGTGCTCGCCTACATCGCGCCGGTGCTGGCCGACGCCACGCGCACCAGCGGCCGCTTCTCGCTGCGGCTCGACGGTGCCCGGCTCCCGGTGGGCCAGCCGGCCGCGGGCGAACTGTCCGGTGTGCTCTCCATGCACGAGGTGGTCGTCGGCCCCGGGCCACTCGTGGAGGGGATGTTCCGTTCACTGCCGGGCCAGCTGGCCCCGCCGCCGGCGATCCGCATCGCCGACGAATCACACGTCGCCTTCCGCCTCGCCGAGCGCCGCGTCTGGCACGAAGGCCTGGAGTTCGGACTGCCTCTGGCCAAGCCCGGGCAGCGGCTCGACGTGCGGTCGCAGGGCTCCGTGGGCCTCGATGACCGGTCGCTCGACCTCAAGCTCTCGCTGCCGATTCCAGCCGATCTGCCCCAGGACAAACCACTGCTGGCGGCACTCTCCGGCAAGACCGTGTCGCTGGGCGTGGGGGGCGTGCTCGGCCAGCCGCGCATCGACTTCGATGGTTCGATCAAGGCCGCCGCCGGCCAGGTGGTGACCGACCTCATCGACCGGATTCGTGACGGGCGGCGGCCGCCAGCGGACCCCGCCGCGCCGCCCGTGCCGCAGTCTCAGGCACAGCCCGCAGAGGACCGCCAACAGACCCCGGCGGCGCGGTCGACCGACGACACGACGGAGGCAATCGTCGATCTCGTCGGCGGCGTGCTCGACGAGGTGGCCAAACGCCGGGCCGAACGCCGGGCCGCCGAGGCGGCCAATCCGGATGCGGCACCCCCGCGGCGTGGACGGCTGAGAGATCTGCTGCGGGGACCTGCACCCGCTGCGGATCCGACGGCGCCCCCACCGGCATCGGCTCCCCCGCCAGCGCCGTGACGTCGCAGCCGCTCAGGCCGGGGCGATGGCGTCGATCTTGGCCGCCAGGATGAAGTCGTTCTCGGACAAGCCGCCGATGGCATGGGTATGGATCTCGATCCACACCCGCCGGTAGCCCTCCAGATGCAGGTCGGGGTGATGCTGCTCGCGCTCGGCAAGCGCCGCCACGTTGTTGATCAACTTGATGCCGGAGCGAAAGTCGGGCAGTTTCCAGTCGCGGCGAATGCGCGTCCCATCGTGGGTCAGCTTCCAGAGGGGAAGGAGCGCGAGTTGCGCCTGCGCCGCCTCGGTCGAATAGCGGGCCACGCCGCCCTCGCAGGGCACGCACGTCTTCGCGTTCAGGTCACAGCTCTGCAGGGGCTGCATCGATCCACCTCCAAGGACTGCGGAATGAACAACATGAGAACATTCTAGGCGGAAGCCGGCCGGGAATGCGGCCGGACCGACACGACGCCCCTTCAGTAGCGGCCTTCGAAGCCCGCGAAACCACCGTGGATGATCGTGCTTGAACCGGCTTCGATGCCCACCAGCGAGGATGGCGTGGTGATCAGGGACGGCCACTGGCCGTCGGCCTGGGCGATGTTGCCCACGCCCACCACACGATAGCCGATGCACAGGCTCCAGTGATCCGTGACGTCCCAGGCCACGCCGGTGTCCACGGAGCCCAGCCAGGAGAAGACGCCGAGCGTGGAATGCACGCTCGCCACGGATCCGTCCGAGGTGAACGTGGCCGCGGTGCCGGACGGGCTGGCAAGCGATGTCGTGTTGGTGATCGCATTGCCGCCGATCATGAACTTGGGCACGACATTGAACCGCAGCGCGGGCAGCATCCGCCAGTCGAACTTGGCGCCCACCTGCGCGCCGTAGATGTTGTTGTTCGTGGCCACATTGAGGTTGAGTCCGCCGAGCGACGGGTTGCCCGTGCTGCTGTTGAGCAGCAGCGTGTCGCCCACCTCGAAGAAGCGGAAGCCCACCAGCCACATCAGGTTCACCGCCCGCTCCCGGGGGAGGAACTCAGGCCGCTCCCACAGCGAGTAGATCCAGTTGATCTCCACGTCGTTGATGACGTCGGAACGCCCAATCTGCTGCCCGGCCGCGTTGGTGAGAAACGTCGCAGCCGGCTGGCCGCCCAGCGTGACGCCAGGAGCCTGCGGAATGGCGTCGATCGCCGGCGGGGCACTCGCCGCACCGGCCGTCGAGCCCAGGTCGTAGACACCCCAGTAGATCAGTTCGACGGCATTCTGTTGCCGGGGGCCGAACCAGCGGCCGAGGTGCAGGTCGACGCCACCGGGCCAGGTCGCGGCCGCCGACGACGTGGTGAGTTGCGTGCCCCCCAGAGGTTGCATCGTGGCCGTGCCCGAGGGCAGCGTGCGGGTCATGATCAGGCCATTCGCACCGGCGAACCAGCGTGGCCAGCGCGGCAGATCGTCTCCAGTGATGCCGGCGGGCATGCCCACGAAGCCGTTCCCACCGAAGGGTTCGGCGACGTACATCGGCGGCGGTGCCGTGTCGGGAACCGTCCCCTGCAGCGGCGGCAGTGGTTCCTGGGCCGATGCGATGACGACCGCCAGCGCCAGCGCCGAGCAGGCGACGATCGACTGCGTTCGTACGGGGCGACCAGGCATGGGGGGAATCCACGAATCCAGGCCGGGCCAGCGGGGCTGCCGCTTCACCGCCGGGGTGGGAAACGTCTTGGAACGCCCCGCCACGGTCAAGTCCGCTTTCCGCACGGCAGGCCGTGCCCCGTGGATAGACTCTGTGGCTTGCTTGGTCCCCCACCGGCGTTCGGACGGTAGAGCCGCGGTTCGGAGGTTTACGGAAGATGCGCGGATCACGGAAGCCCGGCCCCGCTGCGCGACGTCGAATCCTGGAGTGGCTCGACCAGCGCACGAACTTCGAGCGCGTGATGCCGCGGGCCGCGCCAGGCGGAACGTTCGGGCTGACCGGCGTCCGCCGCCTGCTCGCGGAGGTTGGTAAGCCGCAGGAACGGTTTCCAGCCGTGCACGTCGCCGGCACGAAGGGAAAGGGATCCACCGTCGCCATGCTGGCGGCGATCCTCCAGGCATCCGGGAAGCGCACCGGCCGCTACATGTCGCCGCACGTGCACACCATCGAGGAGCGGATCTGCGTGGACGGCAGGCCGATTGGTACCGCAGACTTCGTCGCCGCGTTCTCGGTGGTTATTCCTGCCGTCGAGTCGCTCGACCGGATCGCGGCCCGACGCGGCCGCCGTGGCCCCACATGGTTCGAGGTGGTGACCGCCGCCGCATTCATCCACTTCGCGCAGCAGCAGGTCGATGTCGCCGTGCTGGAAACCGGGCTCGGCGGCCGACTCGACGCCACGAACGTGTGCCGGCCCGAGGTCACGGTGATCACGAGCATCAGCCTTGATCACATGGCCTTGCTCGGCCCCACGGTGGCGCGAATCGCCGCCGAGAAGGCCGGCATCATCAAGCGCGGCTGCCCAGTCGTGTCGGGGGCCGTGCATCCGGCTGCCGCCCGCGTGATCGCCGCGACAGCCCGGCGCCGGCGGGCTCCGCTCCTGCAACTGGGACGTGACTTTCATTCCAGCCACGTGCCGGCTGCCCGGCACCCGGGCCGAGTCGATGTGGCGTTTCCCGACGGCGTGCACCGCAGCTACCGCCTCAGCATGGCGGGACGGCACCAGGCAGACAATGCAGCGCTGGCGGTCGTGGCGGCGGCCGAACTCGATCGCCGCGGCATCTGCGTGCCGGAACGGGCCGTGGCCGCCGGCCTCTCGTCCGTGCGGCTGCCGGCCCGGATCGAGACCGTCGCGAGCGGGCCGCTCGTGGTCGTCGATGCAGCCCACAACGTGGCCTCGATGGAGGCGCTCGTCGGGACGTTGGCCGCCGAACTCCGGCCCGGCCGCCCACGGGCCCTGGTCTTCGCCGCCAGCCGCGACAAGCAGGTGGAGCAGATGCTGGCCACGGCGACCGGCTCCTTCGACCGGTTGATCGTGACCCGCTACGCGACGAACCCCCGCGCCGCGCCCGTCGACCGCCTCGTGGCCGCCTGCAGGCTGGCACGGCTGCCGCCGCCCACCGTGGCCGAGAACCCGGCCGATGCGTTGCGGCTGGCACGGTCGCTCGTGGGTCGCCACGGGATCGTGGTCGTGGCAGGCAGTTTCTTCCTCGCCGCGGAGATCCGCAACGCCACCTGATCCGTCAGTGGCTGGCCAACGCCTCGATGCCGCGGGCCAGCACGGCGTCGACATCCCGCGGCAGGCCGGCCGATGATCCGGCCCGCCCTGCACCCGACGCTTCGCGCGGCGGCACCACGTCGCGGCGGTGCCGCCACTCCCTCACTCGTTCCGCAGCCTCGGCGGTGGGGACGATCTCGCAGCCGGCGTCGGGCGACACTCCCCACGTCGCTCCCTCACCGTCGTCGGGGCGGCGGTGGATGTTGGCCCGGCTGGGCCTCAGGTATTCGGAGGTGGTGATCTTGATCAAACCACGGCCATCGGAAAGCGGGAGGATCGACTGCACGGTCCCCTTGCCGAAGGACCGGCTGCCCACGATCGTCGCCCGGCCGGCATCCTGCAGGCAGGCGGCCACGATCTCGGCGGCGCTGGCCGTCAGGCCGTCGACGAGCACGGCGATCGGCACGCCTGCCAACGTGGCGCCCGCGGTGGCCCGCCTCACGTCGACCACGCCTTCGTCGCCCGCCGCCGCGGCATTCCGCCGGCCGCGCGTGACCACGATCACGCCGTCCTCCAGGAACAGGTCGCACACGTCCACGGCCGCCGAGAGCAGGCCGCCGGGATTGCCACGCAGGTCGAGAACGAGGCCGCGTAGATCCGGCTCGGCGGCAATCGACTCGAGCGCGGCGGCGAGTTCCGCCGCCGTCTGCTCGCC
Source organism: Planctomycetota bacterium (assembly GCA_003671185.1). Taxonomy (GTDB): domain Bacteria; phylum Planctomycetota; class Planctomycetia; order Pirellulales; family UBA1268; genus QWPN01. The sequence goes on from QWPN01000114.1 coordinate 10,327, forward strand.
GAAGCCGGTGATCCGCACCAGCGCGACGTGGGGCTCGTCCTCGACCATCCAGTTCCACCCGCCATCGGCACGCCGGCGATCACCGCGCACGCTCTCCACGCGCACGAACTCACGCACGAGCGTCACGTCCCGGGCTGACGCGGCTGGCGTCGCCACGGGGTCGAGCGTGCCGCCAGGAGCCGCGACCGACACGATCCGCAGCGTCACCGGCTCACCGCGCCGGCCCCGCAAAACGTTGACGACCTCGCGAAGCTGCAAGCCGGCCGTCGCCTCGCCGTCGATGGCCTCGATACGGTCGCCCGCCACGATGCCAGCCCGCCAGGCGGGCGACCCGGGCACCGGCGTCACCACAACCGGTTCCCTCCGGCTGTCGTCGATGGACAGTTCCAGGCCCACGCCCGCGAAGCGCTGGTCGAGGGCCGTCTCCAACTCGCGACGGACCTCGCCCCGGACGAAGGCGGAATGCTCGTCGAGTCGCGACATGGCGGCGTCGATCGCGGCGTCGAATATGGCATCACCGTCGACCGGCTCCAGGTAGGCACGGTCGATGATGGACATCACTTCGCCGAATCGCCTGCCCTGGGCATCGCGCTCGCGGGCCGCGACCGCCGCCAGGCAGGCGGCCACCGTGGCGAGCAGAAGGATCAGGTTGCGCTTGGGCATGGCATCCGGCCGGGTTCGATTGGTCAGTGGATGGGTTGAGCCGGAACGGTCGTGGCCGACTCATCGAACTGGTGGCCCTTGGGCACGACGGTCACACCTTCCGGCGAAACCGTCAAGCCCCGTGCGGCGTCCTCGTCCGGATCGACACCGATGACCGTGCCCGGGGGCACGCGTACGTCCTTGTCGATGATCGTGCGGTGCAGCACCGCATGCCGTCCCACATCGACACCCTCGAAGACGATGCTCTCATCGACCCGTGCGTAGCTGTTGACGCGCACCCCCGGACCGATGATCGAACGGCTCACGCGGCCCCCCGAGATGATCGCACCGGGACAGACGAGACTGTCCGTGGCCTCGCCACGGCGGGCGTCGTGCCCCTCGCCGGCGAACACGAACTTGGGGGGCGGGTAGGCGGGATGATGGGTGCGGATCGGCCAGTGATCGTCGTAGAGGTTGAGTTGCGGATCGACCTCGACGAGATCCATGTTGGCTTCGAAGTAGGCGTCGAGCGTGCCCACGTCCCGCCAATAGGCCTGCCGTTTGCGGTTCTCATCGCGAAAGGGGAAGGCCTGCACGCCATGCGTGTGCACGATCCGCGGGAGCAGGTCGTGGCCAAAGTCGTGGCGACTGCCCCGGTCGACCGCATCGCGGCGCAACTGCTCGAGGAGGAAGTCGGCCGAGAAACAGTAGATGCCCATCGAGGCCAGCGTGTGGCCCGGCTGGCCTGGCAGCGGCGGCGGATCGGCGACCTTCTCGTGAAAATCACGCACGCGGCCGGTGGTGTCGACGGCCATGGTGCCGAATTCGACCGCCGACTCGCGGGGCACCGGGAGCGCGGCGATCGTCACGTCCGCGCCGCTCTCCTCGTGAGCGTCGATGAGCGACTGGTAGTTCATCTTGTAGACGTGGTCTCCAGCAAGCACCACGACCAGCCGCGGCGCGGCCATCTCCAGCGAGTAGATGTTTTGGTACACGGCGTCGGCTGTGCCGAGGTACCACTGCTCATCCACCCGTTGCTGCGGCGGAAGCACGTCGAGGAACTCGCCCAACTCACGGCAGAAGAAGCGATGCCAGCCCATGGTGAGGTGCCGGTCCAGGCTGCGGGCCTTGTATTGCGTGAGCACGAGCAATCGGCGCAGACCGCTGTTCAGACAGTTGGAAAGGGCGAAGTCGATGATCCGGTAGGTGCCGCCGAAGGGCACGGCCGGCTTGGCCCGGTCGCGGGTGAGCGGATCGAGGCGGGCACCGCGGCCGCCGGCCAGTACGACGGCGACGACGTCGCGTACACGGGTCAGGTCAACGTCTCGAGAATGCATCACGATCCAATATCCCGAAAGCCGCCTTGAGGACACGATCATACGCACCTGCCACCCCCGAAGGCGATCACGGCGGCCGCCCGGGTGCGGATGTGGCGTTGCCCCACCACCCGGCCGAAACCCTGTATTTCCCGCGTGGAAGCGATCTGGCACGGCCTCCCGGGGTTCTCTAGCATCCCCCACCCAATTCCCCGGCGGCCGCCCGGCGGGGATGACAGCATCCCCGGTCCGACTGTTCCCCGAGGGTTCCGCGCCCCATGGCCGCCCGGCCCAAGAAAAGCACCCCGTCACGGGACGCAGATTCCATGGAAGCCATCAAGCCGCTGGTGGTGCTGGTGTTGTTTGGCACGATCCTGTACGGCGCCTATTCGGTCGTGCAGAAGGGTCCTTCACCCGGCCCGGCCGAGATGGCGGAACAGGCGGCACCCGCCTTCCAGCCGCCGCAGATCGACATCCCAGCCGCCGCACCGGTCGCCCAAACGGTCGCCGCGCCGGTTGCCCAGCCGGTCGCCCAACCCGCCGCCATCGCGGCAGTTCCCGCCGCGTCACCGAGCCCCGCAGCACCGGCACCCGCTGCGCCGATCCCCGCACCAGCGCCCGCCGCGGTGTCTGCGGCCCCCATGATTGCCGCTCCTCCCGCGATCGTGGAGTCTGCCACGCTGCCGACAGAAGCGATTCCCACCGCCATGGCTGCCGCCAGTGCCGCGGCACCGACCTATCTCAACGCCGAGTCGGCACCACCGCCAGGCAATGATCCCGCCGCTGCCGCAGTCGGCAGGCCGGAACGTTATGCCACGCTCCCCGGCAGCGACGCGGCGCCCGCCGCGGCGGCGCTCATGCAGCCGGCCGCCGCACCCACACCGAGCTCCCCCTCGGCGTTCGGCACAGCCTGGTCCGACGCCCACGACAAGCTCGCCGCCGGCCGCTACGCCGAGGCCTTGGCCGGACTCTCGGTGTGGTACGACGACCCATCGCTGGGCCTCGAGGAGAGCCAGCGGCTGGAGGACCTGCTGGGGCAGCTGGCCGGTACTGTCTTCTACTCGCAGCAGGATCTGCTGCTTCCGCCACACGTGGTCGCGGCAGGGGAAACACTGCCGGCGATCGCCGCGCCGCTGGGGGTCTCCTGGCAACTGCTCGCCAAGATCAACGGCGTGCCGGAACCGATGCGACTGGTTCCCGGTGAACACCTGAAGCTCGTCCGCGGCCCGTTCGACGCCGTGGTGAGCATCTCGCGGCGCAGGCTGAGCCTGCAGTTGGCCGGCAGTTACGCCGGCAGCTTTCCGGTCGTCGTGGGGCGGCAGTTCCTCGGCCGCGTGGGCGGCTCGCTGCCCGTGCTGGAGGTCCGCCGCGGCGCTGCGGACGTGGTCGCCGTGGCGGGGCCAGGAGCGGGACGGCGCGGGCTCGTTCTGGGAGAGGGTCTCGTCATCGAGGCGGCCGACGACCCCAACGTGGTCAACGACGATTCCCCGCCGTCGAGCCTCGTCGTGTCCATCCGCGACCTCGACGAACTGCTCGACATCCTCGGGCCCGGCTCGCGGGTCCTCGTGCGGCAGTAGGCCGATTCCGCGACCTGGTCCGGAAACGCTTGGCCCACACCGACCGGCTGCCGCAGACTACAGCCTCCGGCGGAGGCATCGGTGCCCACGTCGCACGCACCCACGGTCCAAGGAGATACCCATGAAGACATTCGTGGTCGCCGTTCTGGCGGCAGCCAGCCTGGCTTCGGTGTCGACCGCCGACGACAGGTCGGCAAAAATCGAAGCCATCGAATCGCAACGGGAGAAACTGGTCCGCGAGACCATGCCACAGTTGGAGAAGAAGCGGGCCGCACTCCGCGCTACATGGGCCGCCGACCCGCGACTCAAGGAGGCCCAAGCCTCCGTCGAAGCCGCCGAGAAAACGCTGCGCGAGCGGCTGCAGGGCGACCAAAAGATCCAGGAATCCCGCCAAGCCGAGGAAACGGCCCGCCAGTCGCTACGCACGGTGTCCGAGGCGGTCGCGGCGGGCAATCCAGAAGTCCGGGCGCATCGCAAGGACCTCGCGGCGGCACGAGCCAAGGCCGCCGAAGCCGAGTTGCAGCAGCGGCTGGAACGGGCGAAGGCCGAGTTCGTCAAACGGCAGGCCCTGCAGAAACCGGAACTGCAGGAACTCGCGACCAAGGCCCGGACGGACCGCACGACCGTCCCGGAGGATCGCCGGCTGGCCGCAGCCCGCCAATCGCTCGACGACGCCTCCGCGGC
>QWPN01000054.1 GCA_003671185.1 Planctomycetota bacterium
CAGCGTGTTCGCACCTGCTCGTACCAGGTGTGCCGCATGGTGCCGGAGCAGCGGGTCCGCACCTACCAGGTGTGCAAGATGGTGCCTGAGCAGCGTGTTCGCACCTGCTCGTACCAGGTCTGCCGCATGGTGCCCGAGGTGCAGGTCAAGACCTGCACCTACCAGGTGTGCAAGATGGTGCCCGAGCAGCGTGTGCGCACCTACCAGGTGTGCAAGATGGTGCCCGAGCAGCGTGTCCGCACCTGCTGCTACAAGGTCTGCAAGATGGTCGCCGAGGAGCAGGTCCGTACCTGCGAGTACAAGGTCTGCACGATGGTTGCCGAGCAACGCGTGAAGACCTGCACGTCGAAGGTCTGCAAGATGGTGCGCGAGGAGCGCTCCCGCGAGGAGTGCTACAAGGTCTGCACCATGGTGAAGGAGACCCGCACGCGTCAGGTGCCCGTCTGCACCACGCGTTCGGTCCACTACACGAAGACCGTGGACGTGGTCCGCATGGTGCCCAAGCAGGTCGCCTACACGGTGACCCGCTGCGTGCCCAAGACGGTGTACCGCGAGGTGCCCTGCTGCGAGTGAGCGGCGGCTTCCGCCGCGGCCGGCCCCCACGCAGGGCTGGTTGAAGGAAACGACTGGGAACGAGGGCGGCCCGGGCCGAAAGGCCCGGGCCGTTCCTTTTTCAGCGCCATCCGCCCGGCATCAGTTGCCCTCGGGCTGGACGGCCTCCCGGCCGTTTCGCGTTCCCAAGCCGCGGAACACGTCGACGTCGACGTTGTAGGGCAGAAAGCGGACGGCACCGTCGCAGAACACCATGTTGAATCCGTCCATGTGAGCGCTGCCGAACTGGTAGTGCATGCCCTGGTTTTGGATTCGTTCCGTGTCCTTGGTGCTGAAATTCCGCACATCACGCAGCGGGGCTGCGGAGCCGGGATTGGTGTGCAAGCCGGTGTGCCGCACGGTGTCGTAATCGAACCCGGCGGTCCAGCCCTGGTCGTTGGCGAAGTAGGTCGAATCGAAGTACCGGTCCGCGTCCATGAACTTTTCACCGGCCAGAAACGTGTTGGAGAGCCCGTCGCTGACGTGCGAGGGTTTGACGCGGCCCAGGATCCCTATCACGCCGTTGATGAAATTTCTGTCGTTGACGCCCTTGATGTGGTGGGGATATCCCTGCCGGACCTGCCAGTAAGCCTCGCCGCCCCCCGGATCGAAGATCGACTGGGGAATGGAAGTCGACCCGGTGCCGGCGCAGCCCGCGTAATGCGACGGCGCGATGACGGCGGGCCGCAGCGCGCCCGGGAAGGCATCCTTGTGCGAGAACGGCATCGTGCCCGGGGCGCCCCGCGTCGGGCAGAAAAAGAGCGGGATCGGCGTGCTGATGGCCGTGTTGATCGCCAGTTGCCGGTCCGTTCCGGTGAGCGCCACCCCGGCCTTGCGAATCTCGTGGTTGTCCGTGTATTCGAGGATGTTCCACAGCCAGCCGCCCGGCTGGTTGTCGTGATAGCCGGCGTCGGGGCTGGGGAAATCGCCGAAGCCCCATCCGGCGCTGGGAAACGTCTCCCAGGCGTCGATGTGCGTCGTGGTGGCCGTGCCGATCTGCTTCAGGCTGTTGGCACATTGCGTGCGGCGGGCCGATTCTCGGGCCGATTGCACGGCAGGCAACAACAACGCCACCAAGGTGGCGATGATGGCGATCACCACCAGCAGTTCGACAAGCGTCATGCCGCGGATACGGTCTTTGCGCATCGTTTCTGGTTCCACTCCCTGGTGTCGCCCTCCCCTGCAACTATACGGATCGCCACCGCGTGCCTGCAAGCAGCGGCGCGGACAGGGTGGCGATTCAGGACGGCTCCGGCTCGATCGAGGCCGCCATCGAGCCCCGGGAGCGCGCCAGCATCCGGTCGGCACCGAAGGCGCGAATCTGATCGCGCTTCAACTCGGCGTGCTCGCGGGTGGTGGTGAGCACGATCGCCCGGCCACGTGTGTCGACTTCCCGGGCCAGGGTAAAGCCCCGCTGTGGCGCATGGCCGAAGAGCCGCTGCAGCATGGCCACCACGTATTCATAGGTGTGGTCGTCGTCGTTCCAGAGGACGACGTGATAGCGCGGCTGCCGGCGCGGCTTCGCGGCCGTGTGGCACCGGGCCGCGGCGGCCGCGGCGCCGGTCTCCTCGAGAACGGCACTGGCGGAGTCGGTCATCGGTCTGGCACACTCTGGCGGCGCGGTCGCGACGGATGGGAAAGGCCCCATTATACGGTCCGGTCGCGGCCTGCCAGCGTCCCCACCCCGGAGCCCGCCGTGCTCGACCGCCGCTTCGTCGCCGACAACGTCGACCTGATCACCGCCAACTGCCGCCGTCGGGGTTCGACGGCCGACGTGGCGAAGTTTGCCGAACTCGACCTCCTGCGCCGCCAGTTGCAGGCCGACATCGACCGGCTCAATCACGAGGCCGGGCAGGTCAGCAAGTCGATCGGCAAGGCCGCCGACGCCGCCGAACGCGAGGCCCGCAAGGCTGACGGGCGGCGGCTGCGTGAGGAGATCGCGGCCCTGGAAGCCAAGGCCGCCGAGGTCGTCGGCGAGGCGGATGCCATCCTCCGTGCCATTCCCAACCTCACGCATCCCGACGCGCCGGAAGGAGGCGAGGAGGCGGCCGCCGAAGTCCGCCGGGGTGCCTGTGCAGCGCGGCAGTTCGAGTTCCAGCCGCTTGACCACGTCACCCTCGGCGAACGGCTCGCCCTCTTCGATTTCGAGGCGGGCGCCCGCGTGGCCGGCCACGGTTTTTACTTCCTCAAGAACGAGGGGGTACTTCTCGAACTGGCCCTGCAGCGCTACGCGGTCGACCTCCTCATGCGCGAGGGGTTCACCGTGATGACCACGCCGGATCTGGCCCGGGACACGATTCTGGAGGGCACGGGATTCATGCCGCGCGGTCCGGAGACGCAGATCTACTCGATCACCGGCAGCGACCTGTCGCTGGTGGCGACCGCCGAGATCACCCTCGGCGGCGCCTATCACGAGCGGATCTTCGAGGTCCAGGAGCTGCCGCTCAGGGTATGCGGCATCAGCCATTGTTTCCGCACCGAAGCGGGGGCGCACGGCCGTGCCACACGCGGCCTGTACCGGGTGCACCAGTTCACCAAGGTGGAGATGTTCGCCTTCACGCTGCCGGAACAGAGCGCGGCCATGCACGAGCAGCTGCTGGAGCTGGAGTGCCGCCTTTTCGACGGTCTCCAGATTCCCTATCGGGTGGTGGACACGGCCTCGGGCGATCTGGGCGGCCCCGCCTACCGCAAGTACGACCTCGAGGCATGGATGCCCGGGCGGGGGGCGCAGGGCGAGTGGGGCGAGGTGACGAGCACGTCGAACTGCACCGACTATCAATCGCGCCGGCTGGCCCTCCGCTACCGGCCGCCGGGCGGCAAGGGCACCGCCTTCGTGCACACCCTCAACGGCACCGCGATCGCCATCAGCAGGGCGATCATCGCCATCCTGGAGAATCACCAGAACGCCGACGGCTCGGTGACCGTGCCGGAGCCACTCGTGCCCTGGATGGGCATGCGCACGATCGCGCCGCGTCATACGGATCACCCGTGAAACTCGCGCGTACGGGGTTCCTGACCGTCGAGTGTGCGAGGGGTCGCCCGTGCCAGTCGAGCGGCCTGGGAAATCGAGCGCAGCCACGAAGGCGAAGCGAGGTTTCCCCCGAGTGAGCGCAGGGCAGGAGGCCCGCAGCGAACGTCCAGCGAGACGGCACGGGCGACCCCGGCACGTCAGCGGATCATGTCTGATCCGTCGTCATCCGGCAACGGACCTGCTCACCAACGCAGGCCGAAGCGCTCGCCCGCGGAGCCGCCTCCCAGACCGCCCTTGAGCGGAGCGCTGCGCTTCTTCGCCGCCGCCGGCGGAGCCGCGAGCTCTTCGGCCTGCGGCTGGGTTTCATCCGGGTGCGGTTCAGTCCTCGCGGCCGGTGCCGGGGCCAGCGCCTTGATCGACAGCGACATGCGTTGCTCGTCGGGGTCGACGGCCAGCACGCGGCACTCCACCTGCTCCCCTTCCTTGACCACGTCCGACACGCTGCGGATGTGGCGGCCCGCCAACTCGGAGATGTGCACGAGCCCCTCCACGCCGGCCTCCAGCCGCACGAAGGCGCCGAACTGCGCGATGCGGCTCACGGTGCCGCGCACCACCGCACCCACGTGATAGCGGTCGGCGGCCCGCTTCCAGGGGCTCTCCACGAGGTCGCGGGCCGAGAGGCCGATCTTGCCCGTCTGGCGGTCGATCTTCTTCACGACCACGCGGACCTTCTGGCCCGGCTGCAGCACGTCGGCCGCGTTCGGCACGCGTTCCCACGACAATTCACTGACGTGCACGAGCCCCTCCACGCCGTCGCCGATGTCGACGAAGGCGCCGAAGTCACGGACGGTGCGCACCGTGCCGTCGAGTTCGGCACCGGGCTCCAGCGTCTCCAGCAGTTTGACCCGAGCGTCGGCTGCCTGCCGCTCGATGACCGCCCGCCGCGAGAGCACGAGCCGCCGGGCGGCCGGCACGATCTCCGTGACCAGGCTATCCAGCGTCTGCCCCACCAATTCCTCGAGATTCTCGATCCGCCACGTGCTCACGAGGCTGGCCGGCATGAAGCCGCGCAGTCCTGCCACGTCGCACTCCAGCCCGCCCTTGTTGGCCGCGGTGACGCGGGCCTCCACCACCATGCCCGCCTCGAGGTGCGACCAGTCCTCGACGGCCACGGCTCGGTTGGCTGGGGCCACGTCGTAGAGACCGTCCTCCTCACTGCGGCTGCCCACGGTGACGTCGATCGATTCACCGACGGCGGGGATCTCGTCGCCACGTTCCAGGAAGGATGCCAGTTTCATGGCGCCTTGGCGCCTTGCGCCCAGATCCAGGAACGCGGTGTCCGGTCCGATCGAGAGCACGCGTCCCGTCACCCGCGTACCCGGGTCGAGCGGGGCGTCGGCCTTGGCGGTGGCCTCGGTCGCGAGCAGGTCATCGACCGCCACGCCCTCGAGCGCCGCGGCGAAATCGGCCTCCAGGTCGTCGTCGAGCGCCGCGCGGATGTTGGGGACGGCCACGCGGGTCGTCGTGGGCGGTGCAGGGGGCCTCGTGCCGCCACGTGGCCGCCGACTGCCCTCGCGCCGCGTGGAACCGGTCGAAGGATCGCCCGCCGGAGCCGCAGGTGGGGCCGTGCCGCCCTCCGGCTCAGCGGGCTGCGCCGAGGGTTCCAGCGACTGCGCTGCCGCCCCGGGCACCACGTACTCGTACCGCGGGGGTGCCGCCGCCGGAGGCTTGACCCCCGGCCGCTGCGTGCCGATCGCGATCCGGCGCGCCGAACCTAATGGCATCTCGCTGGATGTGGGCACGTCCGCGGGCTCGGGCTCTGGCGTCGTAGTCATCGTGATCGGGCCACGGCCGCGGTCGTCCGCTGCAGAGGTCGGAGAGTGGATCGCGAAGGAGAAAGTGCGGGAAACAGGACTTGAACCTGCACGGTATTACTACCACCAGGCCCTCAACCTGGCGCGTCTGCCAATTCCGCCATTCCCGCAGCGTAGGGGACCATCCAGAAACGAAACCTGGACACGGCCAAGGAAACCATTCTCGACCACCGCGGTCGTCAGTCAAGCCGTCCGGTTGCGGTGGCCCCGGCAGGAACGTGGCGCGGTGCCGCCAGCAGCGCGAGCCCGCCGAACACGATCGCCGTCCAGGCCAGGTCGCCGACGGGCATCCAGCGGTAAAAGGGCAGACCGGCGCCGAGGCACTCCACCAGCCCCGTCACGGAGTGCGGATACTGGTTGGTGAGCCACCAATGGGCGGCGTTGGTCGAGAAGAAGAAGACCAGCGAACTGGCCAGGCTGCCGCCGATTACGGCAGGCCAACGCACCTGGCGGTCCCGGCCCAGCAGGCCGCAACTTCCCAACAGCACCGGCCAGGCGGTCGCGGCATAGACCACAACGGCCATCGTCGGGCTGTCATGCGCGGGCAGAAACCAATTGCTGATCGCCAGGGCCGCCATGGGCACGGCGGCGGACACCAGGACGTTGGGGAAGACAAAGCCGGCCGCCAGCGTCACGGCCGCCAGCGGCGTGAAGTGCCACTGCGGCTGCAAGAGACGGCCTGCCACCGCCAGCGCCACCAGCCCCAACCACATCAGGGCCTGCAACATGGCCGTCGGCCGCCTGGCCGGGATCACGTCGCCGCGGCGATCATCCTGCATGCTGTTCATGGCGAGCCTGTGCCTCCCTGCGCCGGGTCCCTTGGGGTCCGGGAAAAACTGTCGATACACTAGCGGTTTTCGTGGCCCAGGCAAGCGAAATCAAGGAACGCACCCCGAAATGCCAGCCCCTGCCCGGGAACTCGACACGCTGGCGGTGACTCGCGATGCCGACGGATTCGCCGTGCTCTCCTTCGTGGTGCCGGATCACGGGCACAACGTGCTGACGCAGCAGGCCCTGGAGGACCTCGCCGTTGCCCTCGACGAACTGGGCGACCAACCGCCGCCAGGTATGATCATCCGCTCTGGACGGCCTGGCTCCTTTTTCGCCGGTGCCGACCTGGCGCGGCTGGAGAGGCTGGGATCGCTGTCCGGCGTCGAGATCGAGCAGCTCTGCGCCGCAGGCCGCGAGTTGTTCACGCGGTTGTCGGCAGCCTGGCCGAGTGTGGCCGTGGTCGACGGGACCTGCCTGGGGGGCGGCCTGGAACTGGCCCTGGCCTGCGACATGCGGGTGGCCACGACGAACCCCGACACGCAACTTGGATTTCCAGAGGTGAAACTCGGCCTGCTGCCCGGCTGGGGCGGCACCGTGCGGTTACCGCGACTCGTGGGCCCTGGGCCGGCGCTGGAATTGGCCGCCGCCGGCGAGAGCATCGACGGTGCGGCGGCCCTGCGGCTGGGACTCGTCGACGCCTGCGTGCCGCCTGACCAGGCCCTGGCGTCGGCCCGCCGGCTGCTCGAAATGCACGCTGCCGACGGCTTCGTGGCCAGTCGCCGTCGTCAACTCCGGGATCCGGCGCCCCTCGACCCGCAGGAACACGAGTTCCTGGCGGCCACTTCCGGGGCGGTGATCCACGGCCGCACCGGCGGCCGCTACCCCGCGCCGCCGGCGATCCTGGAAACGATCCTCGCCGGCTCGGCCGTCGATGCCGCCGCCGCGGCCCGGCTCGAGTCGGCCGCATTCGCGCGGCTGGCCGCCACGGACGTGTCCGCGAAGTTGATCCGCGTGTTTCGCATCGGCGAGCGCAATCGGCGCGACAGCGGGCTCGGGCCCGACATCGTCAGCAACGCGGCCGCCGCGTCCGCGCCGGCCGTGGTGGGGGCGGGCATCATGGGCGCCGGCATCGTCGCCAGCCACCTCCGTGCCGGATTCACCGTCACCCTTGTCGACATCGATGCCGCCAAACTGGCCGATGGTGTCCCGGGCATCCTCGAGGAGGCGGCCTGGGATCGCGCCACAAAATCGGCGTCTCCGCAGCGGGCCCTGGAGTTGGCGGGTCGGCTCCGCACCGCCACCACGATGGCGGCCGTCGCCGGGGCCGATCTCGTCATCGAGAGCGTCGTCGAACGCAGCGACGTCAAGCAGCGGGTGCTGGCCGCCATCGAACAGGCGGTGCGGCCCGACGCGGTGATCGCCACCAACACCTCCACCAACCCCATCGCACGCCTTGCCGACGGGCTGCAGCAGCCCGCACGGTTTTGCGGCATGCACTTCTTCAATCCGGTGCGGCGCATGGTGCTCGTGGAGGTGATCCGAGGGCCCGCCACCGCCGACGCCACCGTGGCCCGGGCCGTGGCCCACGCCAAGCGGCTCGGCAAGTGTCCGATCGTGGTTCGGGACAGCCCGGGCTTCCTCGTCAACCGCGTGCTCATGCCCTACCTGCACGAGGCCGTGGAAATGGTCCGCGAGGGCGTGCCGCCGGAACGGATCGACCGCGTGTCGCGCGGCTTCGGCATGCCGATGGGGCCGATCGAGCTCTACGACATGATCGGCCTCGACACGGCGTTCTACGCCGGGCTCGTGCTCAGCGCCGCGTATGGCGACCGCATCGAGGCCTCGCCGGTGATCCCGGCGCTCGTCAAGGCGGGCAGGCTGGGTCGCAAGAGCGGCGGCGGCTTCTACGGCTACACGCGCGGCGGGCAGGGGCCTCGGGTCGGCGCTGCCGACGCGGCCGTTACTGAGATCATCACCCGCTACGCGCTGCCGGCCCACGAGGCGAATGACCGCACGATCGCCGACCGGCTCTTTCTGCCGATGCTCCTCGAGGCCCTGCGGGTGCTCGACGAGGGGATCGTGCGCGATGGCCGCGACGTCGACCTGGCCGTGATCCACGCCCTGGGCTTTCCGCCGTTTCGCGGCGGCCTGCTCGCCTGGGCCGATTCACTCGGCGCCGCCGAGGTGCTGCGCCGGCTGGAGCCGCTGGCCGCGTTGGGGACGCGGATGCAGCCCACGGAGAGCCTGCTGGCGCTGGCCCGTGACGGCCGGCACTTCACGTCATGAGGGAGCGAGAGAATCGCATGATGCGTCCGCCCGCAACCGCCGCCACGCCGGTCGTGGTGGCCTGCTGCCGCACGGCGATCGGCCGCTCGCATCCCGAGCGTGGGCTGTTTCGCCACGTGCGCGGCGACGAGCTCGCCGCGGCGGTGGTGCGGGCGGTGGTGGAGCGCAGCGGCGTCGATCCGACCACGATCGAGGATGTCGTGCTCGGAGTCACGCAGCAGCGCGGTGAACTGGGCGGCAACGTGGCCCGCTGCGCCGGGCTGATGGCGGGCCTGCCGCTGACCGCCGCGGGCACCACGGTGAACCGGCTGTGCGGCTCGTCGCTGCAGGCACTGGCACAGGCCTGCCATGCCATCGCGGCCGGCGCCGAAGACGTGCACGTGGTGGGGGGCGTTGAGCACATGCACCACCTGCCCATGGACTCGGCCGTCGACATCCATCCCCGGGTGCTGGCCCGCTCCAGTCGCGGCATGCTCTCCATGGGGCTCACGGCCGAGCATCTGGCCGCCATCCACGGCATCCCGCGGCGCCGGCAGGAGGAGTTCGCGCTGCAGAGTCACGCCCGCGCGGCGCAGGCCGACGACGCCGGGCTGTTCGACGACGAGATCGTCCGCGTGCCGGGGCACGACGCGGCCGGCGCGATCGTGGAGGCCTGGAGCGACCAGTCGATCCGCCGCGACACGAGCCTGGAGACGATGGCGACACTCGAGCCCGCCTTCCTGCCCGGGCTGGGCACGATCACCGCGGCCACGAGCGCCCCCGTCAGCGACGGGGCGGCGGCCCTGCTCGTGATGTCGGAGGCGGAGGCCGCGCGGCAGGGACTCGAGCCGCTGGCCCGCGTGCGCTCGAGCGCCGTGGTGGGCGTGCCGCCGGCGATGATGGGCACGGGGCCGGTGGCGGCGACCCGCAAACTGCTGGCACGGGCCGGCGTGGACGCGGCTGACATCGATCTCGTGGAGCTCAACGAGGCGTTCGCCGCGCAGGCGCTGCACTGCATCGACGACCTGGGGTTCGATCCCGGCCGTGTCAACGTCCGCGGAGGCGCGCTGGCCATCGGCCATCCACTCGGCGCCAGCGGGGCCCGGATCGCCACGACGCTTCTGCACGCGATGCGGGACCAGGATGCCCGGTTGGGGCTGGCCACGATGTGCATCGGCCTCGGTCAGGGGATCGCCGTGCTCTTCGAAAGGACGTCGGCGCGATGAACCCGCTGGTGTCACGGGCCGCCGCCGAGGAACGTGCGCCGCCGTCAGCGGACGCAACGCTCGTCGGTCTGCTGCTGGCGCGGTTCGACGATGCTGCCGACCGGCCGGCGATCGTCGACGGGCAAGCGGACGGTGCGGCGGCCTGGACGTGGGCCGACCTGGCCGCGGCGGCGGTCCTGTGCGCCGAGCGGCTCGAGGCGGCGGGGCTGCGGCGCGGCGACCGCGTCGTGCACCTCGGGCCCCACACGCCCGACTGGATCGTCTTCGACCTGGCCTGCCTGCTGGCCGGCATCGTGCACGTGCCGCTGCACGCCGACGCGACCGTCGCCGAGCATCGCGGGCAGACGGCATGGCTGGCGCCGCGGGGGATCGCATGCAGCGGTCCGCGCAGCGGCCGCTGGCGTCCCCTGGCCGCGGCCGGCGCGATCGTCGTCGATCTGTCGGTGGCGGTTCCGGCCGGAACCGCCAGCACGGCGCTGCTGGCCGAGGGCAGGTCCGCGGCGTCCGCCCGCCAGGGCTTCGTGCGCGACTCGCTGCTGCGGCGTGTCGGGGACTGCGATCCCGAGGCCTGCTGCACGATCGTGCTCTCCTCCGGCGCGACGGGCGAGCCCCACGGCGTGATGCACTCGCAACGGGCCATCGCCGTGAACGCCGCCGCCGCCGCCGCGCCGTTTCTCGACGACCCGCGGGATGTGAGGCTCTCCTGGCTCCCCTGCAGCCACCTCCTCGCCCGCACCGGCGATCTGGGGACGGCACTGGTGCGTGGCGGCTGCCTGAACGTGGTCACCGACCGACGCCGGGTGCTCGACGCCTGCCGCACCCTGCCGCCCACGGTGATCCTGGGTGTGCCGGCGTTTTTCGAACGGCTGGAGTCAGCCGCCCGAGCTGGCCGGATCGCCGACCTGGCGGCGGCGCTGGGCGGCCGCGTGCGCGCCTGCATCTCCGGCGGCGGGCCGCTGCGGGATCGCACGGCCGAGTTCTTCGCGGCCCGGGGCCTGCCACTCGTGCAGGGCTATGGCCTGGCGGAGGCCGGCCCGGTCGTGGCCCTGGCCACGCCGCGGAACGTGAGGCCCGGCGCCACCGGTGCGCCGCTGGCCGGCGTGGAGGTGCGGATCGACGAGCGACCAGGCTCCCGTGGCCAGTTGCTCGTGCGCACCCCGTGTCGCGCGCTGGGTGTCCTGTCGCCGCACGACGGCCGGGTGCAGGAGCCCGCCTGCGCGGACGGCTGGCTCGAGACCGGCGACCTGGTGGAGTTCGTCGACGGCCAGCTGCGCATCACCGGCCGGCTACGGGACACGCTCGTGCTCGCCACCGGCGTCAAGGTGCCGCCCGCCGCCGTGGAACGAGCCCTCGGCGAGGACGAGGCGATCGCACAGGTGTGCGTCGTCGGCGACGGGGCCGGCATCGTCGCGATCGTGGTGCCGGAGCCGGCCTGCGTGCGGGCGGCACTGGCGCGGATGGGCGTCCGCGTGTTCAGCCGCCGGGCGGCGCTCGAGCACCCACGGCTGCTGGCCTGGATGGCGCGGCGGATCGACCGCCGGCAGCGATCGCTGCCCAAGGCCTGGCGGGTGCGCCGCGTGGTGTTGGCGGACCGGGCGTTCGATGCTGCTCATGGCGAGACCACGGCATCGCTGAAGCCGAAACGTGACGTGATCGCAGCGCACTTCGCCGACCGGCCCGGCGCCACCGTGCCTCCCGTCGCGCAGGCGCCGCGGCCCGCGATCGGCAACCGGCGTCCCTGGCTCGCCGCCTGTCTCTGGCACGGCGGTCCGGGCGGCTTCGCAGCCGCGGCTGCCGCGGCGGAACGGCCGCTGGCCGCTGCCGTGGAGGCGGTGCTCGAACGCGCCGAACAGGAGATCGTGCGGCTCAGGGAGGACGGCGCACTGTACGGCCCGGCCCCGGGCCAGCCGGGTTCTGCGGCGCCGCTCGACGACCCGCCGCCCCCGCTGACGGGCACGTTCTCGCCAGCCGCCGAGGTGGCGTTGGGCCAGGCCGGGCTTTGGGGGTTGGCCGTGCCCGAGGCCTTCGGGGGCAGCGGCTGCACGATGGGGGAACTGGCCCGCGCGATCACGAGGCTGGCCGCCAACGTGCCCACAGCCGCCGGCATGCTCGCCGTCCACTCTTCGATCGGCGCCGTGTCGGCACTGACGGCCTTCGGCACGCCGGCGCAGCAGGCCCGACACCTGCCCGGGCTGGCGGTCGGCAGCCCGCTGTCGATCTTCGGCGCCACGGAGCCGGATGCCGGCTGTGATCTGGGCCGCGTGCGCACGGTCATCGAGCGGCACGATGGCCGTCTGCGCATCAGCGGCACGAAAATGTTCATCACAGGCGCCACCTACGGTCGGCTGGTGAAGGTGCTGGCGCAGCACGATGGTCGGCCTGCCGTGGCGCTCGTCCGCCTGCCGGAGGCCGACACGCCGCACTTCCGCCTGCGGCGATACGCACTGCACCCGTTGCGGCATGCGCACAACGCGGCCCTCGAGTTCGCCGGCCTGGAGATCGACGAAGCGGACCTGCTCGACCCGGCCACGGGCGGCGCCGACGATGCGATGCGGATCGTCTGGCACGGTCTCGATCGCGGCCGCGCGACGCTCGCTGCACAGGCCGCCGGGACGCTGCGACTGCTGCTCGGGCAGGCCCGGGCCCACGCGCTGCGGCGCTCCACCTGGGGACGACCGATCGGCACGCGGCAGCTCGTGCAGGGACGGCTGGCACGGATCGCCGCTGCGGCCGTGGCCTGCGACGCCATGGCGGCCTGGGCCGCCGCCGCCATCGATGGTGGCATGCATGCCGAAAGCGAAGCGATCGCTGCCAAGGTGCTGGCCAGCACCTGCGTGCGCGAGGCGGCCATCGACGCTCTGGGTGTGCACGGCGGTCGGGCGTTCCTCGTCGGTCATCCGCTCGGTGACTCCCTTCACGACCACTTTGCGGTCTCGGTCTACGAGGGGGAGAGCGATCTGCTCGGGCTGGCCCTCTTCAAGGGCCTGGCGAAGCGGAATCCGGCCGCCGAAGCAGGGCGAGACCAAGCCGGCCTGCGGCGGGTGGCCGGCTGGCTGGCATGGCGGGCTGCCGGTGCCGCACGGGCATGGTCGAGTGCGGACGCGTCGATTCTCGACGGCCGCCTGCGCGGGCATGCCCGACTGGCAAGACGGCTGCTCGCGGAACAGGCCCTGGGCATCGACCGGGCCATTCGCCGCCACGGCAGGGGACTCGCCGAACGGCAACTCGACGTGGGCGCCATGTCGGCCAGGGTCCGCGAACTGGCCGGTGTGTTGGCGGTGGCTCATGCGGCCGACGCCACGGCACACGACGGTGCGACGCTGGCCGGCGACTGCTGGTGCCGGCTGGCGCTGGCCCGCAGCCGCGGTGTCCGGCTGACGGAGGCCGATCACGCCACCCTGGCCGCGCTCGGTCGTGGCCTCGCCGAAGGATCAGTGGACCTGCCGCCGGCAGGAGCCTGACCTCGGGGCCTGCGGCAGATCATGCAGCGCGTCCGCCAGCGCCGCAGGTGGCGACCAGACGACACGGACTGGGGTGACAGGCGCAGCAGAAAGTCAGGGCTGGGACTGGCCGGCGGCCACGAGGGCCGGCCACCAGCTGCACAGGTACCATCCGCGGGGCGTCGTCAATTCTGCGACCATCTCCAACGACGTTTTCCCGCCCGGAGTGGCACCATTCCCCAGCACCTCGTCGAGCAGCCCACGGGGCCGCACGTACTTCACGACCCGCGCCCGGTGCTCGTCGAGTCCGGCCAATTCCACGGCCCGGGACACGGCCTCCTCGAGGAAGCCAATCCGGTCCACCAGCCCGGCATCGAGTGCCTGCTGGGCCGTGAAGATCTGGCCGGTGGCCACGCGGTCGACCGCCGCGTCGTCGAGCTTGGGGCGGCCCTGCTTCACGATCGATTTGAAACGGGCGAACATGTCGTCGACCAGGCCCTGGAGCAGCTTCCGCTCCCGCTCGGCGAGTTCCGGCGTGCGCTCCTTGGTGGGGCTGAGCATTTCCTTGAGCGGCCCGCTGGCGATCGAATCGTCGGCGACGTCGAACCGCTTCAGCGTCCGCGACAGGTCGAAGTGCGGAATGATGACGCCGATCGATCCGGTGAGCGTGGCCGGTTCGGCGAAGATCACGTCCTCGCGTCCCCCGTTGGCCATGGCCACGTAGTAGCCGCCGCTGGCCGCGATGCCTCCCATGCTCACCACCACCGGCAACTCGCGCCGCCGCGCCAGTTGTCCGATCCTGTGGTGCAGCTCGTCGCTGCCGCTGACGGTGCCGCCGGGTGAGTCGACCCGCAGCACGACGGCCTTCACGTGCGGATCCTCCTCGATCTGGTCGAGTTGCGCCCGCACGAAACCGTCGCCCCCCATGATGGCGCCGGCGACGGTCACGATCGCCACCTTGTCGGTGGCCAGCTTGGCCAGGGAGTGGTATTTCTCCAGCACCCGCGCGTCACGCTGGAAATACTGGGAGAATGCCCCGGCACTGGCCACGGCCGAGAGGAATGACAGGCCGGCGACGATCCAGGCCAGTCGCGTACCCCAGCGGCCCCACAGCCCGCCCTGTTCGAGGATCACCCGCGTGGGCGGTTGGTGGCGATCGTTGTCCATCCTCATTCTCCGGGTGGTCTCGGCACTCGCGGCCGCGCGCCGACGGTCGGCTGCGCGGCGTCATGCAACCATCACCGGCATTGTACGACCCGGCGCGTGTGCCGCGGAAAGTTGCCAGTTTTTCACCGTGGCCGCTACCCTTGCGGCTTCCCCGCGGCCCAATGGTGCGCCATTCGCCGCGCCGGCGGGGATCCCGAGAGAGGAGCGACCGCCTG
>QWPN01000032.1 GCA_003671185.1 Planctomycetota bacterium
CGATCGGCACGATGTACTTGCCGACGCGCTTGTCCTTGAGCAGAGACGCCATCAGCGTCACGGCACCGGTCGTCGTCGACACCTCGCGGCCGGCGCTCTTCTCGATGAAGGGCAGGTACTCGGCCAGCGTCGGCGTCTGCAGCCGCGGCGGATCGAGCGGCCGGGTGGGCACGTAGCCGCCCAGGGCCTCGCGCCGCTCGCGCAGGTACCGCATCTCCTCGGAGTCCTCCGCAGGGCGGTAGAACGGCGCCTTCGCCACCTCGTCGTCGGAGATGGGGATGCCGAACCGCGAACGGAAGGCCCGCAACTCATCTTCATTGAGCTTCTTCTGCTGGTGGGTGACGTTGCGACCCTCGCCCACCTCGCCGAGCCCGTAGCCCTTGATCGTCTTGGCGATGATCACCGTGGGCTTGCCGTGGCAGTGCATCGCCGCCGCGTAGGCCGCGTAGACCTTCTCCGGGTCGTGGCCGCCACGCTTCAGTTTCTTGAGCTTCTCGTCGGAGAGCTGCCCCACCATTTCCTTCAGTTCCGGCTCCGCCCCGAAGAAGTGCTCGCGGATGTACCCACCGGGCATGACCACGTACTTCTGGTACTGGCCGTCGACCACCTCGTTCATGCGCTTGACGAGCAGGCCCTTGTCGTCCTTGGCGAGGAGCGGATCCCAGTCCTCACCCCAGATCACCTTGACCACGTTCCAGCCCGCACCGCGGAACACCCCCTCCAACTCCTGGATGATCTTGCCGTTGCCGCGCACCGGCCCGTCGAGCCGCTGCAGGTTGCAATTGATGACGAATACCAAGTTGTCCAGATGCTCCCGGGCCGCCAGTGAGATGGCGCCCAGCGTCTCCGGCTCGTCGGTCTCGCCGTCGCCGATGAAGCACCACACGTGCTGCCGGCTGGTGTCCTTGATGCCGCGATCCTGCAGGTACTTGTTGAATCGCGCCTGGTAGATGGCCATCAGCGGCCCCAGGCCCATCGACACCGTGGGGAATTCCCAGAAGCCGGGCATCAGCCAGGGATGCGGATAGCTCGACAGGCCGCCCCCCTGGGCGAGCTCACGGCGGAAGTTCTCCAGTTGCTTCTCGCTGATGCGGCCTTCGAGGAACGCCCGCGAGTAGATGCCCGGCGAGGCATGTCCCTGAAAATAGACCTGGTCGCCCGAATAGTCGTCGCCGCGGCCGCGGATGAAGTGATTCATCGCCACCTCGACCAGCGTGGCCGACGAGGCGAACGTGGAGATGTGCCCGCCGATGCTCTTGTCCTCGCGGTTGGCGCGGACGACCATCGCCATGGCGTTCCAGCGGATGATGCTCTTGATGCGTCGCTCGATCTCGCGATTACCGGGAAACTGGGGCTGACGATCGACGGGGATCGTGTTGATGTAGGGGGTGGTGGCCGAGAACGGGATCGGCACGCCCAGCCGATAGGCCTCCTGCTCGATGGCCTGCAGCAGGTAGGCGGCCCGGTCGCCGCCGCGGCTGTTGATCACATAGCGGAGCGAGTCGAGCCACTCCCGGGTTTCGGTGGGGTCTGAATCGACCGCGGACACGCCGTCGACGAGTTCCGGTTGACCCGTGGCCGATGCGCTCACCTGGCCGATCGACATGGGGGCGTGGGCCCCGCGCGGCAGGGCCCCGCCGTCGACCGCAGCGCCACCTGACGCATCCGCCACCTCGCTGCCGGTCTCGTCGATGTCGGGATTGGCCATGCGGAACTCCGGGAAGGGAGGCGAACTTTTCTCATTATTCCGATGGTTCCGGGCCCCGTAAAGGCCGATTGCGCTGCTGCGGACGCGGGGCGTTTCGGGTCCGTTCCTGCGGACCGCGGCGCGGCCGCAGAACGTCCGCACCCGGGATGTGTGAAGAATTTGTTTTCGGAAGGGCGGCGGCTAGCTCACTCCTTGGAGGCGTCCGCACGCGGCCGGTAGATCTCGGTCGCCAGGCCGAAATAATTCTCCGCCGAGAAGGCCACCGTTTCGCCAAGCGTCGGATGCGGATGGATCGATTCCATCAGATCGCGGGCCGAACATCCCATCTCGATGGCCAGCACGCCCTCCGCGATCAACTCCCCGGCCCCCGGACCCACGATGCCCAGGCCGAGCACGGTGTCGGTCTCCGGGTCGACGAGGATCTTCGTCAGGCCGTCGGTCCGCCCCAGGGCGTGGGCCCGGCCGCTGGCGGCCCAGGGATAGCGGCTGATCTCCACGGTCCGGCCGGACGCCGCGGCCTCCTGCTCGGTGAGTCCCGCCCAGGCGATCTCGGGATCGGTGAACACCACGGCGGGAATCGCCCGCGGCGCGAACAGGGCCGGCTCCCCGTGCAACACCTCCACCGCCACCTTGCCCTGATGGCTGGCGCGATGGGCGAGCATCGGTTCGCCGCACACGTCGCCAATGGCGAGGATATGCGGATCCGCAGTGCGCTGCTGGCCGTCCACCTCGACGAAGCCCTTGGGGCTCACCTTCACGGCGGTGTTCTCCAGCCCCAGGCCGTCGGAGTTGGGGCGGCGGCCCACCGCCACGAGCACCCGCGAGAATTCCTTGCTGCTCGGTCCGTCGGGACCCTCGAAGTGCACCTTCACCGACGTCGCACCGGCTTCGATCTTCACCACCTTGGTATTCAGCAGGATCGCCTCGTAGAGCCCCTCCAGCCGCTTCTGCAGCGGCTTGACGAGGTCGCGGTCGGCGCCTGGCAGCAACGCGTCGGTGAGCTCGACGACCGTCACCTTGGAACCCAACTCGGCGTACACCGTGCCCATCTCCAGGCCGATGTAGCCGCCTCCCACGACGAGCAGCGACTGCGGCACATCGGCCAGTTCCAGCGCGCCGGTGGAATCCATCACCAGCGGGCTACCCACGTCGAAGGCGGGAATCCTGGCCGGCCGCGAGCCGCTGGCCAGGATGCAATGGTCGAACGTCACGGTCTGGCTGGCACCTCCCGGCTCGCTGGCGGCGATCTCCAGCGTCTTCGAATTCGTGAACCGGGCGCTGCCGCGCACCATCTTCACGTTGCGCCGGCGGGAGAGCGTCGCCAGGCCGCCGGTGAGGGCCGCGATCACCTTCTCCTTGCGTGCCCGCAGGGCGTCGAGGTCGATCCTGGGCTTCTGGAAATGAATGCCCCACTCCTCCATCTCGCGGCTCTCGGCCAGCACGCGGCCCACGTGCAGGAGGGCTTTGGACGGAATGCAACCGCGCAGCAGGCAGGTGCCCCCCAGCCGCTCATCACGTTCCACGAGGGCCACCTCCATGCCCAGATCGGCGGCGAGGAAGGCGGCCGCATAGCCTCCAGGGCCGCCGCCCAACACCACCAATGGAACGTGCATGCTCGTCACTCCTCGTCCGTGCGCCCGCCGCGGTGCGGGCAGCGCGTGACGGTTTGGGGTCGATCGCCGCGGCCGCGATGTTGTAGTTTCAGTGCCCACTTCGTTCAAGAAAGCCCGCCCGGCCTTGGACACCATCCGCCCCATGTGCTCGCCACACCCGGCCCGCCGCCTCGGACTGGCGGTTCGCGAACGGGCCCGCGCCGTCTTCACGCTCGATACCCGCAGCCTGGCCCTGTACCGCATGGCGCTGGGTGCGATCCTGGTCGCCGACAGCCTGCTGCGCACCCGCGACTTCGCCCTGATGTTCGGACCGCAGGGAATCTTTCCGCCGGACGTGCTGCACCGTTACAACGCCGGCGACGTCACGCTGTGGTCGCTGGCACTGGTGGGCGATCCCACCTGGTGGGGCGGGGTCGTGCTGGCGGCCGAAGGCCTTGCCGGCGCGTGCCTGGTGGCGGGTTGCGCCACGCGGATGGCCACGATCGCGGCCTGGGTGGCGGTGGTGAGCATTCTGCGGCGCACATCGCCGGCCACGAACGCCGGCGATGCCTGGTTGGCCTGCCAGCTGTTCTGGTCGATGTTCATCCCCCTGGGAGAGGCCTGGTCATGGGACGCCCTCCGGCGGCGCGGTCCACGGCCTCCAGTCACCGCGGCCTGCTCGATCGCGACCGCGGCACTGATTCTCCAGGTGGTGGCCGTCTATCTGGGGGCTGGCCTGGCCAAACTCAACGACAGTTGGATCTCGGGAGCCGCATTGGCGCGGGCGCTCTCCGTGCACGACCACGGCACGCCGCTGGGCATGCTCATAGGCCACACCCACTGGCTGACCCGGCCGGTCACGTGGGCCGTCCTGGGATGCGAACTGGCCGCCCCGATCGTGATGCTGCTTTGGACCGGACCCAGGATCCGCACGGCCGTCGCCGCCACGTTCATCCTGTTCCACGCCGCGATCTGGCTGACGATGTCGATCGGCCTGTTCGCTGCGATCGGAATGGCCGCATGGCTGCCGCTCCTGCCCGGCTGCCTGTGGGGACGCCGCGAGGATCCGGTCGCTCCGCTGGGCCTGGGCCGCACGGCGTCATGGGTCTGCGCCACGGCGCTGGCCGTGGCGTGCGCCGGCTTCCTGCGTGCGAGCGGCCCCTGGCCGGGACCGGCACCACGGCCGCTCAGCGCCGCGGTCAACATCCTGGGACTGAACCAGGAGTGGTGCATGTTCGGCGACGTGCCGCCGCAGGAGCAGTGGATCTACGGCCGCGCCGAACTGGCGGACGGCCGCGTCGTCGATCTGCTGCGTGGCGGACGCCCGCTGCAGGCGGAGCGGCCGGCCGGCGGATTCTCCTCGCTCGAACACCATCGCTGGCACAAGTTCTTCTGGGTGCTGCCCAGGCCCCACGTCCGGGTCTTCGCCGCGCCCACGGCCGCGGCCCTGGCACACCGCTGGAACGAACGACATGATGCCGACGAGCAGGTGCAGTCGTTGGAACTCCGCTACGCGCAGGAAACGGTCCGCGGTGCCGATGACATCCGCCGGGAGGAGGTGCTGGCGACCTGGCCGCCCCGGACCAGCGCAGGCGGCAGCAATCTCGACCGTCTGTTGCGGTCGGCGACCGATCACGTTCGCTGACCGTACGGCCCGCGGAAAAGACCGCCCCACAGGCGGGGGACAGGTTACACTCGTATGCGTCGCACAGTCCGACTCGAGCGAGAGTGGCGAAACTGGCAGACGCGCTGGATTTAGGTTCCAGTGCCGCAAGGCGTGCGGGTTCGACTCCCGCCTCTCGCAGTCGCCGTGGCGGACGTCACTGGTTGCTGCCCAGCCTCTCGGTCTCGGCGCGCGGGTCGAACGACACCCGGGGCACGTGCTTGGGACTGGCGGCCCGACGTCCAGCGGCCGTGGGCTGGACCGCCGCCTGCCGATGGGCCACCTGCTGCACGCTGGTGGACGACACCGGGCGGGCCTCACCTGGCCGTGCCGCGACGAACACCCGCTGCACTCGGCCTTTCGCCGCCTCGTCAAACAGGTCGTCGTCGGCCGACTTCTCAGGTGCGGGCTTCTCCGCTGCCGGCTTTTCAACGGCGGGCTCGGGCACGGGTTCCGCCGCGGCCGGTTCAACCACAGGCACCTCGGCCGCCGGCTCCGGTTCAGGCTCCTTCGCCTGCGGTACGTCGGCGGCCTTCTCGACCTCGGGTTCCGCAACGGGAGCCGGCTCGGACTGCGGTGCGGGAACGACAGGCTCCGCGGTCTCGGGCTCGACTGGCAGTGGCTCGCGAACCGTCGGTGTCGGAACGGGATCGCGCGGAGGACTCATATCCTGGCCGGTGGATCGATTCGCGTTCTGCGGTGCGGGTGCGGAGCTTTCCTCGGCGGGCGGGCCGAACGACTCTTCGTCGACGCCCGGCGGACTTGATTTCGGAGGCACCGCGGGTGTCGCCGACTGCAGCGCCGAGGCGGGCACGACGCCCTCACCGGGCCACTTGCGCCAACGCGTGTCGTAGAAGCCGAACTGACCGGGCCGCACCGGGCAGTAGGGGACGCAGTGCCCGTCGCGACAGGCGGAATGATGACCGTGGCCGCCATGCCCGTGGCGGCAGCCACCCGGGCCACACTGCCGACAGCCGCCGCCGGCCGGTGCCACCGCCGGATCGACAATCGTCTTGCGAACCGGCATCGACCTGGCCGCCGGCGCCGGCGCGATCGTCCTGGGGGCTTCGGCAGCGGCAACGTCACCAACCGCCAGGAGAAGCGCGAGTCCCGCCAGTGGCAGCGCTGCGCCAGGGAAAACGTGCCATGCCGCCAATCGATCGGGGCGAAGGGCCAGGCTGGAGCGGATCATCGCGTGGTCCTCTGTTCGAGTCTTGTGAGCTGACTGAAGCGGGTCGTCGGCGACGGGTGGCTTGCGGACCGCAAAGTCCACCCGACCGGCACGGCCGGCTTCTTCGTTACTATCGTCCCGGGGCACTGGCGATCTTTGGACGGATTTGACGCCGTGGAACGGCCCCGGCTTCCGCTGTTAGACTGGGCGTTTTGGGCGGGAATTTGCCCCGTGCGCAGCCCGCTTCCAGCTCCGCTGCCCGAGGATGACGGTTCATGAAGCGCATCAATCTCAAGTTCCTGGCCATCCTCATCGCCGGCATCATGGCGGTGTCGGTGGGACTCTTCTACCTGCGCCGCTTCCAGGTCTCGCGCAACGCCGGCTACCTGGAAAAGTTGGCCCGTGAGAGGCAGGCCGAGGGCAAGCCCGCCGAGGCGATCAATCTCTATGGCCGCTACCTCGGGCTGCGGCCGGGCGATGATGCCGCGTACGCCGAGTACGCCCGGCTGATCCTCGACCGGGCCGCGGCGCCCGACGCCACGCGGGCCGATCTGGCCCGGGCCTACAACACGCTCGAGACGGCCGTCCGGCGCAACCCCGACGACGACGATCTGCGGCGGCGTCTGGCCGAGTTCCAGATCCGCATCGGCCGGTCGGTCGACGCGCGGGAACACCTCAACGTGCTGCGCGAACGCCTGGCCACGCAACCGCCCGCGCCCACAGGCGACGGTTCCGAAGCCGAAACGGGGAACGTTGCCCGACCCAAGCCGCTCGACGCGAACCAGATACAGGTCATGCTCATCAAGTCGTACGTGGGTACGAGTGACTTCGCCACCGCCGCGCGACTGGCCGCCGAACTGGTGGGCTTCGACGTGGACGCCAAGCAGTTCGACCCGGACTCACCGCTCGTGGGTCCTTCTGACGCCTACGTGATCCTGGCGTTGGTCCTCAAGGACAAGCTCGCCGCCCCCGCAGCCGCCGACGAGGTGATGAAGCGGCTCGTGGAGGTGCGTTCCCAGGATCCGCAGGCTTGGCTGGCCCTGGGCAACTGGCATCGTCAGTCGGGTGACATCGAGACCGCAGCAAAGGACGTGGCCCAGGCCCTGGAACTCGACCCCGGCTCCAGCGACGCCCTGTTCGCCGCCTTCGAGCTGGCACTGATCCGGCGGGACTTCGACAAGGCCAAGCAACTGGCCACCAAGGCCCGCGAGGTGTTTCCGTTCGACGAACGCTCCTACCGCGGACTGGCCAGCGTGACGATGCAGGCGGGCGACCTGCCCGAGGCGGAGAACATCCTGCTCGAGGGCGTGGAGCAACTTCCCGCCAAGGCGTCGCTGCTGCTCATGCTCGGCGACGTCTACCTGCAGCAGGGCAAGCTCGAGGACGTGACGCAGACCATCGCCCGCATCAAGGAGCTGTACGGCGCGGCCAGCCCCGCCGTGAGCCTGCTCGAGGCCCGGCTGTTCGTGGCGGAGAAGCGCTGGAAGGACGCCAAGGAGCGCCTGGAGAAAGTCCGACCGCTGGTGATAGGCATTCCCGAACTTGTCCGCCAGGTCGACCTGCACCTCGGCCTCTGCCACCAGCAACTCGACGAATACGATGCGCAACTCGACGTGAATCGCCGCATGCTCGAACAGGATCCTTCGTCGCTGGAAGCCCGGCTGGGCACCGCATCGGCCCTGGCCGCCTCCGGCAAGAGCGCGGAAGCCCTGGCCGAGTACGAACTGATCGCAGCCGGCGTGCCCGCCGAGCAACTCGCGACGCTGCCGCAGGTCTGGTTTCCGCTGGTGCAACTCCGCATCCTGGCCCTGTCGAAGTTGCCGGCGGCGGACCGCAACTGGCTGCCCATCGACTCGCTGCTCGACCTTCTGCAGCAGTCGCCCACGGTTCCGGAGGCACAGCTCTCGCTGCTGAGGGCGGATGTGCTCGTGCGCAAGGGGGAATCGGCTGCGGCCCGCCACCTGCTGGAGGAAGCCGCCCAGAACGGCGCCGATGCCAGCCTCTGGATCGCGCTCGCCACCCACGTGCTGGGCACGGAGGGTCCGGACAAGGCCCGGCTGGTGCTCGAGCGGATGCCGAAGAATTTCGGGGATTCGCCGGCTCTGCTCGTGACCTGGGCGCAAATTGCGGCCGCGTTGCCTGCGGAGGAAGGCGCGTCGCTCCTGGCCGACGTCGAGAAGCGGGCCGACGCGCTGCCGGAGCGCCAGGCCGCCTCGGCCCTGTCCTCGTTGGCCCAACAACGGCTCGCGAACGGCGACCCCGACGCCGCGGAGCGACTGCTCCGCGAAGTGGCCAAACGTCTTCCCGACGACATCCGCTCCCGAGAGTCGCTGCTGGAACTGCTTGCCAGCCGAGGCGACGTGGCGAAGGTGAAGGCCGCGGCGGCCGACGTGGCCGCGGTGGCCGGCCCCAACGACGCCCGCAGTCGCGCCGCCGAGGCGACGGTGCGCATCATGGAGGTGCGGGGTACCATGCAGGCCCGGCGACAGGCTGGCGAAGAGGCGCCAGGCCCCAATGACGAGGAGCGGCGCTCTCTCGATGAGGCCCGCAACCTGCTCATCGAAGCGGAAAACGACCGGCCGGGCTGGAGCCTCGTGCAGACGCTGTTCGCGGAGGTCGAGGGCCTGAAGAACAACATTCCGGCCGCCATCGAACGGCTGCAGAAGGCCATCGCCATCGGACCCGCGCCCCCTGCCGTGGTGCGCCGGCTCGTGGCTCTGCTGTACGCCACGAACCGGCTCGACGAGGCCCAGCAGGCAATGCAGTCGCTCGGTGCCGAGGGCCAGCAGGGGACCGAGCGGATCAACGCCGAGATCGAGTTGCGCGCCGGCAGGCTGGAACAGGCCGTGGCACTCGCCGAGCGGAGCGTGGCGGGCGACGCCAAGGACCCCGGCGACCTGCTCTGGCTGGGGCAGTTGCTGGATCGTTCCGGCAAGACCGAGCGTGCCGGCGCCGTATTTGCCGAAGCCGTGGAGATCGCACCCCAGCGGGCCGATGTCTGGCTGGCGATGTTCTCCCACAGCCTCGCCGTCGGCAAGCGGGCGGCCGCCGAGCAGGCCCTCGACAAGGCTGCGGCGCTGATCCCCGAACCGCAACGGCAGCTGGCCCGGGGTCAGGGCATGGAGATGCTGGGCCGCATCGAGGAAGCGGAACGGCTGTTTGACGAGGCCGTCACGGTCGCTCCCGAGAATCTCGATGCCCGCCGGGCGCTGGCCGATTTCCTCGTCCGCAGCGGCAGGCTCAACCGGGCCCGGGATGTGCTCCAGGAAATCTGCGACTCGCAGCAATCGACACCCCAGGCCAACCAGGCCAAGACTTCGGCCCGGCGACTGCTCGCCGAACTGACCGCCAGCCGCGGCAGTTTCCGCGAACTGCAAAAGTCCGTGGACCTGCTCCGTCAGAATGCAGCCGCCGACGGCCTGTTGCCGCCCGAGGATCTCGCACTCACCATCTCGCTGCTCGCCAGCCGCCCGGAGCCGGCCAGTTGGCGGCAGGCGATCGACCTGATGGAGGATCTGAACCGCTCGCGGTCGCTGAACACCGCCCAGCGCATCATGCTGGCCCGCCTGCTGGAGCGGGTCGGCCGCTGGAACGACTGCCGTGACGAGTTGGTGGCCATCGTCGCGGCACCGAACACGCCGGCTCCGTACGTGGCCGAACTGGTCGAGAAGCTCATCGACCACGGCGAACTGTCTTCGGCCAAGACGTGGCTCGCGCGGCTGCAGAAAACGACCGCCGGGACGGCCATCACCACGGCACTGGAGGCCAAACTGGCGTTCGCCCAGAACGACCGCAAACTGGCCGCCGACACGGCCCGAAAATTGATGCCGGGCGGCATCGTCAGCGGCAATCAACCGGAGCAATTGGCCGCACTGGCCAAGCTCATGGAAGACCTCGCCTTCCCCAAGGCCGCGGACAAGGTGTTCGCGCAATACGCGGAGGTGGCGCCGGAGGGGGTGTTGGCCCGGGCCGAATTCCTGGGACGTCAGAAGCGGGGCGACGAGGCGCTCGACATGCTGGAAAAGTCGTGGGACGCGCTGCCGCTGGAAAAATTGCTTTCCAGCGCCGTCGAGGTGATTCGTTCCCAGGACGACCCGACGGCGGCCATCGAGCGTGTCGTCCCCTGGTTGGTCAAGGCGCGACGGATCGACCCGGGCTCGGTCGTGGCTCCCGTGCTGGAAGCGGAATTGCTCACGCTGCAGGGCCGGCCCAACGAGGCGGAACGCATGTATCGCGACCTGCTCGCCCGCCAGGACCTGGCGGCGGTGCAAACCGCGATCGTCTCCAACAACCTCGCCTGCCACCTCGCCAAGCCCGCCACGGCGGACGAGGCGCAGCGGCTCATCGACAACGCGATCGCCGAGGTGGGTCCCCTTCCGGACCTTCTCGACACCCGGGGGTTGGTGTGGATGGCGTTGGGGAAGAAGTCGGAGGCGATCGCCGACCTGCAGGAGGCTGCTCTCCAACCGTCGGACGTGAAATTCATGCATCTGGCCTGGGCGCAACTGGAAAACGGCGACAAGGCAGCGGCACGAAAGTCACTGGAGGCGGCCCGAAAACGGGGCCTGAAAATGCCGCGGCTCGCGCCCGACGATCGCGCGCGGCTCGCCCAACTCGAGTCGGCTCTGGGCACGGGTGCCGACGCGGATTCCCCTCAGGGCTGACCGCCCTGCAGCATTCGCGACCGGGCCAGGGCATCCTCGGCCTCCGCAATGCGGCCGGCCCGCATACAGGCCACGCTCAGGGCCGTGTAGCTGAACGGATCACGCGGCTCCAGTTCGCACACCCGGCGTGCATGTCGCACCGCCTCCTCGTGGCGATCGAGCCGTGTGCACCACGCGGCCAGCGCGGAGTGGGCGAGGGCGAAATCAGCGTTCTCCGCCACCAACGACTCCAGGCTGGCAATGGCCCCGGCCAAGTCGCCGGCATTCTTGAGTTTCTCGGCCTCGGCGTAGCGATCATCCCGACTGGCCATCACTGTCACCTGCTCTGCGCTGCCACATGGCGGGTCCGGCACGGACCCACGGCGGGAGTATAGGCATTCGGACGTCTCGGGGAAGCCGGAAAAAGCCGGTGGCTGGAGGGTCCGGAGAGGCGGGAGAAGATTTCCGCACGGTGCGAAACTGGCATTGAATCCAGCGGCCCAGCCAGCCGATAAACCCGCGGTTCGGGTCCGTCTCCTTCGAGGAAATACCCTAGTGAGCATCCATCCTCTGGCCGTCGTCAGTCCGGATGCCCGACTCGGGGTCGGAGTCACGATCGGGGCTTTCGCCACCGTCGAACCCGGCGTGGAACTCGGCGATTTCTGCAACGTCGCCTCGGGCGTCCACATCAAGACGGGCGTCAGCGCCGGCTGCCACAACGAATTCTGCGAGCACGCCGTGATCGGCGGGGCGCCGCAGCACGTGGCCCGGCCGCAGCAGATCGGCCGCGTGGTGATCGGCGACCACAACGTGTTCCGCGAATACGTGACGATCCACCGCGCGTTGAAGCCCGACGTGGCGACGGTGGTCGGTGACCACAATTACGTGATGGCGGGAGCGCACTTCGGCCACGATGTGGTGGTGGGCAACAACTGCATCTTCGCCAACGCCGCCCTGCTTGGCGGCCATGTCGTCGTCGAGGACCGGGCGTTCGTGTCCGGCGCCGTGGCCGTGCACCAGTTCTGTCGCATCGGCTGTCTGGCCATGATCGGCGGGCATGCCCGCGTCGTGCAGGACGTGCCGCCTTACATGCTGCTGGACGGACAGAGCGGCTGCATCGTGGGCCTCAACATCGTGGGCCTGCGGCGTGCCGGCCACACCGTCGACGACATCGCCGATCTCAAGGCCGCCTACCGGACCATCTACCGGCGCGGCTTGCCGTGGACCGAGGTGCTGGAAGCACTGCGCAGCGAGTTCACGAGCGCGCCGGTGGCCCACCTGAGGAGCTTTCTCGGCAGTGGCACCCGCGGCTTCTCGCAGGAACGCCGCGCACCGCCGGCCACCACGCTGCGGCTGCGGGTTGCCGATCAGGATTCCGCGACGCTGCGATCCAAGGCAGGCTGAGGGAACTCGCCGCGGAAACTCACTCGGGAGGCAGCGGACCGCCCCCCTCCTCGAGGCCGTAGCGCTGCAGTTTGCGTCGCAGCACCGAGCGGTCGATGCCGAGCATCTTGGCGGCCAGCGACTTGTTCTGCATGGTGGCTGCCAGCGTGCGTTCCAGGTGCACGCGCTCCACGTCGGCCAGCGTGGGCCAGCACTCCTCGCCCGCGGCCGGGGCGGCCGCTGCACGGTCAGGCACGGCAGCGGCTGGAGCAGACGCCGGCTTCTCCCTGGGCTGCTGCTTCGGTTCCACCCGGTAGACACCGGGCAATGGCGTCGCCGAGAGGATGCCGCGGCTGGCGGCCATCGCCATGGGCGTTAGCGTCGTTGCCGGTGGCAGCCCCCCCTCGTCGGCCCGCATCAGGCCGCTCAGGGCATCAGGGTCGATCTGGTCCCCGGAGGAGAACATCACGGCCCGCTCCAGCACGTTCTCCAGTTCACGAACGTTCCCCGGCCAGGCGTAGCCCTGCAGCACCTCGATCGCCGCCGCACCCAGCGAACACACCGGCATGCCGTGGCGGGACGCCAATTCCGCGAGGTAGCCGGCCGCCAGAATCGGCACGTCCTCGGGGCGTTCCCGCAGCGGAATGGTGCGGATCGCCACCACGTTGAGCCGGTAGAACAAGTCCTCGCGAAAGCGACTGTGGTTGACCTCGACTGCCAGATCGCGGTTCGTGGCGGCGAGCACCCGCACGTCGACCGGAACCTCCTGGTGGCTGCCCACCGGCACCACCACCCGCTGTTGCAGGACCCGCAGCAACTTGGCCTGCAGTTCCAGTTCCATCTCCCCGATCTCATCGAGGAAGATCGTGCCGGCATCCGCGGCACGGAAGCAGCCCAACGTCGACGACGTGGCCCCCGTGAAGGATCCCTTCACGTGTCCGAACATGTGGCTCGCAAACAGGGTGCCGGTCGTGACGGCACAGTCGACGGGAATGAACGGTTTCTTGCTGCGGGTGCTGCAGGCGTGGATCGCACGGGCGATCAGTTCCTTACCCGTCCCGCTGGGGCCCATGATGAGAACGCTCGACTGGTGGGCGGCCACCAGTTCGATCGAACGGCGTACCTGCTCGGCCCAGGGCGAAACACCGACGATCCGCTGGATCGCGCTCGTGGCGAGGGCGTTGGTGGCCATACAGCCCATCCGATTGCCTGGAGTCGGCCCCACACCCGCCGCAGGTGGACACGGTCACCCCCGGAAGACCGGAGGACCGACCGTTTCATCAGGTATACAGCAAGCCGTTCCTGCCATCCAGCATCGGGCAGAACGACTCCGCCACCGATGGCTCACCGCCAAAGAAGCGGTTCTCCACGTCGTGCCGAAAACGACGTTTTTGCGGCTTCTCGGGCGCCGTCCCGGCGGCCCGGAGCCGCCCGCGAAAACCAGACGACCGTTTTTTTCGCTTCCCCGGTCGCCCGGTCGGGAAAGATGGACAAAGATTGCAGTGGTCGCCGGTGGTGCCGGCACCCTCTGCCTCCGCCCCGGGCGACACGATGCCGCGTTCCCCCTCCGTCCCCGCCGCCAGCGCCGCACCCGTGCGACCGACGCAGCCCAGTCACTGGCCGGGCTGGGTGTGGCTGGCGGTCCTGGCGTGCATCGCTGCGGCCGTCTGGATGCTCGTCGACGCCATGCTCGTCGACCGGCGGCCGATCACGGTGGGCATCCTGCACTCGCAGACCGGCCCCATGGCGGCCGGCGAGCGGGCGATGATCGACGCGGAGGTGCTGGCCCTGGAGGAGATCAATCGTGCCGGCGGCCTGCTGGGCCGGCCCGTTCGCTGGGTGATCGCCGACGGTGCCTCCGACTGGCAGACGTACAACCGGCAAGCCGAGGCGTTGATTCGCGAGCACGCCGTGAGCGTGATTTTCGGCTGTCTGAGCAGCGACTGCCGCAAGGGGGTGCTGCCTGTCGTCGAGTCCCACGACCACCTGCTCGTGTACCCCGCGGCCTACGAGGGCCTGGAGCAGTCGCTGAACATCTTCTACACCGGTGCCGCACCGAACCAACAGATCACGCCCGCGGTGCAGTGGTGCCATGACACGCTGCGGGCCCGGCGGTTTTTCCTGGTGGGCTCCGATTACGTCTGGCCACACTGCGTCAACGCGATCATCGCAGACCAGCTTGCCGGCCTGGGCGCGGAACTGGTGGGCGAGGAATACGTACCCGTGGGCGGCACCGACCTCGACGATCTGGCCACGCGCATCGCGGCCGCCAAGCCCGATGTGATCCTCAGCAGTCTGACCGGTGTCTCGGCGCTTCCCTTCGCCCGGGCGGTGCGGACCGCGGGCCTGTCCCCCGAGCGCAGCCCGATCGTCGCCTTCGCCGTGGCCGAGGGCGACCTGCGGGGCCCGGCCGCAGCCGACATGGTGGGACACTATGCCGCCTGGGACTACTTCCAGAGCATTGAGCGGCCGGAAAACCAGGCCTTCGTGCGGGCCTTCACGGTCCGCTACGGCGCCGACCGCACCACGTCCGACCTGCTCGTCGCCGCCTACAACGGCGTGCGCCTCTGGGCCCAGGCCGTGCGCGAGGCGGAGACGGCCGACGTCCGCCAGGTGCGCAACTCGCTCCGCCACCAGAGCCTCTCCGCACCGGAGGGCATCATTGCGGTCGATCCTGACACGCAGCACACCTGGCGGCCCGTGTTCATCGGCCGCATCCGCCCGGACGGGCAGTTCGACATCGTGTGGACCAGCCGCACCGCCGTCCGTCCCATGCCCTTTCCGATCTCGCGATCGCGATCCGAATGGGAGCGGTTCGTGTCCGACCTGCAACGCTCCTGGAACGGCAACTGGGTGAATCCCGGCCCACCGGCCCGCCCGGGCACCGACCGCGGAGGCGCACGATGAGCGAGGTCCCGAACCCGGTCGACGCAGACCGCTCCGCGCTGCGGCGTTCCATCGCCGGCCGGCTGCTGTTCTGGTTTCTCGTCATCGCGCTCATCCCCTGCGCGATCCTCACCGCGATCACGGCCCGCATCGCCTCCACGGCACTGGAGAAGTCGGTGCGGGACAACCTGGTGCAGATCGCCGCCGGCAAGGCCGTGGAACTGGAGGCCTATGCCGCCGAGCGCATCCGTGACGGCGCCGCCCTGTCCCGTGGCCCCACCTTCATCCGCGCGGTGCGTGAACTGACCGCGGCGC
This sequence comes from Planctomycetota bacterium, assembly GCA_003671185.1. Taxonomy (GTDB): domain Bacteria; phylum Planctomycetota; class Planctomycetia; order Pirellulales; family UBA1268; genus QWPN01. Next base: position 15,362 of record QWPN01000032.1, read on the forward strand.
CGGCAGCCGCGACCGCCGCCGGCGGCGCGGACTTCCGCGAGTACTTCACCTACGTCGCCAAGGCTTTCGAGTATGCGCAGCTGCTGCTCATCGACGAATCGGGACGGGTGCTGTTCTCGCTGGACGACTCGATTCCCGTCGGCTCGTCACTCTCGTCGGGAGCGCTGGCATCCTCGGAGTTGGCGGCTGGGCACGACCGGTCGCGGACGCTCGTGCAGCCCGACCTGGGCGGCTTCCAGGCCTACGGCAAGGCGGCTGTGCCGCTGGCCTTCGTCACCTGCCCGATTCTCGACGGCGGCCGCGTGAGCGGGGTGCTCGCCCTGGGGCTGGGGCCGCAGCGGGTGTGGAAGATGCTCTCCGACCTGGGTGGCCTGGGGGACACTGGCGAGATCGTGGCCGGCGAACTGCAGGGCAATTCCGTCCTCGTGACGACGCCGCTGCGGCACGCGGCGAACGCCGCCTTTCGCATGCGCATCCCACTGGGTTCGGCGCAGGCTTCCGCCACCCAATGGGCGGCCGGCGGCGATCGCGGCTACGGCCCGGCCCGCGACTACCGCGGTGAGGACGTGGCAGCCGCCTGGTGCTACGTCCCCAGTTTCCGCTGGGGACTGGTCATCAAGCAGGATGCCGACGAGGCCTTCGCCCTGGTGAGATTCCAGCGACTCGCGATCATCGGCCTGTCCTTGGCCACGATCGTGGGAGTGACGGCGGCGGCACTGGTCGTGGCCCGCACGATCTCCAATCCGATCCGCACCGCGGTGGCGGTGGCCAAGCAGGTGGCCGGCGGCGACCTGCGCGCCGACGTGGGGATCGTCTCCAACGACGAGACCGGCGCCCTGCTGGCGGCCGTGCAGACGATGACCAACGACCTGCGCGGGCTGATCGGCCGCATCCAACATTCCTCGGTGGCGCTGATCTCCACGGCCACCGCCATCCAGGCCACCTCCAGCGAGCAGCAGCAGGTGATCGCCGACTACGGCGCCTCGACGAGCCAGGCCGTGGCGGCCGTGAAGCAGATCTCGGTCACCAGCCAGGAACTGCTGCGCACCATGACCGAGGTCAACGACATGGCCGGCCACACCGGCACCATGGCCGCGGCCGGCCGCGTCAATCTGGCGGGCATGGACGGCACGATGCGGCAACTGGCCGCCAGCACCTCGTCGTTCGGCGCCAAGCTGGCGGTGATCAGCGAGCGGGCGGCGAACATCAACCTGGCGGTGACCACGATCACCAAGGTGGCCGACCAGACCAACCTGCTCTCCATCAACGCCGCCATCGAGGCGGAGAAGGCGGGCGAGTACGGGCTCGGCTTCCTGGTCGTGGCCCGGGAGATCCGCCGGCTCGCCGACCAGACGGCGGTGGCATCCCTCGACATCGAGCGCATGGTCAAGGAGATGCAGTACAGCGTGTCCGCCGGTGTGATGGAGATGGACAAGTTCGCCGAACAGGTGCGGGCGGGGGTCCGAGAGATCGGCGAGGTGTCGGAGAAACTCGGTGAGATCATCACGGCCGTGCAGGGCATCTCCGGCCGCTTCGGCCAGGTGACGGAAGGCATGCGGGCCCAGTCCCAGGGAGCGGAGCAGATTCGCGAGGCCATGATCCGCCTCGCCGAGGGTGCCGCCCGCACCGCCTCCTCGCTCAACGAGTTCAACGGCGCCACGGTCCACCTCCGCGACGCGGTGGGTGATCTCAAGGAGGAGGTGTCGCGGTTCACCATCTGACGTCGCGTCCCCGCGGCGCGGTGCCCCCGGCAGCCGGCATGCAACTCCTCACTTTCACCGTCGCCGGACAGGCCTACGCCATCGAATCGCGGCGGGTGGTCGAGGTGCTGCCCCTCGTGCCGGCCCGCCCCATCCCGCACACGCCCGCCTACGTGCGCGGCATCTTCCCCTACCGCGGCCGGCTCGTGCCCCTCATCGACCTGAGCCTGCGGCTCGCCGACCGGCCTCCCGACGAACGACTCAGCACGCGGGTCATCGTCGTGGAGCCTGCCGGCCGGGTCCCGGACTGCTCGCAGTCGGTGGCCCGGTTGGGCCTGATTGCCGAAAATGTGATCACGATCGGCTCCGCGGAGGATGCCGATGCCGCCTTGCCGGCCCTCGATCTGCCCGACGCCGCGTTCCTGGGACGCATCCTGCGCATCGCCGGCCACACGGTGCAACTCCTCGACGTCGACCGGTTGCTGCCCCCCGAACTGGCGGCCGGGCTGTTCCCCGCCACCACGCCGAGCCCGACATGAACCTGCAGGGTCCCGAAACGCTGCTCCGCACATGGATCGGGCTGGATGCGGCCACGATCGGGTCCGCGGCCCTGCGCCGCGCGGTTCGCGCCCGGATGGACGCGCTGGGGCTCGCCGACCCGGACGCCTTCACCCTGCTGCTCAATTCCGATGACGCGGAGCGGGATCGGCTGGTGGAAGAGGTGATCGTCGCCGAAAGCTGGTTCTTCCGCGACCGCCAGGTGTTCGACTTCGTGGCCGACTTCGCCGTCACGATCGCGGCCCTCCCGGGCCGTGCGCCGGTGCGGGTTCTCAGTGCACCCTGTGCGTCGGGCGAGGAGCCCTACTCCGTGGCGATGGCGCTGCTGGACGCCGGCCTGGCAGCCGGACAATTCACCATCGACGCCGTCGACGTGAGCCGGGCGGCTCTGGAACGAGCCCGTCAGGGCCGCTACTCGGCGAATGCGTTCCGGAACGCCGACACCTCGTTCCGCGACCGCTGGTTTCGCCTGGAGGGGGGCACGGCGACGATCGACGAGCGACTGCGGGCGGGCGTGTGCTTCGAGTGGGCCAACCTGCTGGACGCCGGGTTCGCCACGACACGGGGACCGTACGACGTGGTGTTCTGTCGGAACCTGCTCATCTATCTCGGCGACGAGGCCCGCGGCCGCGTGGAGCGGCTCATCGACGGCCTGCTGGCACCGGACGGCATCCTCGTGCTGGGGGCGGCCGAACCGCCGATCATGAAGGGGGACTGGATTGCGGCCGGCGCGGCCTCGGTGTTCGCCTTACGCCGCGGCATTCATCTGCCCCGGGCCCCGGGCGGAACGGCAACGGCCCCGCGCCGCCCCAGACCGCCCCTGCCCCAGCCGGTGGCGCCGCCGCCGGTCACCGCAACGATGCCGCCCGCCACCGCCCCCTCGTTGCAGGAGATCCTCGACGCGGCCGGAGCCCTGGCCAATGCCCGACGGCACGTCGAGGCGCTCGAATTCTGCGAACGGCACCGCAACGCCGTGCCTCCCGCAGCGGAACTCTTTTTCCTGATGGGCATGCTGCACCAGTCGCTGGGCGACCTCGACCGTGCCGAGGGATGCTTCCACAAGACGCTGTACCTCGACGCCACGCACGAGGAGGCGCTGTTGTCGCTGGCGCTGCTCGCCAAGCGCCGTGGCGACGACCGCATGGCCGAAACCTACCGGCAGTCGGCGGCCCGCGTGCTGGCGCGAAAGGCGGCCCCATGATCGACCGCCGCCCCCCCCAACCCGTCGTCGCCCCGATGCCCGACTGCTGGCGCGTGATCGGCGTGGGCGGCGACCGCAGCTGCCCGGAACTCGAGCAGTTCATCCACTGCCGCAACTGTCCCGTGCTGGCCGACGCCGCCCGCACCTTTTTTGACCGTGCCGCCCCCGCTGGCTACCTCGAGTCGTGGCACGACATCCTGGCAGAGCCGGCCCAGGCGGCCGACACGGAGGCCACGAGCCTGCTCGTGTTCCGCATCGAGAGGGAATGGCTGGCCCTGCCCACGGCACTGCTCGTGGAGGTGACGCCGGTGCGAACACTGCACAGGGTGCCGCACCGGGCCGGTGGCGGGCTGGCCGGACTGGTCAACATCCGCGGCCAGCTGCAGCTTTGCATGTCGCTGCACGCCGTGCTCGGTCTCCCAGGTGGGCCTTCGGCTCGCCCCCACGGGGACACGTCCACCCCCGCCCGCCTGCTGGTCGTGGAACGGGAGGGCGAGCGGCCACAGCGCTGGGTGCTCGGCGTCGACGAGGTGGCCGGCGTTCAGCGCGTGGCCCGATCCGCCCTGCGACCCGTCCCCTCCACGGTGAGCCAGGCTTCGGCTCGCTGCTCGACGGCGCTCTTCGAATGGCAGGACAGGACGGTGGCCCTGCTCGACGAAGGCCGGCTCCTCGAGGCCCTGGCGGGCATGGTGACGTCATGAGCCGTACGCCGTTTCATCGGGTCTGCGGAGGACAGCGCCGTGGCTGAAGATCTGAGCGGTTTCTCGATGTTGGAGTTGTTCCGGCTGGAGGCCGAAAGCCAGACGGCCGTGCTCTCGGCCGGTGTGCTGGCGATCGAGGAACTGCAGCGCTCCCCGCAGACGGTGGAGTCGATGATGCGGGCTGCGCATTCCCTCAAGGGCGCAGCCCGGATCGTGGGCCTGGAACCCGCGGTGGGGGTGGCGCACGGTCTGGAGGACGTGTTCGTGGCGGCGGGCTCGGGACAGCTCCGCGTGCAACCCGAACACGCCGACCTGCTGCTGGCCGCCATCGACTTCCTGGCCTCGATCGCCCGTGCCCCCGACGCCCTGGACGTCGACGGCCCCTGGCCTGCTCGCGCCGCGGAGTTGGTGGCCGATCTGGCTTCATTGCTGGCCCATGACGGCGCCGCGACGCAGGCCGGCCCAGCGCCCGGCGGCGGTGGGGCCACACTGATTCCGGAGCCGGCCCCGCCCGCCCCTGCAGCGGAGCCGGCCACCGTGTCGGCAGCAGCGCCGCTCGCGTCGGCGGCCCCGTCGCCCATGACCCCGGCTCCCGACCAAGCCGACCGGGTGGTTCGCGTCTCGGCAGACAGCCTCACCAGGCTCGTGGGCCTGGCCGGCGAGTCCCTTGTGGAGACGCGGCAGTTGCGGCCCTTCGTCGACTCGCTGCTGCATGTGCGATCCACCGAGGTCGATATCTGCGACGCCCTGTCCGCGCTCGAAGAGAAACTCAAGGCCGGCGACGCGGCGCTGCCCCCCGCCATCACGGCCCTGCTGGCGGGCATCCGCGAGCGGGCCGACGCCGGCCTGGCGCTGCTGAACCGGCACGTGGAGGACTTCGAGGGCTTCGCCCGGCGCAACGAGGACCTCTCCAACCGCCTTCACACCGAGGTGATCGCCAGCCGCATGAGGCCGCTGGCCGATGGCATTCGCGGCTTTCCGCGGCTCGTCCGCGACCTGGCCCGCACGCTGGGCAAACAGGTGCGCTGGGAGGTGCGCGGCGAGCAGACGGGCGTCGACCGCGACATCCTCGACAAATTGGAGGCGCCCCTCTCGCACCTCATCCGCAACGCCCTCGATCACGGCATCGAAACCGCTGCGGAACGCGCGGCGGCCGGCAAGCCGCCCCTGGCCACCGTGCGTCTGGAGGCCCGCCACCGGGCCGGCATGCTTCACATCACGCTGGCCGACGATGGTCGCGGAATCGACGTCGAGCACCTGCGGGCCAGGGCCGTGGACCGCGGGCTCGTGGCCCGGCAGGTGGCCGACCAGCTCGGTGAACTGGAGTTGCTCGAGTTCCTCTTCCTGCCCGGTTTCTCCACCAAGGATCAGGTGACGGAGATCTCCGGCCGCGGCGTGGGGCTCGACGTGGTGCAGAGCATGGTCAAGGCGGTGGGCGGCGGCGTCCGCGTCTCGACGCAGCCCGGCCGGCAGACCGTATTCATCCTGCAGTTGCCGATCACGATGTCGGTGATCCGGGCCCTGCTGGTGGAGATCGGCGGCGAACCCTACGCCTTTCCCCTGACCCGCATCGATCACATCCTCCACTGCCACCATGCCGATATCCGCACGGTCGAGGGCCGACAGTACTTCAACCGGGACGGCGCCTCGATCGGGCTGGTGGCGGCGGCTCAGGTGCTGGAGTCTGCGACCGCGGCCCCGCCCGATCCCATGCCGGTGGTGGTGATCAGCGACCGCGGCCAGCAGTTCGGCATGATCGTGGACGCCTTCCTCGGCGAACGCGACCTGGAGGTGCGGCCTCTCGACCCGCGCTTGGGAAAGGTGCCCGACATCAACAGCGCGTCCTTGCTCGAGAACGGCGACCCGGTGCTGATCGTCGACGTCGAGGACCTGGTGCGCTCGATCGACAACGTGCTGATGGGCCGGCGGCTGTCACGGGTGGAATTCGAGCGGCTGGCGGACCAGGCCCGGCAGCGCAAGCGCATCCTGGTCGTCGACGATTCGATCACGGTCCGGGAACTGGAGCGGCAACTGCTCCACGCCCGCGGCTTCACCGTCGACGTCGCGGTCGACGGCATGGACGGCTGGAACGCCATCCGCGGCACCCACTACGACCTCGTCGTCACCGACGTGGACATGCCGCGCATGGACGGCATCGGCCTGGTGTCGCTCATCAAGGCGGATGCCGCCCGCCGCGACATTCCCGTGGTCATCGTGTCCTACAAGGACCGCGAGGAGGACCGGCTGCGGGGCCTCGACGCGGGGGCCAACCGCTATCTCACCAAGAGCAGTTTTCACGACGAGACGTTCGTCGATACGATCATCGACCTGATCGGTGAACCCGATGCCGCACCTGCCGTGCCGGCGCCGGGCGGTGACAGGGAGCGATGAACATGAGGATCGGCATCGTCAATGACGTGAGGGCTGCCTGCGAGGCGCTGCGCCGCGTCGTCGACAGCCTGCCGGACCACGAGGTGATCTGGACCGCCGGCGACGGCGTCGAGGCCGTGGCGCTCGCCCGGCGGGACCGGCCCGATCTGATCCTCATGGACCTGCTGATGCCGCACATGGACGGTGCCCAGGCCACGCGGCAGATCATGGCCAATGCCCCGTGCGCGATCCTGGTCGTCACGGCCACGGTGAGCGGCAACATTTCCCTGGTGTACGACGCGATGGGGTACGGCGCGCTCGACGCCGTCGACACGCCGATGCTGGGGCCGGGCGGCGAGGTGAGCGGGGCCCGGGCGTTGATCGACAAGATCGGCATCATCGCCAAGCTGGTGGGCAGCGGCGAACCCCGGCGGGGGACGCGACCGGCGGCGGCTGCTGGCCCGCCGCGGCTCGTGGTGGTGGGCGCGTCGACGGGAGGGCCCAAGGCCGTCTCCGACCTGCTGCTGCCGCTGCCCCGGGACTGGAACGCGGCCGTAGTCGTCGTGCAGCACGTCGACGTGGCCTTCGTCCAGGGGCTGGCGAAGTGGCTCGGTGACCGCACCGGCCGGCCAGTGCGGGTGGCCGAGCACGGCCAGACGCCGCAGGCCGGCGACGTGCTGCTCGCCGGCACGAACGACCACGTGGCGCTCACCCGGTCCGGCACCCTGGAATACCGCGTCGAACCCCGCGACGTGTTTTTCCGACCCAGTGTCGACGTGTTCTTCGAGAGCGTGGCCGAACACTGGCCACACCCGGGCGTGGCCCTGTTGCTCACCGGAATGGGCCGCGACGGCGCCCGGGGCCTGCTCGCGCTGCGCCGGCGTGGCTGGCACACGATCGCCCAGAACGAAGCCTCGAGCGTCGTGTTCAGCATGCCCAAGGCCGCCATCGACGCGGGCGCCGCCTGCGAGGTGCTGCCGGTCGATCAGATGGCGCGGGTGATCGCGGCGCAGTTCAGCGTCTGAGCCTGGCGCCGTGGTCGGTCCCCTCGGAGCGGCCTCCCGCCTCCTGTGCGATCACCCGCATCACCCGCAGCACCGTGGCCTCGTCGCGGCCCGGCCCGGCGATCACCTGCACGGCGACGGGCAAACCGGCGCTCCCCTCGTCGGCACGCGCGGCGGCCCGCAGCACCGGATCGCGGGCCGGAGGACGGCAGCGTTCCTCGTCGCCGCGCACCCGCGTCACGGGGACGGCCCCGGCCGGCAGGTCGAGCAGGTTCGCCAGCAGGCAGGGAGCCGCCGCAAGGAGCAGTTGGTCGGCACTGCCATGCCGCAGGGCCGGCAGCGCCGACACCGGGCAGACGATGGCATCGCAGCCGGCGTACTCGGCCGCGAACCGCATGGCGATCGCGTCACGGGCCGCCTCCAAGGCCGCCATACCGGCCGCGCCGCGCGGACCAGTCGAGCCCAGGGCACGGGCCTCGAGCCGACTGCCCAGCAGCCCGACCAGCGCCGCCAGGGGACCCCGCAGCGGCCGGGACAGGCCGCCGATCTGCAACAGCCGCCGCACAGCGCGGATCGGCCGCGTGCGTCCGAACAGTGACCGGACCTGGGATCCACCGTCGGCCGAGAGGATCGCCAGGTGCAACCAGGCCGCCTCGCACGCCAGCGCCCCGTCGCGGGCACTCGCCTCCGCGCCGGCATCGCGGAGCCACCCCACGGCCTCGTGCACACCGCGCACGATCGCCGCGGACGCGGGAACCGGACCTGCGTCATCCCACCAGGCCACGCGTAGCGGCAGCTCGCAGGCCCCGGGCTCCGTGGCACCGACGGCGACCAGCGCCAGTTCCAGGTCATCGATCGTGCGGCCCAGGAAGCCGGCCCGCGGCCTCACCACCCGCAACAGCGGCATCGTGTCGAAGGCCCCACCATCACCTAGGACGGCACTGCGTGGCATGATCGTGGCGATTCCGCAGGCATGGGCCGGCTGCCGCAGGCTGCCCGCCAGATCATTGCCCACGGCCAGCGGCACCACGCCGGCCGCCACCAGCGCCGCGTCGCCCCCGCTCGATCCGCCCGGGCCGCGCTCGGCGGCCTCGGGATGGACGCTGCGGCCCCAGACGGGATTGTCGGTCTCGTGCAAGTACATCGCCTGGGGCACGTTCCCCTTGCCGATCACGATGGCGCCGGCCGCCCGCAGCCGCGAAACGAGCGGCGCATCGGCCGCATCCACACACGAGCGCCGCGACTCGATGCCCAGCGAGGTGAGCATTCCGCGGACCGGAAAACATTCCTTGATGCTGACCGGCACGCCGGCCAACAGGCCGGTTGGCGCCGCATCGACGGCCGCCGCATCATCGGCCGCGGCACGGAACCGCTGCTGCACGAGCGCGTTGAGACGTCCGTGCAGGGACGCGTGCCGGCTGAGGTGGTCGTCGAGCACGTCGACGGCCCGAACCCGGCCGGCCACCACGGCCGACGCGATGCCTGCCGCCGATCCGACGGTCACGGGGCCGAGAGGCCGCTGGCCCCCGTGGCCGGGCGCAGATCGGCTGCCCAGATCACGTCGTCATCCATCACCAGCCCCGTGACGGCGAGCACGTCGCCACGCACGGCGGACGGTTCGGACCGCGAGATCATCGTGATGTCACGCTCGCCGTCGGGTTCCTGCAGCTTGGCATCTGAGCACCAGTACGGTCCCACGCGCCGGGCCTTGCCGAACTTCAATTGCAGGAAAATGCCGTCACTGCCCCGGTTGGGAAACTTCAGCCAGGCGACCGCGAGGCCGGCGAGATCGTCCCGCAGGGCGGGGCGGGCCGCCATCCGGTCATGCAATGCCGAAACCGCCTCGGGCGGCCCGGCCAGCGGTCGACCGGTGTCGGCCGCGGTGCGTTCCAGCTGCGCGAGTTCGTCGGCCATCTTGGCCAGCGCCTTGTAGCACTTCACGAGCAACTTCTTCCGCGCCGGATCCTCCGGATCATCGACGGCCAGCACGGCTTCGAGGGCCGTGGAGGCGGCGGCCACAGCGTCATCGAGCGCCGCCGTGTCGAGGGGTTCAGGCTCCGGCGGCGCGGGGGGTGCCGGGGGCGGCGCCGGCGGCTCCTCTGGTGCAGGCACGACCGCCACGGAATCGGGCTCCACCGCAGCCGTTTCAGGCACGGGCTCGGTGCTTGCCCCAGCCGCGGGCTCCACGACGTCGGGAATCTGGTCAAGCGGCGAACCGCCCTGCTTCGGGCCAGGCTTTTTCGCGCCGCCGGCACGGAATTTTTCCGGCAGCAGGAACCCGCCGTAGTCCTGGACCCAGGCGATCTCCGTGACCTTGAAGGGGTCTTTCTGCAGTCCCCAGATCAGGATCGCCATCGTGATCGGGATCGCCATCGCGCCGCCAAGCACGACTCCCAGCATCTGCCCAATGCCGCCTGCCTTGCGCCGCTTCGCCTTGGCACGTGGGCGAGATGGGGCCGCGGGCCGGCTGGTGGCGGCGGCAAACGACGCACCGGGAACTTCTGAGGACTCGTCACCGGTCACGTGCTCGGCGGCTTCATCGACGGCCGCGAACGATTCGTCTGCAACGGCCGCAGGCCGCCCCTCGGCTTCGTCGGCGCCATCCAAGACGTCTGACTCGCGTGCGGCGGCGGATGTATTCTCCAGGCCATCGGATGCGGACCAACCGTCTCCGTCCGTCCCGCTCCATTCCGGATCGGCCTCGGTCGTGCTCCACTCGCCGGCGGCCTCGGCATCACCCCACGCGGAACCGGCCTCCGTCCCCACATCATCGGCGGGCTCGTCGAACCCGCCCACACTACTCGGAGTCGAAATGCCCGACTCACCCGTGCCGATCTGCACGGCCGAGTCGCCGGCACCGGCATCGGCCTCGTCGGCCGATTCGTCGAGCCACGAGTCGATTTCGGCGTCTGCCTGGGCGTCTGCGGACTGGTCTGTCGGCGATTCGGCAGCGGCCTCATCCGCGGCGGGCTCGGCATCTCCGCCGGATGCGTCGTCGAACGAGAAGCCGAATTCACCCGCCAGGTCCGGCAGGCCCTCCGACTCGATGCTCGACCACGGGTCGGATTCGGCATCCTTCTGGTCGTCGTCCGCCGCCATGTTTCGTCCTCCAGCAAACGGTCCTGCCCGGTGCCCCCGGGCCGCGTCCCCGACGGGGGCTGCCGAGTGTACCACCGGGATTTCCACGACCGCCACCCGCCAGGACGGCCCTCACAGGCCATGCGCCGGCGCGTACCGTTCCCGCAGGCTGTCGAGCAGCCAGTGTTCCGACACCGGCTGGCCCGTGGCCCGCTCCACGAGCGGCTCCGATTCCAGCAGCCGGCCGGTCGTGTGAATCTCCTGCCGCAGCCAGTCGAGCAGCGGACGAAAGCGTCCTGCGGCGAAGCATGGATCGAGGTCGGGAATCCGGCGCCGCGCCGCGGCCATCAATTGGGCCGCATAGATGTTGCCCAGCGTGTACGTGGGGAAGTACCCGACCAGTCCCACGCTCCAGTGGATGTCCTGCAGCACGCCCCGGGCGTCGTCGGGTGGACGCAGGCCGAAGTCGGCCTCGAACCGCTCGTTCCATGCGCCGGGCAGTTCGGGCACCGGCAGGTCGCCGTGAACCACGGCCCGCTCGAGGTCAAAACGCATCATCACGTGCAGGTTGTAGGTGACCTCGTCGGCCTCGACGCGAATGAACGAGGGCTTCACCGCCAGCAGCGCCGCATGCACGCCGGCCGCGTCTGCGGCGCCAAGCGCCGCGGGAAAGGCGGCGCGGGCCGAAGGAAAACACCACTCCCAGAAAGCCCGCGACCGACCCACCAGGTTTTCCCAGAGCCGCGACTGCGATTCGTGGATGCCCAGCGAGGCGGCCTCGCCCGGTGGCAGGCCATACCAATTCGGCGGCAGCCCCTGCTCGTACATGCCGTGGCCGGCCTCGTGGAGCACGCCGAACAGCGCCGTGGGCAGGGAACGCTCGTCCCAGCGGGTCGTGATCCGGCAGTCGCCGGGGCCGAGCGTGGAGCAGAACGGGTGATTCGTCGTGTCGAGTCGGCCGCGATCGAAGTCGAAGCCGATCCGCGCGGCGACCTCGCGCACGAAACGGCGCTGGTCATCCACGGGGAACACCGACTCCGTGAGCAGCCGGTCGTCCGGTCTGATCGCCGCATCGGCACACTGCCGGACCAACGTGACGATCCCACGGCGCAGGCTGGCGAATCGCGGCACGATCGCCCGCCACCGGGCGCCGGGTTCATAGTCGTCGAGCAGGGCGTCGTAGGCGTCGCACCCCGGTGCCTGGCAGGCGGCCTGCTCCCGCTTCAGGGCGAAGACGCGTTCCAGCCAGGGCTGCAGCCGTTGCCAGGACGATTCGGCGCGGGCCAGTGCCCAGGCCTGCTGGGCCTCGACGCAGGTCCGCGCCAGTTCCTCGACGAGCCTGCCCGGCAGCCGGGACTGCTTGTCGAAGTCCCGCTTCAGGAGCCTGATCGTGGCCTGCTGCCGCGGCGTGCCTGACGTCGCCAGGGATCCGGTCGCCAGTTCCGCCAGCCGCTCGCCCTGGGCGGGATCGGTGCGCAGGCGGTGCGTGACAGCCGCCAGTTCCGCCGCCTGGTCGGCTCGATGCGGGGCGGCGGCCGCGGGCATCATCGTCTGTTCGTCCCAGCCGAGGAGCGCCTCCACGGAGGAGAGCACGGCGGCCCGGCGGGCATGCCGGCAGGCGGCCTCGAACGTGGCGTCCCCGGTCGGCTGGTCATCACCTGATTCTGTGGGTGGTGTCATGGCGGAGAGTATGCTCGTCGCCAAGGCCGGGCGGCAAACCGCCGCCCGTTCCGGCCAGTAGCCTGGATCTGGACCATGCTCGACGCCCTCGTCATCGCCCCTCATCCCGACGATGCCGAACTGGGCATGGGAGGCACGATCGCATTCATGCTGTCGAAGGGCATGACCGTGGGGGTCCTCGACCTCACCGACGGCGAACCCACGCCGCTGGGATCGATCGAGACCAGAGCCCGCGAGACGGTCGCGGCTTCGGTCGCGCTGGGCGTGACCTGGCGTGAGAACCTGGGGCTGCCCAACAGGCGGCTCCGGGCCACGCTGGCGGCGCGGGCCGCCCTGGCGGGAGTGATCCGGCGCACGCGGCCCCGCTGGCTGTTCGCCCCCCATTGGGTCGACGCGCATCCCGACCACGTCGCCGCCGCGCGGCTCACGGAGGCGGCGCGATTCTGGGCCAAGCTCACCAAGTGCGATTTGCCGGCCGAACCCTGGCATCCGCAGCGGCTCTACCACTACGCCTGTGTCCACCTCAAGGCGGTGCGGCGCCCAGCCTTCATCGTGGACATTTCGGCAACCTGGGAGACCAAGTGCCGCAGCCTGGCCTGCTACGTGAGCCAGTTTCCGCCAAGCGCCCCGTCGCCCACCGTCCTGCAACGGGTCGCCGCGGCCGACGCCTGGTGGGGCGCGATGATCGGCACGGCGCATGGCGAGCCGTTTTGGTCGCGGGAGCCCATCGGGCTGCGGGGCTTCAGCGACCTGTGGTGACGCCATGCGCGGCGATCAGGCGACCGGCCCCGCCCGCACAGTCTGCCCAGTGTCATGCTCGATTGACGGTCGCCGTACCGGGTTGGCCCGATCGCAGAAAGTTGGCCGGCTGCCCGGGAGAAGGCTGCGGCGGCCGGCGCCGGGTGGCCGATACTCCCACGGTGGCCACAGGGTTGGCCGCGGCACTCGTCCGGGGATTTCGATGGCCTCTCGCGACATCAACGTCATCGCACTCGTCAAGGGGGGTGAACGGTACGTGTTTCTGTACGACGACGAGAGCCGCGACGAGGCGATCCGCATGCTGGGCCGGCATGCCGCCAACCCGGAATTGAGTTTCTCCTGGTATGACGCGGCGGTGCTCAGCGACAAGGTTCGGCAGAACACGCCGCGCCCCAGCCGCCTGCGCTTCGTGCCCCGCGCCGATCGTCCGGCCTGAGGTCGGCCGCGCAGGCCATGGCAGCCACGTCCTCGCCACGGCACGACTTTCCCGAGGCGCTGGAGCGATTCCTGCGCTACCTGGCAGCGGAACGCGGCGCCTCACCGCTGACGACAAAGGCCTACCGCGAGGACCTGTTGCAACTGGAGGAGTTCCTGCGCTCAGCAGGCTGCCGCGGCCCCGCCGAGGCGTCCAGCCTCGTGCTGCGGCGCTTCGCTTCGGGGCTGCATGCGGCGGGCTACGCCGCCTCGACCGTGGCCCGCAAACTGGCCACCATGCGGAGTTTCTACGCCTTCGGCCAGCGCGAGGGCTGGGTGAGAGCGAACCCGGCCAAGCCGCTGCGCAGCCCGCGCCGGCCGCGAAAGCTCCCCCGCTTCCTCACCGCCGACGAGATCGGCCGACTCCTGGCCGCCCCGCAACCCCGCGCAGCGGGCGGACTCCGCGACCGCGCGATCCTGGAACTCATGTATTCGTCAGGCTGCCGCGTGCGCGAACTGGTGAGCCTCGACGACGCCGATCTCGACCTCGGCAACGCCACGGTGCGGATTCGCGGCAAGGGCCGACGTGAGCGGCTGGGGATCGTGGGTTCGCATGCGCAGCGCGCCCTGCGCGACTGGCTGGCCGCCCGCCCCAACGGGCCGGGACGGGCCCGTCCCTTGTTCACCAACAAGCTCGGCAGCCGGCTCTCGGTGCGGGGCGTGGCCCGCCTCCTCGACAAGCATCTGGCGGCAGCCGGCCTGGCCGGCCGGGCCAGTCCGCATACGCTGCGACACAGTTTCGCCACACACCTTCTCGATGCGGGCGCCGACATCCGCAGCGTCCAGGAACTGCTCGGCCACAAGAGCCTGGTGACGACGCAGATCTACACGCACGTGACGACGAGCCGCCTGCTCGACGCCTTTGACAGGGCACACCCCCGCGCGCGATGACGGCACCAGACCGCAGCCTGGCGCGGCGGCCCTTGAATCAGTCGTCCAGGAGCGACTGCGGCGTCACACCAGGCCGCGGCGCACGGCCCATACGGCGGCCTGCGTGCGATCCGTGACGGCGATCTTGCGCAGGATGTTTTGCACGTGCTCTTTCACCGTCTCCACGCTGATCGTCAGCGACTGGGCGATTTCCTTGTTGGACAGCCCCAGAGCCATGTGGCGCAGCACCTGGGTCTCCCGTTGCGTGAGCGGGATGTCGGGATCCGGGGCCTGCACGCGGTTGGCCATCGTCGTGGCCACGCGCCGCAATTCTCCGGCCCGCATCGGCAGTTGACCGGCAGCCGCCCCCGTGATCGAAGTGATGAGTTCGGCCCGGGTACAGCCCTTGAGCATGTAATCGTGGGCGCCGGCGGCGACCGCCCGAGCCACATAGGTCGGGTTGTCGAACGTGGAGAGCATCACGCAGCGCACGGCAGGCATGTCGGCGCGAATCTTTTCCAGGGCCGCCAGGCCGTCCTTACCCTGCATACGGATGTCGAGCAGGGCCACGTCGGGCTTCAATTTCTTGGTGAGCTTCACGGCTTCTTCGCCGCTCGAAGCCTCGCCGACGATCTTCACCTCCGACCCGGCCAACAGGCTGACAAGGCCGCGTCGCACCACCTCGTGATCGTCCGCAATCACCACCTTGATCGCCATCATTGCCTCTACCTTCGTCGCCGGGATGTCTCACGATACCGACATACTTTACCTGTTCAACTTTTTTGATTCAACAGCCGAGTCGACGCTTCGCCACTCCGCGCTCCGCTGCGATGCAAGCGGCACTCACCCCCTCACGTGACCCCCTTCCCTGATGTGGGTCACCCATTCTTGTTTCGAAGGCGCATCCGAGCGAGCATCTCTTCGGCGCCAGCGGCCAGCAGACCGGCCGCGACATCGGTCCCCAGGTGCCGGAGGGCCGCACTGGACACCTGCGTGGTCCGCGCGTCGGCCTGTCGTTCGGCCACGATGCGCCGCACCCGGCCCTCCTCGTCCTCCAGCACGCAGGCGCCGAGCGTCATGGACCCGTCATCCTGGATGCGGGCCCAGGCACCGATCGGCGCCAGGCATCCACCCGCCAGCCCGGCCAGACAGCTCCGTTCGGCTACCACGGCCGCGTGCGTCGGCATGTGATCGAGCGGGGCCAGGATGTCGTGCAGGCGCCGATCGGCGGCGCGAACCTGCACCACCAGCGCCCCCTGGGCCACCGCCGGCCAGAACGCCGGAGGCCGCAGCAGTTCGCTGATCCGTCCGGCGAGTCCCAATCGTTCCAGCCCCGCCGCGGCGAGGATCAGGCCGTCGTATTCGCCGGCGTCGAGCCGCCGCAGCCGGGAGTCGACGTTGCCGCGAATCGGCCGCACGTCGAGATCGGGCCGCAGGGCCCGGGTCTGGGCCACGCGACGGATGCTCGACGTCCCCACCACGGCCCCGGACCGCAGGCCGACCAGCGTGGCCCCCGGACCCGCCACCAAGGCGTCGAACGGGGTGGCCCGCTCGGGGACGCAGGCCAGCGACAACCCGGGCGTCTCCGCCGTGGGCAGGTCCTTGAGGCTGTGAACGGCGGCGTCGATGCGGCCGTCGAGCAGTGCCTGCTCGAGTTCGCGGACGAAGACACCGTCGCCACCGATGCGGGCCACGGGCACGTCGGCTCGGGCGTCGCCCTGCGTCGAGATCGTCTCCACCTGCACGACCGCGCCCAGCGCGCGCAGCCGGTCGGCGACCCAGCCCGTCTGAGTGCGGGCCAGGGTGCTGCCGCGGGTGCCGATGCGGACCATCTCGACGTGCTGCATGAGCATGGATCTCGGGGAAGGTCTGTGTCAGTGTGTCAGGAGGGTGAACCAGCGCCGCGGTCGGCGCGGGCCACGGCGGCGGCGAACACGGCAGCCGCACCGGCGGCGACCAGGGCCCGTCGGCACTCCGCCAGCGTGGCGCCAGTGGTCGTCACATCGTCGACGATCAGCACGCGACGGCCGGCGGCGCGACCCGCGGCGCGAAACGCGTCTCGCACGTTGCCACGCCGTGCGGCAAACGGCAGTTCATTCTGCATGGGTGTGGCCCGGCGGCGACGCAGCAGCCTGCGATACGGCAGCCTCAGCCCGGCGGCCACGCCGCGCGCCAGCTCGTCGGCCGCGCTCGTGCCCCGGGCGGCGCGCCGCATCCAGTGCATCGGCACCGGTGACACCACGTCGATGCGCCACTCGGCGAACGTGGCGGCATGTTTGCGCACGAGCAGCGCCGCCAGCCCCGCAGCCCGCGCTTCGCCGCCGGGCCGCTTGGCGAGGATCACGGCGTCGCGCACCTCGTCCGCATAGGAAGCGAGCACCAGCATCCCATCCCAGTCGCGGGCCTCGCCCGGGCAGTGGCGGCATGCGCCGCCCATATCCGGCTCGCCACAGGCGGGACAGCGGGGCACGTCGTGCGACAGGGCCGCCGCGCAGGTGGCGCACACCACGGGCGTGCCCGGGCCGGGCAGTACGCCGTCGCCGGTTTCCTGATCGACCGCCTCGCTGCCGCAAAACACGCAGTGCGGCGGACAGAGCAGGTCCAGCCCCAGCCCGGTCCACCGGCATGCCTCGCGTCCCAGCAAGTTAAACCACGCCATGACCGCGTGTTTCCCCAGGCTCGGCCCAGATTGACGCTTCCGCCCGTGTTCCGTACCCTCCGCCGCCCCGCGCCGCGTGGGCCGGTCAGCGACTGCAGCCGAGCCGATCATCGTCCACCGGCCCCCCTGCCCGTCAAGCGCCCATGCTCATCGACCGCTACATCGGCCGCGCCCAGTGTCACGCGTTCGTGATCGTGTTCGTGAGCCTCGCCGGCCTGTACTTCGTGTTCGACGCGTTCACGAACATGGAGGAGTTCATAGCCCACACGGCCGAGAAGGGGGGCCTGGCTGCCGTGTTGGCGTCCTATTACGGCTGCCGGATTGTCTGGTTCTTCGACGCCACCAGTCCGGTGATCTCGTTGGCCAGCGGCATGTTCGCGCTCTCCTGGCTGGAGCGGCACAACGAGTTGACGGCGCTGCTGGCCGCGGGCGTACCCCGGTGGCGGATCGCGAAGTCCGTGATCGTGTTCGCCGCGGCCGTCAGCCTGCTGGCCGCCGCGAACCGGGAACTGCTGCTGCCTCGCATCCGCCAGGCCTTCGCCCGCAACGCCCAGGATCTGCGCGGCGAGACGGCCCATCCGTTCGAGCCCCGGTATGACCAGCGCACCGAGATCTTGTTCCGCGGCCGCGGCGCCAAGACGGCGGGGTGCTGCATCGAGGCCCCCAGCCTGCTCATGCCCCCGCAACTGGGCGACTACGGTCCGCAGATCACCGCCGCCGATGCGGTCTGGCTGCCCGCCTCGGACACGAGGCCCGCGGGCTACCTGCTGAACGCGGTGACGGAACCCGCCGACATCGACGGCCTGCCGCCGCTGCGCTGCGGCGACCGGCCCGTCGTGCTCACCCGCAGCACGGAGAACTGGCTCGAACCACGGAAGTGCTTCGTGGTCAGCGACGTGACCTTCGAGCAACTGCTCGGGTCGACCAACTGGAGCAACTACTCCTCCACGGTCGAACTCGTGCGTGCCATCGCCAACCCCAGCCTCGGCGTGTCGGCAGACATCCCGCTGCGGGTCCATGCCCGGCTGCTGGCCCCGTTCCTCGACATGGCGCTGGTGATGCTCGGCATCCCGCTGGTGCTGGGACCGAGCCGGCGTGGCGTGTTCGTGGCGGTCGGACTCTGCGTGGCGATGACGGTCCTGTTCTTCGTCGTCGTGATGGGCTGCCATGCCCTGGCCGGGAGCGACATCCTCAGCCCGTCGCTGGCCGCCTGGTCGCCGCTGCTGGTGCTGGCGCCGTTGGCCGCCTGGCGGGCTCAGCCGATGTGGCAGTGAGCGCCCCTTCGTCTTACTTTCCTGCTGCCGGTGCAGAAGGCGGCGGGAACTGCACCGTGCGGGCCACCGTGGTCGATAGCATAGCGAGCGGCACGTCCAGCATGCCGGCCACGTCGTTGGGCACGCGCCACGCGAGCACCACGCCCAGATCCTGCCGTGGTGCCGCGAGCACCCAGATCTGGCAGGCCCCGTCCCATTTTTTCAGTTCCGGGTTACCGACCACCTGGCTCTCGAAGACCTGCTTGCCCTCCAACACCAGCCTGCTCCAGGCGGCGGGCTCACCGTTCCCGTCGGTCACCGTCACCTTCTCCCAACGCGGCTTGGCGGCCGCGAAGGCCTCGTCGGCCACGACCTGGGTGAGGATCGACTTCTCGACGTCGGCTTGTTTGCCGCGCCACACGCCGATCGACAGTCCGGCGGACAGCCGCAGGTTCTTGATCTGAAGCCACGCCTCGTGGGCGGCGACGAAACCTGGAAAATCCTTGACGAACGGCGGCTTGATCCGGCTGGCATCGGCGTCGTCCGGCACCGGCGCGGCGAACTGCCGTGGCAACCGCAGCCGCAGACGGTCGTCGGCGAAGCCCGTGGGCTCGGCGGCCAGACAGGCGAAATCGGCTTCGTGGCGGTACGCCTTCAGCCGCTCGGCGTAATCGACGTCGTACCGAGACGCCGAGCAACCGCCCAGAAGCGTCAGGACGAGGATCACGGCGGCGCGGAAGATCATGACGTGGGCTCCAGCCTCAACCGGGCACGGCGGAATACCGCCTCATCGCAGCGATTGTGCGGAATTTAGCGGCCGGTCAAGCCGCCCGAAAAAACCCCGCCAGCGGACACAACTCCCTACACGGCAACCCCTTCCGCATCCCCCCTGTTTCGCCAGTCCTTTTTTTCTCACCCGAACAGCCCGCGCTGCCGATTTCACTGTAGGCGAACGGGAGTTCGCGCGGCCGGTCCACCGGCCGTCGGTTTCCACCGGGCAATGGAGTGCCACTGACATGCGCATCACCACCAGCCGATTCGGCCGCATCGACGTCGATACCGACGACATCCTGCGGTTTCCCAGCGGTTTGCCGGGACTGGAGGACTGTCGAGAATGGGCCCTGCTCGCCGACGCGTCGAACGACGCCCTCGGTTGGCTGCAGAGCACGAACCGCGGCGATGTCGCCCTAGCGGTGGTCAGCCCGCGGCGCTTCGTGCCCGACTACCAGGTGCGAATTCCACGAAGTGAACTGTCGCCGCTCGCCATCAGCGACATGCGGCAGGCACAGGTGGTGGTCGTCGTCGGCACGAACGGAAAGTCCCTCACCCTCAATTTGAAAGCGCCGATCGTCATCAACCTCGAAACCCGCACGGGCCGTCAAGTCGTCGCCAGCGGCGAGCTGCCCCTGCAGTATGAACTCACGACCGAACGACCGCCTCTGAAAAAGAGTGCATAATCAAGGGTGACCGCCGGCGCAGGATCGCCGCGGCCCCGCCGGGATCAGGAAGGAACCAGCGATGCTCGTGCTCTCCAGACAACGTGACGAAAGCATCATGATCGGCGACAATATCGTCGTCACGATCGTGGATATCCGGGGAGACAAGGTCCGGCTGGGCATCAACGCGCCTTCGGAGGTCCCGGTGCACCGCCAGGAGGTGTACGAGGCGATCCAGCGGGAGAACCTGCGGGCCACACGTCTGGAGCCAGGCGACACGCAGGACATCGGCAAGTTTGCCAACCGGGGGCCCCAGCGGCCCAACGATCGGCCGCGCTGAACCACCCCGGGGCGGAAATCGGCTGCATGGCCGGGCAACCGCCCCCTCGTCAGGCCGGGCGGGGAGCCTGCCCGTGGGCGGCACACTCCCCACGCCACCGGCAGCCGCTATCATCCCGTCATGAGCACCGCATCCAGCCGGGCCACACACACCATCCGTGTCGGCCACAGTCCAGATCCGGACGACGCGTTCATGTTCTACGCGCTCGCCGCGGACAAGATCGACACCGGTCCCTACCGTTTCGTCCACGAACTCGTCGATATCGAGACGCTCAACCGCCGGGCATTTGCCGGGGAACTCGAGCTCACGGCGCTCAGCATCCACGCCTACGCCCATCTCGCCGACACGTACGTTCTCTGCCCCTGCGGCGCGAGTATGGGAGACGGCTACGGGCCGATCGTGGTCGCCAAGCGTCCGCTCACGAAGGACGAAACCGCGGCGTCCGTGATCGCCGTGCCCGGCACGCTGACGAGCGCCTTCCTGTCGCTTTCGCTGTGGCTCGGCCGGCCGTTCCAGCACGTGGTCGTGCCCTTTGACCGGATCCTCGACGTGGTGGAGGCGGGCCAATTCGAGGGCCACAAAGTCGACGCGGGCTTGGTGATCCACGAGGGCCAACTCACCTACCGCGAACAGGGACTCGACCTCGTCGTGGACCTTGGCGTGTGGTGGAAGGATCGCCACGGCCTGCCGCTGCCGCTGGGCGCCAACGGTATCCGCCGTGACCTCGGGCACGAGGTGATCCGAGACGTCACGCGGCTGCTGTCGGAAAGCATCAACTGGGGGCTCGACCATCGCCAGGAGTCGCTGGCCTACGCCGGCAAGTGGGGCCGCAACCTCGACGCCGCGCGCACCGACACCTTCGTGGGCATGTACGTCAACGACTGGACCCGCGACTTCGGGACCCCCGGTCGAGCGTCGGTGCAACTGTTCCTCGACGAGGCCCATGACGCCGGCCTGATCCCGCGAAAGATCAGTCCCGAATTCGTGTCGGGTTGATCACCGGCGCGGGATCCGATCACGGGCTGAAGTACGACGGGTGGTTGCCGGCCTTCCACTTGATGTTGCAGCCCAGGCTGGGGATTTGTTCCGCCGCCGGCGCGGCACCTGACAGCAGCCCGTCGATCGCCGTCCGCAGGTCGTCGCCCGTCACCGGAATCCCGCTGCCCGGCCGACTGGCGTCGAGTTGTCCGCGGTACACGAGCTTCCGGCCCGCATCGAACAGGTAGAAGTCGGGCGTGCAGGCAGCGTGGTAGGCCTTCGCCACATCCTGGGTCTCGTCGTAGACGTAGGGGAACGGATAGCCCCGCGACTCCGCCTCGTGCACCATCTGCTCGGGCGAATCGGCAGGGTGACTGGAGACGTCGTTGGAACTGACGGCCGCGAACCCGATGCCCCGGGGCATGTAGTCCCGGCCCAGGGCGGCCAGATGATCGGCGACGTGCTTCACGAACGGGCAGTGGTTGCAGATGAACATGATGACGGTGCCCTTGGGGCCGGCGGCATCGGCGAAGGTGATGCTGCGGCCGTCGACGTTGGGCAGCTCGAAGTCGGGGGCAGCGGTGCCCAAGGGCAACATCGTGGAGGGGGTGCGTACCATGCAGGCGAGCTCCGGGGGCTTCAGATTTTGCCATCGTACCCGCCGCGCGGGGCAGGGAAAGCCTCTCGGTTGGTTCGGGGTCGCCCATGCCCCGTCGCCGGACGTTCGCTCCGGCCCTCCGGGCCTCCACTCTCTCGGAGCTGCCTGCGCTCCGGCATCCATGCCTGCGCTGGTCAGCTACGCCGGCTCCCGGGGCATGGGCACCCCCTCACAGATCCGTCGTTTGATCGCATCATCCATACCGCGTACCCCATCAGACCCAGGCAGACGAGGTGGAAGAGATTGAGCGGCCCGAGCACCGGGGCATAGGGCTTGAGAAACTCCCAGCAGAATCGCTGCGCCGCGTACCAGAGCACCATCAGGTAGAAGCCGTTTCGCAGGAAGAAGGGGTCGCGACGGGCGAGCATGACGAGGGCAGAGACGAGGAACGCCGCCATCGCGGCCGATTCGTAAATCTGCACCGGATGGCGGGGCACGCCGTCGCCGAAATCGTGGCCCCAGGGGACCGCGGTCAGTGCACCGTGGGTGTGATCCGTGAGCCCCGAAAGGAAGCAGCCCCAGCGACCGATCATGACGGTCGTGCAGAAGGCGGGAACGAAGATGATGCCGGTCGAGCCCGTGATGCCGCGAGCCCGCTTGAAGATCTCGATCGCCACGATCGCGCCGGCAAGAGCCCCGACGATGCTCCGGGCCACGCCGGCTTCACTCGAGAGCCAGAGGTTCGCGGTGCCAGCGGCATAGCCCCCGAGGACCGCCCCGATCACGAGCGCGCAGGCGTAGCCGAAACCCGCCTGGTCGATCCGCGTCGCCGCATCGCGGAGCCGCCAGAAGAAGCAGCCCACGGTCATGACCGCCGCGGCCGTGGCGGCGGCGATGTCGAACCAGGCGTGGACGTTCACGAGTCGCGTGCGTCCGCGGAGCCGTCTGGCGGTCGAACAGGGCCGCGGAAGAGCCGGTAGGCCGCCCAGAGCAGCACCGCGGCCAAGCCGACGTTCACAGCGATCAGCCACACGATCCCCGCATCGGGCAAGCCCTCCCGGAGCACCGCGATCGTCCACCCGCCCGCACAACCGCCGAAGACAAGACCGAACAGGGCCAAGAACGTTCCGAGAATGACGGCGAGGATTCTCATGGTGTCCCCTGGTTGGACTATCGAACGAACTGAAAGCCGTCGGGGTCGCTCATCGCCCCTCCAGCGACCGCCGCATCCGAGCCCGGGCGGCCGCGTCGCGGTAGAACAGGTTATAGGTCTCGAAAGGGATGATTTTTTCGTCCGGCGTCACGAAGTGGATGCACGACCGCTTCACGCGGCCGAGGCAGAAGTTGTGGGCATCCATGAACTCCACGATCACCACGCGGAACGTGTCCTCGTAGCCAAGGCCCGCGGGCAGTGGCACCTCCGGCAGGCAGCAGAGGAGTTCGGCCAGCTTCTGCTCGTTGTTGCACTCGGCCGTGGCGAGTGAGAAGAACTCGAGTACCCGGCGATGCAGGTCGGGGTATTTCTCGAACGTGATCGCGTTGGGCAGCGTCTCGACGAGCAACTCCCGCGGGAAGAACGAGGTCACCGGGGCAATCCGCGACCCTTTCCGCAGGGCGTAGCCGATGGCGATGCTCTCCGGGTTGCAGGGCAGCGGGATGATGTCGCCCGGACCGAACGGGCCGCCGGAGCCGACGATCCGCCGCCTGATCGCCGACAGGGGAAACCGATCTCGCGACGGATCAAAACCCTCGTTGCGGCCGGCGTCCTGGATGGGCTGGAAGACGACGCCGCGGACGCACCGCCACTGGAGCGCGTGGTCGATGATCGCCGGAAGCTCGTCGTCGTTCACGCCCTGCTTGACCACGACGACGAGCGTCGTGGAAATGCCGGCCCGCTCCAGCGCCTCGAGGGCCTGCCGCCGGATCCGCGTCAGGTCGGCACCCCGCAGGTTCAGGTGGGCCTCCGGCCGCAGCGAGTCGAATTGCAGGTAGACCTCGAAGCCGGGGCGAAGTTCGGCGAGCCGGCGGACAAACTCGGGGTCCTCGGCGATGCGGATCCCGTTGGTGTTGAGCATCACGTGGCGGATCGGCCGCCGCTTGGCCGCGGCCAGGATCTCGAGGATCTCTGGGTGGATCGTCGGCTCCCCGCCGGAAATCTGCAGCAGGTCGGGCTCCCCTTCGCTCCGCACAAGCGCGTCCATCATCCGCTCGATCTCGGCGAGCGGCCGATGCAGGGACCGCTGCGGCGAGGAGTCGGAGAAGCAGACCGGGCAGGAGAGGTTGCAGGCCTCGTTGACGTCGATGAGGGCCAGGCAGGAGTGCTGCTCGTGGTCGGGGCAGAGCCCGCAGTCGTAGGGGCAGCCCCGCTCGGTGTGCGTCTGGAGCACGAGCGGCCGGTCGCCGGGCTTGAGGTAGTCGTGGCAGAGCCGCCAGTAGGCGGCGTCGGTGGAGACGAGCACCTTCCGCGGCCCATGGGCCCGGCAGCGCTTGAGATAGTAGACCCGCTCCTCCTCGATCACGATCTTGGCCGGCACGAGCGCGAGGCACTCGTCGCACAATGACGTCGTCTGCCCGAAAAAGACGTACGGCGTCTGCCTGCGGACGGTCACTGACATGCAGCCTCCCCGGCCCGGGAGCATAGCCGGTGCGGGGCGATCCCGGATTCAGATGCCGAACAGACGGCGGGCGTTGGCGGTGGTCGCCGCCGCCAACGCCTCCAGTGGCTCTTCCCGGGCCAGCGCCAGGCAACCGGCCGTGTGCACGACGTGCGCCGGCTCGTTGCGTTTGCCGCGCAGCGGCTCGGGCGACAGGAACGGGCTGTCGGTCTCGACGAGGAGCCGGTCGAGCGGAACGGTCTTAGCCACCTCGCGCAGGTCGGCACCCGACCGGAACGTGACCATGCCCGCAAAGCCCAGGTGACAGCCGAGGTCGGCCGCCTCCGCCGCCTCCAACGCCGTGCCCGTGAACGAATGCAGGACGGCGCGGAGCGGCCCGCGGGACGAAGCCTCGCGAATCATGTCCAGGACGTCGCGAATGCTTTCCCGGGTGTGGATCACGACCGGCAGCGAGTGCCGCTGCGCGAGCCTGAGATGGCGATCGAAAAACTCGCGCTGCAGGTCTGCCGGCGCCGTCGTGCGATACCAGTCGAGGCCCGTCTCGCCGATGGCGGCCACACGGCCTTCCCTCGCCAGCCGCTCAATTCTTTCCCATTCACCGGGCTCGGCGTCGGCCACGTCGTTGGGGTGAAGGCCGGCCGCGGCGACAAGTCCCGGTTCGCGCGCGGCCAGGTCCGCGGCGGCCTCGCTATCTGCGGCCCGCGTACCGATCACCGCCATCCGCGTCACGCCGGCGGCCCGGGCCCGCGCCAGCACGTCGGGCAGCTCCGCCCCGAACCGCATGGGGTCGAGGTGGCAATGGCTGTCGAAATACTCCATGGCTCAGGACGCCGCGGCTGGCGCCGCCGACACCGCACCTGACGGAGCGGTTCCCAGAAGGCCGGCCCGCGACCTGGCCACCAGTTGCTCGAGCGCGTCGGCATGACGCCTGGCCGAGTGCACCGCCTCGATCGCGAGTTCGGCGGCCGCCGCATCATCCGCGGCGTTGGCGGCCAGCGCGTCACACTCGGCCGCCTGCGCCCGCAGCCGATCGATGACCCGCGACATCAGGTAACCAAGGTCGAGATCGTGCCAGGCCGTGTAGGACAGTGGATAGGCCACCCGGGGCAGGTTCACCCCACGATCCTCGAGAATCGCGGCCGCCCGGGCCGACAGGCTCTTCTGATCGCCCACCAGATCGGCCAGCGCCACTTTCAAGCCCTCGTCGCCGGGATAGGACCAGATGCCGGACTCGGCCAGATACATGGCCGGCGACGACTCCAGCGTTTGCAGCACACGCACCAGCAGGTCGGTCTTGGCCATGGTGAGATTTCCTCAGGACGCAATCCGACCGGCCAACTGTGCGAAGGCGTAGAGTCCGGACCAGAACACGCCCAGTACGACGATCGGCAACGCCAGAGCCGCCACCAGTCCGCCCGACAGCCAGACCGGCGCATTGGCATCGATGAAGCGGTCGGCCGGAGGTGGGTCGAACGTCATCACCTTGAGCACCCGCAGGTAGTAGAACAGGCTGATCACGGTGTTGACGCCACCCACCACGAGCAGGGCCAGCAGCAGCGACCGGACCGCGGGGCTGGCGGCGCCCGACGAGATGGCCTGTGCCAGCGAGGAGAACACGAGGAACTTGCCGACGAAACCGGCGAGCGGTGGCAGACCGATCAGGCTCACGAGCACCACTGCCGTGGCCACCACGAGGCCCGGGCTGCTGCGCACGAGCCCCGCGTAGGCGGAGATCTCCTCGCTGCGCAGCCGGTTCCGCAGCACGGCAACGATGGCGAACGCCGCCAGGTTCATGAACAGGTAGGTGCCCAGGTAGAAGGCCAGCGCGCTGACGGCGTCCCGGGCCTGCCCTGGGGCCACTCCCATCATCGCCACCGCAGCCGCCACACCCATCATCAGGTAGCCGGCGTGTGCGATCGTCGAGTAGGCGAGCATGCGCTTCATGTTCGTCTGGCCGTAGGCGGCCAGGTTGCCCAGCGTGCAGGTCGCGGCCGCCATCAGCGCCACGACCACGAGCATGAAGAAGCGGACGTCGGCCAGCCCCTCGCCGCCGGGCCCCGCGGCCAGCGTGCCCAGGCCGAACGCCAGCCGCACCACCAGGGCCACGGCGGCCGCCTTGCTGGCCACCGACAGGAACGCCCCCACCTCGGCCGCCGCTCCCTCGAACACGTCCGGGCACCAGAAGTGAAACGGCACGGCGGAGAGCTTGAACGCCAGGCCCACGGCCACCATCAGGCCGCCCAGCACGAGCACCATCGTGGTCCCCTGATCGGCGCCGACCACCCGGGACAGTTCGGCGGCCATGCTCGGCAGATGGCAGGTGCCGAGCACGCCGGCCAGCAGGCTGATGCCGTACAGCATCACGCCGGCCGCGCCGGCACCGTAGACGGCGTACTTGAGAGCGGCCTCGGAACTCGCCTTGCGCCCCTTCAGCATCCCCGCCAGCGCGTAACTCGGCACGCTCGCCATCTCCACCGCCATGAACACCATCAGCAGGTGATTGGCGGAGGCCATCAGGCACATGCCCAAGGCGGCCCCGAGTACGAGCGTGTAGAAGTCCGCACCATCCTCACGATCGGGAATTCCCGACACTTTGGTGAACGGGATGTAGAGGAGAAGGAAGCCCGTGAGCAACAACCGGATGATGGCGGTCAAGGCGTCAAACACGAGCAGGCCACCGAACAACTCCTGCCGCCCCGGCACAGCGTCGGCCCCCGGCCATCCGGACAGCGGCAGGCCGGTCGCATCGCACCACGCGTACCAGAAGGCGAAGGCCACGCCCCCCAGCGCCACGAGTCCGGAATCAAGCCAGCGCAGCACCGGCAGCATCCGGCAGAGCAGCACGAGCACCACCGTCGCCGCCAGCGCCGCTTCGGCACGAAACAGCGGCAGCGACACCCTGAGCGTGTCATCGATCGTGCCGGCGACGAGTGATCCGAGTTCCATGGGCTGCATCAGCGGGGGCGGCTCCGGTTCAGCGGCGGGCGGTGGCGTCGGCGGCCAGCGGCGGCTGCGCCGCCGGGGCGTCGGGCTTCACCGTGCGGGTCCATTCGGCGAGCGTCTCCACCTGGCGGTTCACCGTCGGGGTGACGTAATTGAAAAGCGTCTGCGGGGCCACCCCGAAGAGGATCGCCAGGAACACGAGCGGGGTGGCGATCGCCAGTTCCCGGCCGGTGATCGGCGTCAGGTGATCGCCATGCGGACCCTTGTATTCGGCGCCCAGATAGACCCGCTGGATCGCCCACAGGATGTAGGCCGCCGTGAGGATCACCGTGAAGGCCGAGATCACGGCCAGCACTCGGCTGTAGTTCCAACTGGAGAGCGTCACCAGCACCTCGCCGATGAAACCGCACAGCCCCGGCAGGCCCAGGCCCGCGAAGAAGATCGCCACTGCCAGGCCGCTGTACACCGGCATGCGGTTGAAGATGCCGCCGAATTCCTCGAGATTGCGATGGTGCACCCGGTCATAGAGCACGCCCACCATGAAAAACATCCCGGCCGACGAGATGCCGTGGGCCAGCATTTGGAACATGGCCCCGTTCACACCCTGGGCCCAGGCGTCCCAGCGGAACTCGTTGCCGGCCACCGCGCTCCACACGCCCAGGCCCAGCATCACGTAACCCATGTGGCTCACGGAGCTGTAGGCCACCATCCGCTTGAAGTCCTTCTGGGCCAGCGCCGCAAAGGCGCCGTAGACCATCGACACCACGCCCAAACCGCACACCAGCCAAGCGAGCGCCAGCCCTGCGCCGGGACAGATCGGATAGCAGATGCGCAGGATGCCGTAGCCACCCAGCTTGAGCAGCACGCCGGCCAGGATCATCGAGATCGGCGTCGGCGCCTCGACGTGGGCGTCGGGCAGCCAGGTGTGCACCGGCACCACGGGCACCTTGATCACGAAACCGACGAGCAGCAGCAGGAAGGCCCACGTCTCCAGGCTCAGGCCCCAGAGGTTGACCGCAGCGAACGGCGACTCGGGCAGTTGGCCGAGCTGGGCCAGCGCCAGCAGGTTGAACGTATGGACTGGCGACGTGGCCGTCTTGATCGCCGCCACGGCATCAGCCTGAGCGGCCGCGTCGAGCACGGGACTGACGACGTGTGCGGCCACCAACTGCTCGGCCGACAGATCCCGCAGATCGCCCGTGAAATACAGCATCAGGATCGCCAACAGCATGAGCACGCTGCCGAGCAGCGTGTAGAGGAAGAACTTGATGGCGGCGTATTCCCGCCGCGGACCGCCCCAGATGCCGATCAGGAAGTACATCGGCAGCAGCATCACCTCCCAGAACACGTAAAACAGGAAGAAGTCGAGCGACACGAACACGCCCAGCATGCCCGTCTCCAAGAGCAGAAACAGCACGTGGTAGGCCTTCACGTGCTTGGTGATCGGCCAACTAGCGGCGGCGGCCAGCATCGACAGAAACGTGGTGAGGACGACGAGCGGCATGCTGATGCCGTCGACACCCAGCAGGTACTCGATGTTGAAGGCCGGAATCCACGGCTGCTTGACCATGGCCTGCATGCCGGCCTCGCCCACCCTGAACTGTGCCGGGCCGACCGCTCCGAACAGCGTCGGCCACGCCATCCACAGCGACAGCACGAACACCACCGCCGTGGTGAGCAGCGTGATCCAGCGGATCGCCTCCTCGCGGCCCTTGGACACGATGGGCAGCGAAAGCAGCGCGGCCACGAGGGCCGGCAGGAACACGATCGCCGTGAGGGGCCAGAGGGCGGGCTGGTCGAGCGTTGCGACGGGAAGCATGGCGGGATCCGTGCGAGGTTCCGGAGGGTGACTGGTGAACGGGGACGTGCGGCCGGGGTCAGCCGGCCAGTGACGACGAGAGCAGCATGCTGGCCAAGACGTACAGCGCGACGGTGCCGACGACGATGAACATCACGTACTGCCGCAGCCGGCCCGTCTGCAGCTTCTTGAGCTCCAGGCCGGCATTCCACGTGGCGTTGGCCGTGGCGTTGACGAGGCCGTCAACCAGCGTGCGATCGATCCAGGCGTCGATGCCCGCCAGTTGCCGGGCCGTCCAGGCCACGCCATCGATGATGCGGTCGATAATGCCCCGGTCGACCCCGCTGGCCAGGCTGGCGATCCCCAGCACCGGCTTCACGAACAGCGCGTCGTAGAGTTCATCGAAGTACCAACGGCCGGCCAGAAAGGCATACAGCGGCCGGAACACGGCGGCCACGGCGGCCGGGGAGATCGACCGCCACACGTACATCGCCGCGGCCAGCAGCACGCCCGCCAGAGCGGTCCCAAAGGCGGTCCAGGTGGCGATCGTGTGGAACGGCTCGCCGTGGCTGAGGTGCTCGGCGGGAATGGTGATGCCGGCGGCGGCGAAGCCCTCGGCCGTGCCCGCGGGCCGGGCCTGCTCGAGCAGGTTCGCGATGCCGAAGCCACCCGGCAGCGTCCAGCCCGCCACCACGGCCAGCACCGCCAGCGTCACGAGGGGCGTGACCATCACGTTCGGCGACTCGTGGGCGTGGTCGGCGATATGGTGATCCCGGGGCTGGCCCGCGAACGTCATGAACCAGAGTCGGAACATGTAGAACGCGGTCAGGAATGCACCCCCCGCCACGGCCCAGAACAGGATCGCGTGCCGGGGGTTCGCCTGGGAGAAGCAGAGGGCCTGGGCGAGGATCGAGTCCTTGGAGTAATAGCCCGAAAGCCCGATCACGAAGGGCACGCCGGCCCCGATGATGGCCAGGCAGCCGACGAGCATGGTGCCGGCCGTGTAGGGCATCACTCGGGCGAGGCCACCCATCTTCCGCATGTCATTCGTGTGGCAGGCGTGGATCACCGATCCCGAGCAGAGAAACAGCAGGCTCTTGAAGAAGGCGTGCGTGACGAGGTGGAACAGGCCGGCCACCCAGCCGCCCACGCCCAGCGCCAGCATCATGTAGCCGAGCTGACTGACGGTGGAGTAGGCGAGCACCCGCTTGATGTCGTTGGCGACCAGCGCGATTGTGGCGGCGATGAACAGCGTGATCGCGCCCGCGTAGGCGATCACGAGCAGCACTTCGGGCGTGAGCACGGGAAAGAACCTGCCCACGAGGTACACGCCGGCGGCCACCATCGTGGCCGAATGGACGAGCGCCGAGACCGGCGTGGGGCCTTCCATGGCATCAGGCAGCCAGACGAAGAGTGGAAACTGGGCGCTCTTGCCCACGCAGCCGCAGAAGATGCCGAGACCGGCCACCACGAGGAGCCAGTGTCCCAGGCCGATGGCCCGCCAGTCGGAGATGCGGCTGGCCACTTCGCTGGCCGCATCGGCCGGGTTGCCCGCGTGGTCGGCCGCGATCCGCGCCACCTCGTCGGCCGCCGCGAACGTCACCATCCCGTCCGGCACCTGGAGCGCATGACCGCCAGCGGCAGGACGCACGAGACTGAACAGGCCGGGCGTCGTGACGACGCTGCCATCGGGGCCCGCCACCTGCGCGTCGGCGAACTGCAAGGTCCCCAGCGCGCCCCACAGGGCCATCAGCCCGATGAGCATGCCAAAGTCGCCCACCCGATTGACGATGAACGCCTTGTTGGCGGCGGTCGAGGCGCTCGTGCGCTCGTAGTAGAAGCCGATCAGGAACCAGGAGCAGATGCCCACCAGTTCCCAGAAGATGAAAACCATCGCCAGATTGCCGGCGATCACGATGCCCAGCATCGAGAAGCAGAACAGGGACAGGGCCTGGAAGAACCGCGGAAAGCGGCCGGGCCGGTGGAGGTGGCCGCCACCCGCAAGATGCACCTCGTGATCGGTGACGTCGTGGAGCTCGTCGTGCATGTATCCGGACGCATAGACGTGAATGCACGTGGCGATGAACGTCACCACCACGAACATCAGCACCGTGAGCGCATCGACGTACCAGCCGATGGAGAGCCGCAGCCGGCCACCCTCGTAGAGGGTGTACCAGTCTCCGGCGTAGTGGGCCGGCACCTCGGCATGGCCGCCATGGACGGCGGCGTCGGCATGAGCACCGGCGTCATCTTGCTCGGCAGCCGCAGCGTCGGCATGGTCGCTCGCGTGGGCGGCTGCATGCCCGCCGTGGGCCGCCGCCTGCACGGGATGCACACCCAGCCAGGTCACGAACGCCGCCAACGAGAGCACCAGCGACGTGACGATCGCCGCGGTCGCCACCCAGGCGGCGTTCCGACCGTGCGACCCCATGCGCGGCCCGAAGAACAGGATGGCCAGGAAAGACGCCAGGGGCGCCAGCCAGGCCAGGCCGAGGAGCATCGGGAGTTGGGAGGCGGGATCCATGACCTTCTCGCTGCCGCGATCTCAACCCTTGAGATCATCCGCACGATCGACGTCGACCGTGGCGTGGTTGTTGTAGAAGTTGAGGGTGATTGCCAGGGCCACGGCGGCCTCGGCGGCCGCCAGCAGGATCACGAACAGGGCGATCGCCTGCCCATCCAATCCCAGCGACTTCCCCCCCTCGGCCTGCAGGTACGGGGAAGCGAAGGCCACGAAGTTCACGTTGGCGCCGTTGAGGACGAGTTCGATGCCCATCAACACGCCGAGGGCGTTGCGTTTCACCGCCATGCAGGCCACGCCGGCCGTGAACAAGATCGCCCCCACCACCAGGTAGTGCGTCACGCCCACGGGCTCCGTGAGCAAACTGGCCACAAGCGGGGACAGGGACGGCTGCATCAGCGTGCCCCTCCCGCCAGCACCGACCCGCCACGTGACCCCTCGCGTCCCACGGCGGCGTGGGCGGCGACGGTCGCCGGGGGTTCCATCGACGCGGCCACCTCGATGGCGCGTGGCGTCCGGCGCCGCTTGGCACGGGCCAGGTACGCGGCGCCTACGAGCACCACGAGCAGATGCACAGAAACGATTTCGAACGGCAGCAGGTAACCGCTACGAACACCGCCGGGAGCACCTGCCGACGCCTCGTCGACCCGCGTGCCCAGCAGCGCCATGCCGAGCGGCGTGGCGGCAGGCTCGCCGTCTCGACCGGCGGCCGGCTTCCGCCATTCCGGCACGGAGAACGCCGACTGCAGCAGCACGGCGAGCAGGGCGGCGCCGATCACGCCCGCCAGCACGCGATCGCCCGGCGCGGTCTTGATCGACACGAATGGAGCCTGGGCCGTGAGCATCACGCCGAACACCAGCAGCACGAGCGTGCCGCCCACATAGATCATGAGTTGCATGGCACCCACGAACTCGGCGCCGGCCAGAAAGAACAGCCCCGCCGTCGCGCCCAGCGAGAGTACGAGGTACAACGCCATGCGCACCACGTTTTCCGCCGCCACCACGGCCACGGCACAGCCGCAGGCCAGCGCCGCGAACAGAAAGAAGAAGACGGAGTGCCAGTCGATGGCGGCCAGCGGTATCATGGGAGCACCCCGGCGACAGCGGAGGACCGAGCCGCGGCAGACCGGCCACCCGGTCCCTCGAGCCAGCCCTCGCGGATCTCGCCCGCGGGCCGCGACAGCCCTGGCGCCACTCCACCCGGCAGCATCAACTGCCAGAGCATGGCACCAGCGAACATCGCCGCGGCGATCGGCGTGCAGTACTTGAGGCAGGTGGTCATCACCTGGTCGATGCGGAGCCGGGGCAGCGTCCAGCGCACCCACATCATCACGAGCACGCCCAGCGTGGCCTTGCCGAGCAGGTTCGCCATGCCCAGCAAACGCACGAAATAGTTCGCCGTGTCGCCCGTGCCCTCCGAGAGGCCCACCAACCGTGCCACCGGGATGGGGCCGTTCCAACCGCCCATGAACAGCACCGCGGCCAGGGCGCTGACGAGGAACATCGATCCGTACTCGGCCATGAAGAAGTAACTCCAGCGCAGGCCGGAGTATTCAGTGTGGAAGCCGGCCACGAGTTCACTCTCCGCCTCAGCCAGGTCGAAGGGGGCGCGGTTGACGCTGGCCACCGCACAGGTGACGTACACCCAGAAGATCACGAACGTGAAGGGGTCGTGGAACAGGTACCAGTTCGTGACCCAGCCCGCCTGCTTCTCCGCGATCGTCACCAGATCCATGCTGCCGGCCAGCATCACGGGAACGACCACGCACATCCCCAGCGGCACCTCGTAACTCACGACCTGGGCCGCCTCGCGCATGGCCCCGAACAGCGACCATTTGGAGGCCGACGCGTAGCCGGCGAGGATCACCCCGAACACCTCCAGGCCGAGCACCGCCACCACGAAGAACACGCCGACGTTGAGCCGCTGGCCCACGAAATCGAAGGCGAACGGGAGGGCGATGAAGGCGCAGAAGGAGGCGCAGAAACTGACGTATGGGGCCAGACGGAACAGCATCCCGTCAGCACCCTCGGGCATCAGGTCCTCCTTGGCGATGAGCTTGATGCCATCAGCCAGGGACTGCAGCCAGCCGAACCGGCCGCCCGTGCGCGTGGGACCGAGGCGATCCTGGATCCGGGCGGCAATCTTGCGCTCCGCCCAGATGAACACCAGTGCGCCGCCGGCGATCACGTTGAGGATCAACACGGCGGCCACGACGGCCGTGACCGTCCATGCCAGCCACTCGGGGAAGCCGACCGAGTTGATGAGGAATTCAGCCATCAGTCCGAGTCGTGCGGCGGCGAAACAACGGGCTGCCCACGGTTTTCCCGGGCAGAAACCGACTTCGTGAAAATTCGCACGAAGTTTGCCCTACACCAACTCTTTTCACAAGCCCCGGCGGGGGATCGGGCCGGTTTCGCACGGTGCACCCACGGAGCCACGGGTCGGGGGACGCCGAGACCATGTGCGCCATGGGCACGCCCGGCGACGCCGCGCCATCCCACTCTCCGCAGCCGCGGCTTTCACTCCCGCGCGGCACGCACCGGTGCCGCGAGCGGCGGCCGGCTACCGGTCGATCTCGCCCATCACGATGTCGAGACTGCCCACGATGGCCGGCACGTCGGCGATCAGGCAGCCACGGCACAACTCCGGCGCCACCGCCAGGTTTGAGAACGAACTCGAACGGGCCCGCACTCGCCAGGGAATCGCTGACCCGTCGCTCACCAGATAGAACCCCATCTGGCCCTTCGGTGCCTCGGTCTCCAGGTAGGCGTCGCCGGCCGGAATCTTCTCCGCGAGTTTGAGCGGCTCGCCCAGCGGCCCCTTGCAGGCCGAGTAGCGGTCGATCGACTGGCGAACCAGGTCCATCGACTGCACCACCTCCAGCATGCGCACGAAGAACCGGTGCCAGCAGTCCCCCAGCACCGCATCGGCCGGCACGGGCGGATATTCGTGGTCGCGGGGATAGTGTCCGTCCTTCATCACGGCCACCTCGAAGGCGTAGCCGTCGTACATCGCCGTGTAGATGGCTTCACCGTCGCGCCGCATGTCCTGGTCGACGCCGCTACCGCGGAGCACGGGGCCCGAGCAACCGTATTCGATGGCCAGATCCCGCGACATGACGCCGATGTTCGCGGTGCGCTTCACGAAGATCGCGTTGGTCGTGAGCAGCGCGTGGTATTCCTTGATGATGGGCTCGAACTGGTCGAGAAAGGCCTCGCAGCGGCCCAGCCAGCCCGGCGGCAGGTCGGCCGTCAGGCCGCCCACGGTGATGTAGCTGTAGGTGAGGCGGGCCCCGCAGGCCTCCTCGAACAGGTCGAGGATCTTCTCGCGCTCGCGGAAGGCGTACAGGAACGGGCTGAACGTGCCCAGATCGAGGCCGTAGGCCCCCATGCCCACCAGGTGGCTGGCGATGCGACCCAACTCGGCGATCAGCACGCGAAGGTGTCGGGCCTTCTCGCTGACCTGGTACTTCATCAACTTCTCCACCGCCAGCGCCCAGCCGAGATTCATGTTCATCGCGGCCAGATAGTCCATCCGGTCGGTGTAGGGAATCCACTGCCGGGCGGTGAGGTTCTCGCCGATCTTCTCGGCGCAGCGGTGCAGGTAGCCGATGTGCGGCTCCACCTCCGACACCACCTCGCCATCGGTGCGCAGCACGAGCCGCAGCACACCGTGCGTGCTGGGATGCTGTGGCCCCATGTTGACGAGCATCTCGTCGGTGCGGACATCGAATTCGATGATGCGGGGGTCGTCGGCGACGTGCGACATGGTGATGTCCCTGGTTCAGCGGCCGCGGATGCCGTGGTATTCGAGCGGTTGTTCGTAGTCCTTGCGCAGCGGGTACCCCTCCCAATCCTCCGGACAGAGGATGCGGCGCAGGTTGGGGTGGCCCGTGAACCAGACGCCGGAGAGGTCATACACCTCGCGCTCGTGCCAGTCGGCGCCCCGCCACACGCCGCACAGGCTGGGAACCTCGGGCAACTGTCCGGGCACGTCCCCCTTCCAGCGCGGCACCTTCGCCTTGAGCACGAGGCTGACACGGGACGCCGTGCTCCACAGGTGGTAGACGAGTTCGAGGTGGGGCTGCCACGACACCTTCGCCGCCTTCTTGGGGTCGGGCTCGCACCAATCCACCACCGTCATGCACTGCAGCGAGTCGAACCGCACCGGGCTCCGGGAATTCAGCCAGCCGCAGACGTCGGCGATCCGTTCCGGGGCGATCTCGACCCAGGGGTCGATCGCTTCGAGGTTCCTACCCACCACCGCGCCAGGCAGGGCCTCATCAAGTTGTTCCAGGAAGCCGGGGCCTCGCATGGTCGCTCCGAGAAGTGATTTGCAGCTGGAAGTAGCCGCCTGCTTACGGTGCGGCCGCGCGTTCGGCCGACACGGCCCGCACCCAGTCGAGATCGCCTCGATACCACACGTAGGCGAACCCGATGAGGAGCACGGCAAAAAATGCCACCATGTCGACGACCGCCGTTCGTGCCAGGAGGGAGCCGGCCCGGGCCACCGACCATTCCCCGAGCGCCTGCTGATCCGATATCTCACCGCGTCCGGCCTGTAGCGCACGCTTCCGTGCCCACACGATCTTCTCCTGCATCGGCTCGCGAAGCGTGTCCGTCTCCGGCGCGGCCGGTCGCGACAACCCCAGCTCCCGTTGCAAGCCGACGGCGGCCGGCGTCAGCGTCCCGTCGGCGCACACCGTGGCCAAGGCCGGATCGGTGAGTTGCGTGGCCTTGCCGAACACCGTGGCCCAAGGAAAGAATAAGGCAACTTCCACGTCGAAGATGATGAACAGCAGGGCGACTACGTAAAATCTCAGGTCGAACTGCACGAAACTGGATCCGATGGCCGGTTCCCCACACTCGTAGACCTCGAGTTTCTCCGTGTTCGGAGCACGGGGCCGTACCAGCCAGCCGACCAGCAGGTTGACGGCCAGGAAGGCGCCGCCCACGGCCACGAACAGGGCCACGTAGCCGGCAGTCAGGGTGGGGTGCATGGCGGGAGAGGCTCGTGGGGGACGGTTGGGCCGCGGGGCTGCTACTGGTTGGGGCCACCGTGGACCGGTTCCACGATCACCTTCGAGGCGGCCACGGCCGTGGGGTTGAGCGTTGACCGGCCCCAGGCCACTTCGACAGGCAGACGGGCGAAGTCGACGATGGTTCCGTCACGGCTGTAGCAGGACAGGTCGAGCGTCGATCCCATGAAGATGCAGTCGACGGGGCAGGGTTCCACGCACAGGGCGCAGAACATGCACTTCGAGTAGTCGATGGTGAATCCGCTCACGCGAAAGCCCTTGCCGTTCTCGACCCGCTCCTTGCCGATGTAGATGCAATCGACCGGGCAGGCCTTCGAGCACTGGTCGCAGGCGATGCAGGTGGTGAGATCGTAGCGGTGGAAGCCGCGGTAGCGGGCCGCGACGGGGGCCGGCAATTCGGGATATTCGAAGTGTTCTGTAAACGTGCGGCGTGTCTGATCGTAGGTGCTGCCGAACACCCGTAGCGTGACAAGCATCCCCTCGGCGACGGTTTTGACCGCGGAAAACAGATTGCGGAACCACTCGTTCATGACGGATCCGGAGGAGGAATCGTCGCGGGAGAGCACATCACGTCGCCAGTATAGGAACGCCCGTCAGGCCAACAAGCCTCGGTGTTGGCCGCCGCCGTGAAGCCGCGCCCCGGCCGTGAGTCCACCGCGGACGACGGATGGCGACCGGTTCTCCAAGCGGCAGAACCGGCCAGCAACTCGGGGGTCGACGGGCAACTGAAACCACGGTTTTGCCGGGTGATTCCAGACCGTGGCCCGGAATTTGCTTGACTCGACCGGGGAAACCTTTACAGTTAAGGGGTTTGACGAAAGATGCGCGAGGTCGCAAAAAGCGGATCGCGCCACGCCAAGGAATGGCTCATGCTCGTGCTGTCGCGGAAAAAAGACGAGAGCATCGTCATCAACAACGACATCACTATCGTCGTCGTGGAAATCCGCGGCGACAAGGTGAGGCTCGGCGTTGAGGCGCCCAAGGAAGTGCCTGTGCACCGACGTGAGGTGTATGAGGCGATCGCGCGGGGTGACGCGGCGGACGTGCCGTCCGTCTCGTCGGCCGCCGCTGGCGATGACCTGGGAAACGCGGCGGTGCCGCCACAGGGCGGTGCCGACGCTGGCTAACTGTCCGCGGGACAGGCAGTGGCGACATGTTCGCCGCCCGGTCGATCCCGGGCCGAACCGCAGGTGTTCTTGCACCGGCGGTCCCCGCATCATGCGACGAATAGCTCGTTCCACGGTCTGTTTGGACGGCCGATGAACGGCAGCCTTCCGCGCCCGGCCGTTACGCGGTAACCTTGAGGACGGTTTCCCTTGATGTCGCGCTCGACGGCCGGCGTCTCGGCCCCATCGTCTAGAGGCCTAGGACATCGCCCTTTCACGGCGGTAACCGGGGTTCGAATCCCCGTGGGGTCATAGCTCCGGCGGCCGCCCGAGCTCTCAACATGCCGGAATTGCCTCCCATCGAAACTCCAGCGGACTCCCGGCACCCGGTCTACGATGCCGTTCTGCTGGTGTCGTTCGGCGGACCTGATGGCCCGGAGGACGTGCTTCCGTTCTTGGAAAACGTGCTGCGCGGCCGCAACGTGCCCCGCGAGCGCATGCTCGAGGTGGCCGAGCACTACAACCACTTTGGCGGCAGGAGCCCGATCAACGAGCAGAACCTGGCGCTGCTGGCCGCCCTGCGGGCCGAACTCGAGCGCCGAGGCCCGCGACTGCCCGTCTATTGGGGTAATCGCAACTGGCATCCGCTGCTCACCGACACGCTCCGCGAGATGGCGGATGCCGGCGTGAAACGGGCCATCGCCTTCGTGACCAGCGGCTTCAGCAGCTACTCCGGCTGCCGGCAGTACCGGGAAAACATCGCGGCCGCCCGCGAGGCGGTGGGCGAGCGGGCTCCCCAGGTCGACAAGATCCGCGTGTTCTTCAATCACCCGGGGTTCGTGGGGCCGATGGCCGCCAACCTGCGCCAGGCGCTCGAGCATTTTCCCGCTGCCGACCGCGCGGCCGTGCCGGTGTTGTTCACGGCCCACAGCATTCCCTCTTCGATGTCGGATGGCTGCCGCTACGTCGCCCAATTGCAGGAATCCTGCCGCTTGGTCGCCGCCGAGGCAGGTGTGACGCACTGGCAACTCGTCTACCAGAGCCGCAGCGGTCCACCCTCGCAACCATGGCTCGAGCCCGACGTCGGC
Source organism: Planctomycetota bacterium (assembly GCA_003671185.1). Lineage (GTDB taxonomy): Bacteria > Planctomycetota > Planctomycetia > Pirellulales > UBA1268 > QWPN01. The sequence continues at coordinate 54,131 of QWPN01000032.1, forward strand.
GATGCGATCCGCGATCTGCACGCACGCGGCGTGAGGCAACTGGTCGTGGCTCCGATCGGATTCATCTCCGACCACATGGAGGTGCTCTACGATCTCGACACGGAGGCCGCCGACCTGTGTCGAGACCTCGGCGTCGACATGAAGCGTGCCGCCACCGTGGGCACGGACCCGGAGTTCGTGGCCATGGTCCGCGACCTGATCGCGGAACGGGCCTGGGATCTGCCCAATCGCGTCGCCATCGGCACCCTGCCCGCCAACCACGACGTCTGCCCGGTCGACTGCTGTCCGGCACCGCAGCGGCCCACGCTGCCGGCCGCCGGCCGCCCCGGGGGACCGCCCGGCTGACCGTCGCTGGCCCGAGGAGTTCGCACCATGCCCAGCGCCCGTGACGACGCCGGCAGCCGGCCCATCCGTGCCGGCGAACGCGCGGCCCTCGTGCATGGGTATCTGGCCAACACCTTCATGCTCGCGGTGCTGGGCCGACGACTCCGTGACCACGGCTTCACGACCAGCACCTGGGGCTACTGGAACATCCGCTGTTCGTTGCTCGTACACGCCGAGCGGTTTGCCCGCGAATTGCAGGTGCTCGATGCCGATCCTCGGATCGACCGGTTGCATCTCGTCACGCACAGCATGGGGGGCATCATCGCCCGGGCTGCCCTCGCCCGCTACAGGCCGAAGAAGTTGGGGCGATTCGTCATGCTGGCACCGCCCAATCGTGGCTCGTTCGTGGCCACGGCGGCCGCCAGCACCGTGGGGCGCGTGCTCAAACCGGTCGCTGAACTTTCCACCAGCGACACGAGCCTGGTGAATTCGCTGCCCATGCCGGAAGGTGTGGACATCGGCGTGATCGCCGCCGAATACGACGCCCTCATCGACGCGGACAGCACCCGGCCCGACGTGCCGCACGAGCACGTCACGCTCTCCACCTGGCACACGGGACTCCTGTTCCGCCGCGAGACGGCCGATCTCGCGGCCGCGTTTCTCTCCAGCGGGCGGTTCCCTGCCGAGTCCGTGCCCGCCGGCGAAGCGAGATGACCCACGATGGACCTCACGCCCCGGTCGCTCGGCACCTCGCCCGTTTCCATAGGACCGTTGGGGCTGGGCTGTTGGCCGCTGGCAGGAATGACCAGGGAGGGCGTCACGGCCGAGGCCGCCGTGGCCACCGTCCGCGCGGCTGTTGACGCCGGCGTCGCCCATCTCGACACGGCTTACTGCTATGGCGAGCACGGTGAGAGCGAGCGGGCCATTCAGGCCGCCGTGGGCGGCCGACGCGACCGCGTGGTGATCGCCGGCAAGTGCGGGATCCACTGGGAGAAGGACACCACCAAGACACCACCGCGCCGACAGGTGGTCGACGGCCGTCCGGAACGGATCCGCGCCCAGGTGGCCGAGAGCCTGGCCCGGCTCGGCACCGACCATCTCGATCTGCTCTACCTGCACGCTCCGGACCCGGCCATCCCGATCGAGGAGTCGGCGGGCGAGTTACAGCGGTTGCTCGATGCAGGGCAGGCACGAGCCATCGGGCTCTCCAACGCCTCCACACCGCTCCTCGCCCGGTTCGCCGCCGAGTGCCCGCTGCACGCCTGCCAGATGCACTTCAACATGCTGCAGCGGGAGATCGAGGCCGAGGTGCTGCCCTGGTGCCGGTCCCGGGGCGTGGCCATGGTCGTGTACTGGCCGCTTATGAAGGGGCTGCTGGCGGGCACCATGGAGCGAAACCGCGTCTTTCCGGCGAGCGACAGCCGCCACAAGTACCCGATGTTCCAGGGGCTCGAGTTCGCCAGGAACCTCGATTTCGTCGAGTCTCTGCGGCCCGTCGCCGAGAGGTTGGGCCACACCCTTCCGGATCTGGTGCTGGCCTGGACGGCGGAGCAGCCCGGTATCACGGGCGTGCTGTTCGGTGCCACCAGTCCGGAACAGGTGTGCGAGAACGCCCGTGCCCTGGCCTGTGATCTGGACGACGAAGCCCGCACTGCGATCAGAGCCGCGATCGCGGCCCGCGGGCAGGTTGCCAGCGGCCGCGCGGTCTGACATCCCGGCCCGGTCCTGCCGGCAGATGGGCGCTGACACGGCCATCCTGTCTCGCCCGGGGCACCGCTCAGGAACCGGGCTTCGCGCCGCCACCTGGAAAAAAGTTGAACGCCTGGGCACTGGCCGCCTGCGCCGCCGCCACGGCGGCGGCCAGTTCGGCGACGTCGCGCACCGTGACCCAATCGAGGAGCCCGTCGCGCCACACCAGTTCCTCGGGACCGACGTCACCACTCGCCACGAGCTGCTGGAGCGTCCCCGTGTCTGCCGTCGTCTCCTGCTGGGCCCCGTGCACCGTGTAATGCCACACGAAACCGTCGTTCACCGGGGCTGGAGCCGCGGCCGGCGTGGCGCTGGTGGTCGTGGTGGACGGCGCGGGTGCGGCGACGGCTGCCCCGACGATGTCCGGGCAGTCGGCCAGCGGCACCCAACTCTGACGATCCGTCGAAACCTTGTCCGATCGGGCCGCCCTGCCTCGATGCAGCATGCCCCGCAGTTGCTGTGCACTGAAGGGGCCGCTGATCTTGGTCTGCTGTCGCAGGTAGTACATGTTCACGGCGAGCCTCCGGCCCGCCCTCCCGGTCATTGTGTCGGCGATTGCAACATCACTTCGATCTCGTGGATCGCCGCCACCTCGTCGGGCGCCACACGACGCCGCACACTGCCGCCCAGCAGCGCATCCACCGTCGCACACTTGTCCATGGAGGCCTTGTCCCGCAGCGAATGGAGTCGCTGGAGGAGGCTCCTGGCGCGCTGTGCGTCCTTGCCGGCCAACGCCGCGTCGGCCTCGCCGCGAATCGTGGCCAGTTCCTCCTTGAAGGCCTGTGTGGCGGCCTCGCGGAACTCGTTCTCGAGTTCCTTTTGCGCGTCGCCTCCGGCCACGATTTCACTCTCTTCCTTCTTCAGCGCATGGCGTGACTCGACGCAGTCTTCCGGCGGTACCTTGGCGGCACGGTCGCCCTGTCCCACGCGATGGCCCGGGTCACCACCCAGCGATCGCGCTACGCGCCACGCCTTGGCCGCGGCCGGCACGTCGTCCGGCCAGGCTTCGAGCCGCTGCAGTCCCGTGCGTTCCGTGAGCTTTCGTCTCGCCGTCTCCACGTTGGCGGCATGACGTGCCAACGCTTCCTGCACCTGCCCGCGCCGTTCACGTTCCTCGTCGACGGCGACACCGATTTCCTCGATCAACAGCGCGATTTTCTCATCCGCCGCATACGCGGACGCGACCTCGGCCACGAACTTCGGCGGTTCCACGAAATTGCCCGCCTGCGCCTGATGAAGGGTTTTTTCCAACCTCGCCCTGTCTTTCTCCAATTGCTGCGAACGTCGAGCCCCGAACATGAACAGCCCGATCGCCAGGACCGCCATCACCACCCCGGCCACGACGGCTCCGAGCAGCATCGTGTGCCGGCGGGCTCCTCGGGCCCGCACCTCGGCCAGAGCCTCCTCGACGCGGACACGGAGCGGCTCCGGGTAGGCCAGGTCCGGCACTTCTTGGCACAGCCTCGCCACCTCGTCCTGCCGTTCGGCCACACTGTCGAGCCAGGCCGTCTCCACCTTCCAGTGCGGGAGCCGCTCGACGTGCTGCTCCAGTTGTTCGCAGGCATGCGCAAACCGGCTCGCCGTGTCGTCCCTCGTGTCCTGCTCGCCAAGCCAGTCGAGCACCGGCTGTGTTCGCGCCGGGAGCACGTCGAACCGGCCGAACAGCCCCTCGTCGCGGACGAGGGCGGCGACGTTGGGACTCTCGGCAAGCGCGGCACGGCAGCCGGCGGCTTCGTCGCGGGTCTCCTCCCAGCGCTGCCGCAACCGTCTGGCCTCGTCCACCATCTCCAGGGTGGGCGGCTGCAGCACCGCCCTGGCATACCAGGCCTCGAGCGCCGCGGCCGCTGCCTCGCCCTCGGTCACCACGTCCCGCAGCCGCAACCAGGCATCGGCTCCCCGAGTGGCACGCACGTATTCCTTGGGCACCGGCACCGTCCATCCGCTGGCCGTCAGTTCGTCGTGCAAGGTGGCTATGGCCGCGGGGTCGCGGGCCGCCAGCGCCTGCCGCACGGCGTCTTTCAGCTCCCCATGACGCACCTGTTCGTGGGCCGCGATCAACTCAGCCCACACCGGCTTCGTGGGATCGAGTTCGCCGAGCTTCCGCAGCACCGCCAGCCGCCGACCGAGCGGCGCCCGTTCGAGGGTCATGCGCCGCAACTTGTCCAGGGTTCGGCTCAACGGCTCGAGTTCCGAGTGCGCCGATTCCAACGCCGAGAGCGTGTCGAAATCGACCGCCGGCGGCGGACCGATGCCCTCGCTGGCGAAGTATTGCTCGACCTGGGGCCACGTAGCTCGGTCCTGGAGATTGAGCCGGGCGGCGAGCGCCGGAAACTCGGGGTCGTGCAACGCGATGGCCTCGTCGCGAAGGCCCTCGAACAGCAATGCCTCCACCTCCCCCAGCGCGGCGTTGACCGCGTCGACCGTCTCGTGCAGGTTGGGGAGCAGGTCCCGGATCGCCACCAGCCCCTGCTCGTCGTGCCGCGCCATGGCGGTATCGATCGCGTTGACGAGCTTGGATAGGTCCTGGAGTCGCGTGAACGGCATGATCTCGGTTCCTCGCTAACGCGGCGCCGCGCCGGATGCATCGTCGGCCGCGGCAGTGGTGTGGGATCGGTGCCGCGCGAACGACACGAGCACGCTGCGGCCGATTCCGGGAAAACTTGCGCCCAGGTCACCGCTGAACGCTGCATCGCCGGCTCCGATATCCTTCAAGAGCTGCTGGGCGGCCCGCTTGCCGTCCGGAACGGCGTCCAGTTCCTCGAGCATGCAGCAGAGGGCGACTTCGGTCGCCTCCTCCCGGTGTGCAGCCAGATCAGCCTGCAGGTGGCTCCAGTATGCACTGGTATCGGCATGTCCGTCCGCGATCTCCCGTCGTCCGTCGGCGCTCGCCTGCCAGGCCCGATATCCGGGCGTTTCCCGCAGCAGCTCCCTGAACCTATCCTTCCACATGGCCAATGGGAGCGCCTCCTCGGGGCTCAATTTCTGCAGGCACTCGTGCAGTGCCCGCGGCGCTCCCGGCACCTGCAAGCGGTAACGCCGCACGACGTCGGCGAACTGCGCGATGGCGCCGATACCCGCTCGGTCGGCTTGGGGAACCCGGGCCTGCACCACGTCTGCGAATGCGTGCGGTTCGGGAAGCACAGCCAGCCCCGACCGCTCTTGGCCCGCATTTTGGACGTCCGCCAGACGGCGATACGAGTCCCAGGGATCGAGCACCCGAGACGAAGTCAGCCTGAACGGAAGTTCGAGCCGCTCACCGGACGAGAGCGGACCGCTCGGCCCCAGCGTCAGCGTGGTCTCCATGAACGGCTGGCCCGTGGCGCCGGCCCACGCCCAGAGCAACGTGCATCCGGGCGGTTCGGCGCCGGGCTGGAGCCGTCCGGCATGGGGCGAAGCCGACGATGACGAAGAGCCGCACGTCCCGTCGAGCCTCAGATCGACCACCCAGGGGCTGACCGGCACCTCGACGTGCAACAGGGGCTTCCCGCCGGCGGACGCGTCCACACGCAACGCCTCATCAAAAAAGAATCGCTTCACGTGCAGGGGACCGTGCTCGACGGGACGGCCCAATTGGACGTGGGTTTCCTGCCCCTCATGTCCTGCCGCGGAGATGGCGATCACCGTGCTGGCCAGCGCCTCCCGGGCCCGCCACTGCTCGACGTGCCCCGGCACAGTGACCGACTCGCGGACGTCGATCCACGCCGTCAGCATGCCACGCTCCACGGCGGCACCACCGCAACGCCGATCGCGGCCCGCCGTGACGCTCACAAACGTCCAGGACTGGTCGCCGTCGGGTCGGCATTCGAGCACCGAAGGCGGACCGTCCGGGAGCAACTGCACCTTTTCGGCCGGGAGCCGCAGCGAGATGGGCACGTTGCCCACGGTGCACAGTTCCCCGCGCTGCCGCCGCGGATCACCGCCGTCGAGCCCCTGCAGCGGAAGGTGGCGGTTGTGCTGCAGTTCGGTGCCGATGGCAGCAAAATGCGAGACCGCCGCCGGTGCGGCACGCCGGCCATCGCCATCGGCACGCCGGCCGTCGCCTTCGGCGTGGGCGGCCGTGCCGTGAGACCGCATGGTGGAGCCGGCCCGGGAGCGTTTCGGGGCCCCCGCCGACATGTCGGTGCCGATCACCAGCGCGGCGATGCCACCGGCCACGAGACAACCGGCCACCGCCGCCAGGGCGAAGATGGTCTCGTTGCGACGCATCTTTCGCCACTTTCGCGGCCGGGACAAACTCGCAGTTACCGCGTTCTGCTCGGCGGCAGTGGCGGCGGCAGCGGCGGCCGCCGGGGCGATTGCCGGCGGACGGACCGGTGCTCGACCTGGCACGGGCGCGGGCCGAGACGCCCCCGGTAGCGAGGGCGGCTTTGGCGGTGGCGGTGGATCCCGAAACGGCATGGAACGAATCCTGTCCTCAACGATCGACCGGCGGAGGCACGTCGAGCCTGTCCTCGATGGCGGGTGCGGCGGGGCGCTGAACTTTTGGCTTGTCGCGTTGGGCGGTCGGCTCCGGCTTTCTCGCGCTCACAAAGGTCGGGGGCTTGTCGCCAAGGACCAGAAGCACGCAGTTCCGTCCGTTTCCGAAGTCGATGGCGACGTCGCCACGAAACTCGGCATCGCCCTCGCCGAGCGCTTCGATCAGGCTCCTGGCCTGCTGTTTGAGCGGTGGCAGCATGTCCAGTTCCTCGAGCAGGCAGCACAGCGCCACGTCGGGGTGCGTGGTCTTGGTCCGGTCTTGCCCGGACTTGAGATGCGACCAGTATGCCGCGATGTCTCGCGGCGTTGGGGGACCTGAAGGCACATCCTGGTTCGCACCTCGGGCCGCAGTCGCGGTCCAATCCCGATATTCCGCCGACTCTGCCAACGCGCCGCGAATCCGCTCCTTCCACAGCGACACGGGTTGCTGGCCCTGCATTTCGATCTGTCCGAGGTCGAGCGGGGCCTTGGGATACTGCCGGCACACCTTGGTGCTGAATTTCTTGATGAGGTCGAAATCGACTTCGTCGTGGTCCGAGTCCGCCGGCACTTCGACGCCGATTTTCAGCAGGCTGACCCTCGGCAACTGGTGCAACGGGATCCGCGGCGGGACGGCCTGGTTGAGGTCCGCGCAGAAGCGGAACGTGTTCCACGGTTCCAGGACGTCGGACGACTGCAGCCAGAATTGGGTGTCGCATGGATCACTGTCCGTCGCCGGCACCTCTTTGTTGGCGAGTTGCAATTCCGTCTTCATCACGGGCTTGCCGGCGGGTGTCGACCATTCGATCGTCCAACTGGCGGGGGAGTTGAGCGCGGCGGAAGGATACCCTGCCCCTGACGTCGTGATTCTCCCCGCCAGTCCCCCGGGCACGCTCGTCCCCTCGAAACGCACCTGACATTGCCAGGGGGTCGAGGGCAGAGAGGCTCCCAGAAACAGTTTCACGGGGGTGTGCTTGAGCGATTGCGGCCGCAGTTTGTCATCGAAAAAAAACTGCTCGACCACGATTGGCCCGCCAGCGGTCGGACGACACAACTGCACGTGCGTCGTCTGTTGGGGATGCTCCTCATCGGCCAGGATCACGATCGCGGTCGCCACCGCTGCCCGGGCGCCGAGATGTTCGCTGAACCGCGGATCGTTGGGGGCGACCCGCTGATTCAGCGTGGCGCACACGGTATCGTCACGGATCGCCAGACGGCCAACTTCTATGGGCTCCGGAGCGACCGCGGCTCCGACTCGCGAACAGAGGATCCTCCAGTCGCCCTCCGCTGTCGGCACACACGACACTCGCGACTGCGGGCCGTTTGGTGCCAGGTTGAGCACGGCATCCGGCAACTGCGGCCTGACCCTGGCGCCGTGCAGAGCGCACAGCCGTGCCGTCTGCTCCTGGAGAATGCCGCTGTCGAGTCCCTGGATGGGCAGATGCTCGGCGCTGTCGAGCGCTGAGCAGAGCTTGGGAAACGCGTCGACCGCTGGGGGAGCAGGCCGGGGCGGCCCGGGCGGCAGCGGCGGCGGTGGCGGTGGCGGTGGCGGTGGTGATGGTGAGGTGCGGCGGTCGATCGGCAAGCCGTCAGCCGACCGGGATGATGAATCGGCCACCACATCGGGACCGCCGACGACGAGGGGCGGCGGCACGGAAGACGGCTGAGCCACGATTGGCGCTCGTCCACCGCGGTCGGTTGCCAGTTCTGTTGGCGAAGGATTTCTTGGCCTCTCCGTCTCGCCGCTGGCGCCGGGGCGTCTCGAATTCGTGCGCGGCGGTGTCCCGGCGTCGCGCAATCCCATGAATCGCGTGCGCACACCGGGCACGACCAGGGCGATGAGTGCCACGATCACCGCCGTTGCCAGGGCGACCACGACGAGGGGCACCCATGACCGCCGTTGCCCCCGCTCCGCCCCCTCCGGTGCCGGCACGGCGGCGCGGGGCTGGCGAGCGGCGGTCGTGGAAAATGCGAACGGATTGGCGAGTGGCGGCGGAGCTCCAGGACGACCGGCCGCGATGCGTGGCGGCCTTCCGGGAGCGGCGGCCGCAGCGGCGCCGACGGCTGCGACCGCCCCGCCCCCACTCGCCGTTCCGGCCGGCAGCGCCTGCCACGGCACTTGTGCCTTTCCGCGAGCGGCGTCGACCAGCGCCGATGCAGCCGTGAGCGGCGGCTTGCGGACGAGATCGACGACCGCGACCCGCGACTGCCCGCGGGCTGCCTGTGCTTCCGGCGAGCCATCCACGGTCCCCAGCCAGAGCATGTCGGGCTGCCCGACCGCGTACGTCGTGAACGTCACGCCCCAGCGCTGCGCGGGCGGCACGAGCGACAGGGCCTCCGCGAAGAGTTCGATGAGTTCGCAGTCTGCGGCGGCGATGATCCAGGTCTGTTCCCGACGCAGCGCCCGCTCGACGATGACACCCGCCCAACCGGCGTCACCCGCAACACGCGCCCAGGCATTGCATGGCTTCGGCTCGCACGCCGGCGCGGGTGGGGCGATCGTAGGCGCGGGTTGCTCGCGGGGCTGGCCCGACCATCGCCGCAGCAATCCGCCGGCATGATCGAGGGCCATCAGTACGCTGGCCGGACTCGACATGGCCCGCGCCGACACCTCGCCGCCGTCAAGCGCCAGATGATGGGCCAGCTTGTTGGAGCGGCCATCGTAGCCATTGCCCGCGTCGACGATGCTGCTGAGCACGGACATTTGGCCCGCCGGCGACTGAAGGAGCGCGTGGGACAGGATGCGGGGGTTCCGCGCGTCCCCCTGCGGGTACACGTGGCGGTAGGCGCTGCCCTGTTCCAATTTCGACTGCAGTTCGGGATGAATGCCTCGCGTCCGCAGCACGGTGGTGAAACCACTGCGGCCGGCCTGCAGGCCCCGCGCGGCGCTGGTGACCACGAGTTCGTGGATCATGGGGATTCCCCACCCCCTGCCTCGACCGCCGGTTTCGCCGCGTCCGCCGCAGCGGACCGCGGCACGCCGTGCGGAATGATGGCGGCCGAGCCACTGCCGAACTGGCTGAGCGCATAGAGCATGGGCACCTCGGCCCACATCGGGTTGATGGATCCGGCACGGTGCCAGTAGCCGTTGTCGGGGCCGCGCTGCGGCGGACCGCCCGTGGCACTGACCGGCACGTAGACGATCCTGCTCGGCTCGACGAAGCTCTCCGCCGTGGCCACGACCGCCGGCATGTACTCGTGCAGCATCTGGCGGATCGCGGCCGAAGCCCCCTGGATCATGTCGGGCCGCAGGACAGCGAAGCCGCCCGTCGGGTGCATGGTCCAGGGATCGGGCAGCCGCTCCCGGCCCAGGAGTTTCTGCCAGGCGTCGTATTTGTTCACCAGCACGAGCAACGGCCGGTCGTGACGGGCATTCACCGCCAGGCCACGGTATGACTTGACGCGGCGGGCGACTTCCGCGAGCAACACTTCCTGCCGGCTGAGCACCGCCGGATCGCGGACCTGCTCGTCCTCGGATATGTTCTGCAGGTGCTTGCGGAACTCGGGTTCCTGTGCCGGGTCATAGACGAACATCAGGCAATTCGATTTCGCCAGATGCTGCGTCACGGGGTTGTCGGGCCGGTCGGCCCCGGGCTGGAAACTCTCGCCGGCGTTGTCGTAGACGCAGAGCGTGCGGGCCACGGAGGCGGGCTTGGCGGCATAGGGGTGTGAGCCAACCGGGCTGATCTGGAAGAAGAACGGCTTCGGGTAGAGGATCCGCTTCTCGCCGTAGGTCACCTCGTGATACCAGTCGCCGGTCACGTCGGTCTTCTTGAGATGCACGAGATCGTCGGGTTTGCCGTGCGCGAACAGTTCGTCCTCGTACTCGTGCAGCACCGCGTTGGCCTGCGGATCGGCATCGCTGAAGTCGATGGCAAACGACTTGGGGAGCAGTTTGCGCAGCCTGTGGATCATCGACGCCAACAGGTAGGACTTGCCGCTCTTGGGCGAGCCGAAGACCGACGCGAAGAACGCCGGCCGCTCCAGGAACACCCGCGGCACACCCAGATGACAACGCGGGCATGCGAGTTCGTGGCAGGGAGCACCCTTGGCGTCCAAAGCCCGGCCTTCCGGATCGAAACGCGTGGGCGGAAAGCGCCGCCGTTCGTTCGGCCCCAGCCGCAGGTCACCGAACAGGTCGTGGTGCGATGACACATACCACACCCGCTCCGGCGGAAACCGCTCCCAGCAGTTGGGGCAGGTCACTTCCTTGACGAGGCTGGTGTGCTGCATGGTGGCGCTAGTGATCGCGACTCCGGCAGGGACTCAGGCTGTGGGCAGCACCGGTTCGGGCGGTGCCCCGCCCGACGGCCCGGCGGCGTCACGTCCCTCCCTCAAAAGTATGGACAGTCGGCATAACCCGCAACCCCCGCACCTGACGGATGGGGATGAAGCCGGGCCGCGGTTTGACCGATCACCGAAAGCGGGCTAGGGTTCCCGAGAGTCTGCCGTCGGCCTCCCAGACGGACCGTCCCGAACTCCAGCCCGGAGGGCTTTCCATGCGTTCCGCCCGCTCTGCGATTCTGTGCGCGTTGCTCTTGGCCGCCGCGACCACGGTGCGGGGCGAACCGATCACCCCTGCCATCGCCGATTGGGCCCTGCAGAACGCCGCCGACATCACATCCAGACTGCGGGCCAAACTGGCGGAGTACGACGAGGATGGCGGTGAACTCAAAGGCTTGGTCGACGTCAACGCCCCCGGATGGAACATTTACAACCGCGACCGGCAACTGCTGATCGCCATCCCCGTGAAGAAGAACCTGCTGTTTGCCAGCAAGAAGACCGGCGAAACGAACGCCGCCGCACTGGCCCGCAGCATCATCCAGCAGATCAACACCATCCCCCTGCAAGCCGACAACGAGACGGCTCGCCTCGACGACAACGCGGTTCGCGTGGTGTTCATCGAGCCGGCCGTGGCCGACATCCGCTCCGGATCCTTTTCAGCCTCGTCCGCTACGACGGCGGCGTGGGCCGGATTCCAGCCGCCTCTCGGGTACGCTCCCTCCGGCTTCTACCCACAGGCTTCGTTCTCCAACGCCTGCGGCTGCCACTGACGGCCGTCGCGCCGTTCAGGGCAGGACCTTGAGCGAGTCGTACCAGAGAATGCCGGGCCCGCGGGCGTTGGTGAGCCGCTTCGAACGTTCCTGGAGGATGGCCGAAACCTCCTGCTTGACCTTGGGCGCCTTGATGGGCCCGCTCACGAACAGCACGGGGTTGCGCACACGCATTCCCATGCGGTCGCGCAGGAATGCGCCCAGCGTGCGGTCCTGCTCCGGCATCTCGCTCCAGGCCGCCTCGATGGCCGCCTTGGCCTTGGTATGCGTCGAACGCTTGGCGATCAAGTCGGCGATGAATTTCACGGCCGCCTCTCCATTGAGCCTATCGCTCCGCTCCAAGTCCTTCACCAGGGCCATGAACATCGCCTCCAGAACGTCCACCTCGACCGGTGCCAGGAAGAGCAGTTCCCGCAGTTGGGGCATCTTCACGTCAGGCTGCAGCGGGTGGAACATCCAACCGGTGGCCGGCACGTAGTACTGCTGGTTGCTGGCGGCGAACGCCGCCAGCGTGCCACCGTCGTCGACGATCCGCTGTTCCATGCCCGGCCCCGGCACGGCGTACTGGTTGCGACGCTCCAGGGCGTCGATCTCCCGGGCCAGTGCCGCCTGGCGCCGCTGCTGCTCGGCCCCGGCTTCCCGGATCCGTTGATTGAGCTGGCTCGGATCGTTGATCCCCACGTTGCCTGGCAGCACCACGCTGCCAGGCTCGCACTTGTCGGCAATCCGCTGGGCCTGCTCCGCGAACGACTTTTGATACGACCTGTCTCCTTGGCCGACCCGGATAAATACGAGCCGCACACCGGTCTGGGCCACGAGATCGGCCACTTCGTCGACCAATTTGTCCAGTTCGGCGTCGCGCCGGCGGTCGCCGGTGTCGCCGATCACCAGCACCAGGCGTGACGAACCGGCCGAGAACTTCGCCGCCTTGATGCCGGCGATGATGCCGTCGAGCATCAATTCCTCGGGCTGGTCCCCCTCGCCGATCGGCGCCACCTCCTTGTGGGCGGCGACCTCCGTCGCCACGGCCGCGGCCTTCTCGGCGGTGAGCTTCTCCAAGGGCCCGAGATTCTCCAGGACGGGCTTCCCCTTGCCCCAGAAATCTCGATACCACACCACCCGCATCGCCGCCCCCACGCTTTCCGTGCCTTTCAGGCCGGCGATGAAGTCGGCCACCGGCTTGAAGTACGGCTGCATGCTCAGTGTGTCGTCGACCACGAACAGCATCTCGAAGTGAGATTCCTCCCCTTGTTGCTGCTGCTGGGTCCTCTTGCGTGCCAGCACCTTCGGATTGACAGGGCCTCCACACACGGCGCCGATATGAAGCAGCCGGTTCTCGGGCCCCAGAGGAAACGTCTGGGGGGTATCCGGCAGTTTTTGCTCTTCCGCCGGAGCGAGCTCCAGGAAGGGGGGCGCCTCGCTGATCCGGCGCGGATCCCAGCTCGTTGCCCCCTTGCGTTCGGTGATCAGCACCTTGGCCAGATTCCGATCCGCCGCCTTCTGCACCACCAGGGCGTCGTAGGCATCCTCGGCACTGGCATACAGATCAACGGGATGCTTGCGCTCCAGGTTCGTGAACGAGTAGCCGTAGCGGCTCTTGAGCAGTTCCAGCTGCTCGCCCGATGCCCAGCCCACCACGGGCGTCTGCCCGGGCCGCGGGTCCTTGACCTGGGCGTAGTCGTTCGCCAGCAGGCACCAGCCGTTACCCAGCCCGTCCCCAATCTGCGCGTAGACGTAGAGCGGCATGAACAGGGGCTGCCGGGCGACGACCGGTTCCGTGAGCGAGGGGCTGTTTCGCAACTCCAGGTGGTCGAGCTTGCGCAGGCGTTCATCGGCGCCGGGCCGGCGCACTCCCATCGCCATGCGCGGCACCACCGTGCCCTCCATGAACAGGCATTCCAGAGCCAGCGGCGACCCGTCCGGCATGACGGGGTTCGGGGCCTTGTCGGGCAGGTAGACGGCCGCGTCGTCGGCAGCCGGGCCGAGCCCGCCCCCAGCCGCCGCCGGTTGCGCGGTCGCCGGCGTCGCTCCGTGGAGCACCACGGCGATCGCGACGACCGCAGTGCAGACGGCCGAACGTATCGCCATCAGAGCGTCCGATTCAGGCTGGCTTCAACGCCCTCTGCCGGCGTCGATTCTTGGGATGGCACGGTTTCGCCCGGCACGCGGCCCGGGGCACCCGCCGCCTCGTCGTGGGCGTGTTGCATGACGTTCTCCAGGTGCAGCCGCAGTTCCGCCGCCTTCGGCGATCGCACCGTGACCTCGCCGGGCTTAACGCCGGCAGGCACGAGCCCCTGGTGCATGTATCCCGCATAGGCCGGGTCGGCATCCGGGAACAGGAACGACATCGGAGCCAACCCAGGCCCCTTCGGCGGCTCGAGGCCACGGCCCAAGATCAGGTTCCGTTCCGGCCAGATGACGATGGCCCGTAGGTCGGGGTTCTGTGCCGCCTCACGTTTCTTGCGCACCGTCTCCTCGATCCGTGCGAGCTGACCTGTCACGTCTTCCTGATCTTCCTCGAAAGGACGGAACATCTTGTCCTTTTCCGGGCTGCCACCAGACGGGGTGAGCAGATCTTCGCCCTTGTCCTGCCGGTTGAGGATGATCGCGCCGTTGTCGTAGATCTCCGCGGCGCGGCTGGCAACCGCCTCGCGGACCTGCTCGGTGATCTTGTCGCCCGGTTCGTGCAAACGCTCGTCGTTGACGAGGATGATGATGTAGTCGCCGGTCTTTGGCGGCCCGCACAGCGCCTTGCAGCCGCAGCCCTTTCCGCCGCCGGCACCACTGCCGGAGCCGCTTCCAGAACCCGAGCCAGAGCCGCTGCCCGAACCCGAACCGCCGCCCTCGCCTGACCCGCCACCGCCGCCGCCACCAGGTGTTGCTCGGACCTCGACCTTCGAGCCCATCGTGCCGTCGATCCCACCGAGGTCGGCGACCGACACCGGCTCGCTTCGTACCGCACCGGCTCGGGTCCTCACGCCGACGCCACGACCGTCGTCTCCCAGACTGATGAAATCCTCGACGTCGCGTTCCATCGGCCCATTCCGCGCCAGGAGCACGGCGCCGTCCCGCTCCAGGTGGTCGATCTGCCGGCCGTCGCGATCCAGAAAGACGAGGTTTTCATCCGGCAACGGGTCGTCGTTCGCCGCCACCAGCGTGCAGGTGCGGGGATTGTCGGGGAACAACGGATGTGGCGGCGTCTCCATCTCGAGTTCGTACACCTCGTCGGGCCCCGGTGCGTTGTCGTCCCGCAGGCCGAACTTTTGTAATTCCTCGGGGGTCAGAACGTCTTCGAGCCGCATGCTTACGCTGCGATCTCCGACGTCGAACACTCGCTCGAAATGCTTGAGCAACGACCGCGGCTCGCCCGGTGTCGCCCGATACAGGTCGAAAGCCACCGGCACCCTGGTGTTCACAGCGGAGGCCGCCGGCACTTCGACCGTTGTGGAGGCCAGATCGTGCTCCGGCACCACCACCCTCTCAGTTGCGAACTGCACCGGGATCACGCCCTCGGGTGTCGCTTCACGCGTGTCGTCGTCGACGATCGTCACCGTGCACCAGCCGTCGTCGCCCACGGTTGCGTCGGCGGTGGGCTGCAGCTCCAGACGGAAAGTCCGCCTGCCGTCCTGGCCGGTGAATTCGTCGTCATTGACGATCGTGATGTCCGGTGTCTCGGACTTCGTCATCCGCAGCTTGCCGTCCACGGCCCCCTCGTCGAAATGCATCACGGCGCCGCTGGGGATGACGCGGAAATCGCGGTCGTGCGTCGCCGACACGTCGGTCCAGACGAGCGGCACATCCATGGCGTAGGGCGCGGGCTTCGTGAGCTTGGCGCGGAGTCGCAACAGACCGTTGACATCGGGCTCTTCAACGCTGAGGCCCTTGCCGTCGAAGGCGACCTGGAGTGCCGTGGGCGGGGCGGCAGGCGGAGGCGAGAGCACCAAAAAGCCGGTGATCGTGAGCGAGTACACCCACACCACCCACCAGCCGAACATAGAGAGCAGCGATTGACCGTTGAACATGATCTGTTCCCCGCGTGGTGTCACCCGTCCCCGAACATCTTGCCGAGCCCCTCGAAATCCTGTGCTGAGATCGATGGCAGCGCCGGCTCTGGAGCGGGTCGCGCCTGGCCGGCACCCTTGGGCGTTTCCCGCTGCGTCACCGCAGCCTGTCCCGGCGCAGACGGCCCCGACGCGAGTGCCGCGGCCACCACCGGTCCGGTTGCAGCCGGGAGATTGGCAGCCACGAACGCCGACTGCGCGTCAAGCGGGTTGACGCTGGACGACCAACGCTGCAGCAGGCTGCGCGTCCACTGGTCGATGGCCACGATCAACAGCATCAGCAGAAGAGCCGCCGCGATGGAGAGAATCATCGGCCATGCCACGACGCCGGCGACGGATCGCTTGCCTGCCTCGACGAGGCCCTTGCTCACGTACTCACCCCAGGTATCCCAGGCGCTGATCAGGCCGAATACGGGTGCCGTGAACGCGGCGGCACAGGCCGGCCAGAGCCGCTGCCCGAGAAGGCCCCGCGCCCGCGGCGCAAACTCGGTGACGGCATTCGTGAAATCCTGATCGGTGCGGCGCAGGGCCGGCGTGTTCTGCAGCGCCGCCGCCACGAGCCGAAGCGGCCACCAGGGGTGGTCTGTGTCGCCGTCGGATTCCGGTCCCGGTCGGCGCCCGAGTGCGCCACTCAGCCGAAACAGCGAGAGGACTCGTGGCAGAAGCGTGAACACCCCGCCGAGGGCGATGCCATACGCGGCACAAGCCCACGGCTTGAGCGATCCACCGACATCTTCCGATCCAGCCACCATTGGCAGGACGAGGTAGCCCAGGCCGCCGCCCACGGCGATCACGATCCATGACGCCCAAGCGGCACCACCACCGAAAACGTCCCGGACGGCCGCTGCCAGCCCGTACCCCTCGGCATCACGATCACTTCTGCCCGACATGTTCGGTCACTCCGTCTCGACGATCGCGGGCCGCACGAGGCTGCTGCTCAAGGTTCTGACACCAGGTCGCAAAACCTTGCGGATTCTATTCCCGGACGGCCGCTTGCCGTCCGCACCGACCGCCCACTCGGAAGGGTAGTCGGTCAGTTTCACGGGCTCAAACACCACCATTCGGCAGGAACTCTTGAGAAGTTGCAGCAAATGGCCTTTGGCGGGCTCGAAGGCGGCCTGCAGGGGGCCCGGGGCCGCTTCCGCCGCCCCCCAGAGGCTGTCAAACAGGTTCGGCACCACCATGGGCAGCCGTCCGTTTGCAGCCTGCTTAGCCAACTCGTTGAGCCGCTTGTCCAAGTCTCCCAGCTTCGGAGTATGCCCCAATTCAGGGGTGTTGCCAAGTTCGCTCAAGGCAGCCCGCAGATCGTTGAATCCCGACGGGGCCGGCCCTGCCGACACGGCCCCTTCAAGCGGCACGCCGCACGGACCGCGGATCCCGAATCGCTTCAGCATGAACGCACCTGCGGGGACGCTCTCGTCGAAGGCGGGCATGACTTCCAACTCCCCGAACTGTTCGCCCGGCAGAGCCTCGCCCGCTCGCCATTCCGCGGGCACGACCTCGTGCCCGAGCGCCGCGCACCATCGGGATGCAGCCGTGTACACCGCCTGCCGCGCGTCGGCATCCAGATCGTGGCCCGCCAGGAGAGCGTCGAGCAAGGGGCCTGCCTTGGTGACGGGATGCGCCGCGGCCTCGCCGAACGTCTGCCGGCGGTCGGTCGCGGCACGACATGAGGTGGCCAGTCCCTTGAGCCGCTCTCCGGCGTTGGCGGTGGCCGCCACGAGTCGGTCGGCGAGGTCCGCCGCCGATCCGGGTTCCCGCGGACCGTGGCCGATCACCCGCCGCGCCCGCCGCGGCTCGAGGGCAAATGTCACGGCTAGGTCGGTGCCGGCTGGTACGTCGGGATCATGGGCCCACGCGAGATACTCGTCATCGACGCCCGGAGGCATCAGTTCACGCCGGTCCGCCGTGAGCGGTGGATGGCAACGGAAATCGAACCTGGGATCGGACACCAGCAGGTCGACCCATGCGATCAGCGCCGCGTCGCCTTTCCTCGCGCGATCGATCAGTTCGTGGAAGGCCGGCGCATCGGCTCCCGCAAAGCGGTCGCGCAGGGCGGGCAGCTCGGCGTCGAGTGGATGCGGGCTCGATCTCGCCAGCGACTCGATCAAACGTCCCTGGAACTCGGCAAGAACAATCCGCAACGGCCGGCCGCTGCCGGCTATCTCACGGGGCGCCGGCAGCAGGGTGTTGAGACAGCCGATGTCACCTTCTTCGACGGGGCCGGCGGACACCGTCACGACCAGCCACCCGCGTCCGTCCAGTCGCTCGTCGAGCACCGTCCCGAACGGCGAATCGGACATCACCCAGGTCAGCCCCGTCTCGTCGGCATCGGCATCGGCCGTCAACCGTTGCCTGAGCCACTTGCCCACATGCACCGTCCCGTCGGCCTGTCGGGGCGGCGAACACCGTTCCGTTGCCTGCCCGTCGCTCGCCGCAGCCTCGGCGAGCGCGACGCGGCCGAGTTCATGGAGGTTGTCGAGAAGGCGGTTGCCCAGATGCTGATTCACCGCCTCGTCCGCTGCGGCGACGAGCGGCTGAAGCCCGAGCCTGGCGCGGTGTGCATAGTCGAAAAGCCCGGCCGTCGCCGGCCCACGTTCGGCCATCGTGCCGGCCAACACGTGGTTCTTCACCGTTTCCCAGCGACGATGGTTGATGGCCGCCAGGATGCGGTCGCGTTGGTGGGATGCATGATCCGCAAGCGGTGCTTGAGCGAGCGCCCAGATCCGCCAGTCAACGGCTTCGATCACCTTCAGGAGACCGTCTCCGCACGCTGCCGGGGGCCCCACGGTCCCCACGTCCACGTCCCAGGCGACTGGGGGGCCTCCGGGAATCGCGAGCGCCGCGCGCAGGGTGAGTTTCGCCGCGCCGCCGGCAGGCTCCGGCGCTGCGTGCGGGATTACGCGACCTTCGGCACCGACTTGAACCGGGGTGGTGTGGAGCGAAAAGCCTTCGAATGCCATCGCTATCCGCAACGCCTCGCGTGACACTGGGTGGGCCTCGTCAGCGCCATCCGTTGCCGGTTGGCGGTTTTCTTCGCAGGCGATCGCGGCGAGCAAGCGGGCCGCCGCCACCAACCCGGCGTCGAGATCCTCCGGCGACACGACTGCACGCGCGTCATCGCCCGCGCGTTTCCACGCGCCGGCCGGCGGCGGTACGGCAGCCGTATCCAGCGCATTGCCACCCCAGCAATCAGCTGCGAACTCGAGCGCCGCCCGCCAATCGGTCACGGCCGCGTTCCCCGCGAACGTGATTCTCCGGCACATGAACGACGCCGGCGGCAGGACGGCGATACCCTTGATCAGGGTGGCTCGTTCGCCGGCACTCTGGATCACGGGCCGCCGCACCTCCTGAATCAGGCCGCCGGCGAACTTCCCCGCGTGCCAGGCAGGAATCCAGTCCCGCACGGTGTCGACCGTGAGCGGGCCACCGGTCTCCAGTCCACGCTCGCTCCCGAACATCTCCTCGGCGTCCTGGAGCACCCCGGCGAATTCCTCTCTCAGACTCTGCAACCACTCCTGGCTCTGCCGCGCCGGGTCGGGCCTCCGCGCCCTCGGTCTGCGATGGAGCATCACCCACTTGAGGAGTTTGAGGCGGTAGTCACGGCGATTTTTGCCCACCCCACGCCAGTCCGGCCCCGGGACTCCCGCCGTCAGGGCACTCTGCTGCCACGCGTCGAAGGAGAAATGCAGCCGCTCGAATCTCCTCATGCACCAGAACGGCGGATAGAGGCCGCCGCGAGCCGGCGACAACACGGTTCCGTGCTGTTTCAACTCGGCTGCACTCCAGCCACCAAGTGCTTCGCCGGCCTGGAGCCACCAGCCGATCAGTTCGGCGTAACTCCACGCCTCCGGCACGCCCACATGCCCCGATTCATCGACGGGCAGGAGCGTCTTCACCCGCTGCACAAGCGACTCGATAGCGGCCCGTGTCCCGCGCACGGTGACGGTCTCTTCCCGCAACCGGCGTCGGACGTCGGAATCATGGGCCAGGAGCGGCTCGGGCATGCCGACCGCGCCGTCGCCCGCCGCCTCACGGCTCGCATGCGACAGGGAAAGCAATGCCTGCCTGCGACATTCCTCGACCATCCACGTCTCGGGCATGGTGCCATCCGTTGCTGCGCTGGTTGCGCTGGTGAACGCTAGATCTTGCCGCTCTGCGGAGGCGCCAGGTAGGGCGGCACCTCGAACGGATCGGCGATCACGCGGTCTTCCTTGCCGCCATCTCGCTTCGGGTAGGCGACAAAGGCGTGCGCGTCCTCACTGTCGTACTCCACGAGATACGCCCCTTCCACCGGCTCGGGGAAGCGGAAGATCACGTACGGCTCGGCCACCGACTCGCCCGGCCATCGTCGGCTGAGCACGACCTCACGCACGCTAGGCCTGCCGGTCACCGGATCCGGCTTGATGTCGATCGTCCGCGGCAGCAACTCCGAATACAGTTCGCCCGTGTGATACAGCACACGGTCGCCGACACTGCCCAGCGTGACGTGTACGACGTCGAAGGGCAGCCGGCGCACGACCTGATGATCCCAGGACACCGTCATGCCCATCTCTTGGTAGCGGAGCTTCATGGCCACGATCGCCCCCTTGGCGACCGAGTTCTTGAAGTCCTCCGGGCGGACCAGCGCCAGCCGATCCTTGAGGAAGCGCACCCGCAGGCCGCGTTGCGGATCGAGGAGCATCTCGCGAATGCGCGGATATCGCGAGGCGTTGCCGACCAGGTACACCCAGTGCACCTCCGGCACCTCGAGCGATCCGGGAACGGCCCCGCCCGGCCCCGACTGGGGCGCCAGGCAGGTTTCCAGCAGATCGTTCGCGTATTCGATGGTGCGCACGATCGGCGCATCGATGAGGGCGTCGACTTCGCGCCGCTGCACCTTGAGCTTTTCCACGAGTTCGTCCGGCATCACGTCCTGGCCCGGGTTCAGCTGCTTCCACAGCTTGTTGAGCAACCCAGTCTCTTCGGGGCCGGGCGTGCAGAATTGCGCGGTGGGGGCGCTGAGCCGGATCTTGAACCGCTCCGCCAACTTCCACAGATCCATGACGGTTTCGCGGCGCCGCTTGGCCTCGCTGTTCTGGCTCTGCCGCACGTCGAACGTCGTGGGCACGGCATCGTTGATGGCCTTCCTGTTTTCAGGGCGGTCGAGGAATTCGGCCAGCTTCGCCGGCGCGGGCAGGGGCTCGACCTTTTCCTGAAGCTCCGCCAGCCTCGCCTTGAGCAGCCGGAACACCTGCTCGGTGATGTAGTCGCCGCCGAACGTGCGGTGGCCGGCCCGGCCCAAGACGCTGATCTTCAGAGCGCCGGCGTCGGACGACTCCAGTCGCACGAGCGCCAGGTCGGTGGTGCCGCCACCGCAGTCGTAGAGCAGCATGTGCATGCCGTTCGGGTACAGGTAGCGGAAGGCCGGCATGCGGCCAGGTCCGAAAATGAAGTCCCTATAGGCGAAATAGAATGCGGCCGCCGACGCTTCGTCCACGACCATCGGCACGCGGGCGTCGATCATCTCCGGACGGAACGAGGCAGCCGTCTTCCCCAATACCCGGTGAAACGCCCGGGCCACCGTGGTGCGCAGGCGGTTCACCTCCGACTCCGAGAACGTCGTCGGGCAGGTGACGACGATCGGCTCCGGGACCGACTGGCGGTGGTAGAAGAACCCGCGCAGCATCTGGCTGATGAACACCTCCGCGGGATCCTCCTTGCGGATCACGTGCGGGGTGTTGTTGAGCACGATCACTTCACTGTCGGAATTGGCGTCGGACTGGCGGCGATCCGAAAGCAGCCGCTTCGCCCCCAGCACCAGCCACGTATCGTCGCGGGCGTCGTCCATGGCCCGCTTGCCGATCCGCGACTCGTAGACCATGAACTGCTGGGGGGTTTCCGGATCCCTGATCCCGTAGATGCGCAGAGCGGTCTGCACGGGCCCTGGCTTTTCGTTGACGTTCACGTCGCCGACCTCATCGGCCTGCACGACCTCGAACTCGCTCTGATTCGTCTCGGAGCAAACGAGCGTGCTGCCGGTATTGCCGAAGTCGAGGGCCACATAGCCGGCGAAGTGCCCCATCTCCTTCATGGGACTGAGGATCAGCCGGGCGTCGACCCGTGAGGCGAGCACCGCCTTCGTCTCCGGATCGACCGCGAACACGTCGATGTCGAGCGTCACGGGCGCGCCCAACTGGGCGGCACCGCCCTTTGGCGACGCCTTCATCTGCTGCGCCTTCTCCACCACCTTTGGATGGTCGGTGTCGACCTCGATGTCGACGTCCAAATCGGCGGCACCCTGCATCGCCACCACCACGAATTCCTTGGCCTGGAGCACACTGGGCGGAACCCGCAGGAACTGCCCCACGTACTTGCGGGCCTCGGCGCCACCCTTGTGCGACTTCTCCGGCACCACGCGAATGAAGCGGCCCAGTTCCCGCGGCAACGACACCACCAGGAACCACTGGTTGCTGGTGGCAATGAAGGCGGGCGTGACCTGCACGTTGTCGAGCAGATCGTTGTTCGCGATCGTGAACTTGTACTTCCGCACACCGGTGCGGGGTATGACGCCATGGGCGTGAATCGACGCGGTCATGGGACTTCCTGGCAGCTGACGCCGCCGCCCTTAACGGAGGGTGGAGAGGCGGGAACGGAACTCGGCATACAGTGCCTTCGCCCCGGGGTCGATGCAGTCGACCTCGCTGCCGACGGCCCGGTAGCGGTCGGCGAGATTCTCGATATGGTGGCGCATCTCGTCCACCAGTCGCGAGCCGTAGACCTGCGAGGCGCGGCGAACCTTGCGCCGCATGATTTCCAGGTAGTCACCCACGGCGAGCATTTGCTGGCCACCGGCGTCGAAGGGGCTGGGGTCCGACTCGATGCCGTTGAACACGGGCTGGCGGAACTCCACGCGTCCGGCGGAGCGGCCGGGCTCCAGAAAATCCTCGCACACCTTGGCCCAGTGCTGCAGCGGTGTGTCGAACCCCGGGGCGTCCGGGGCCGCCTGGCGGCTGCTCTCGTCCTCGAATACTTTCTTCACCTCGGCGGCGATGAGCCGCGTCTGGGCACCCGCCTCCTCCGCGCCCGACCGGGCCAGCACGCGGGCCAAATTGGAGTGGTTGGCGGCCAGGTTGCGGTCGGCCGGCATGCCCCAGCCCTCCAGCAGGTTGTCCATGTTTTTCTCGACCACGTCGACGAGCGGTTGGCTGAACCGGGCGTCGTTGGCCACCGTCTCGGCAATCGACGACAGCCTGCCGCTCCACATGGCGGCGGACCGCATCTGCTCCGTCGACATGCCGGACTGCTGCTCGGCCACCTCCAAGGCCCCGATCAGCCCGTCGATGATCCGAGTCAGCCGGTCACCGACCGCACGCTTGGTCTGGGAACGGACCGAATCCGCAACCTTCGACTGCATCGTCTCGCGAAGGTTCGACAAGCCGCCGTCGATCACGAACCGGCGCCACGGCTCGACCTGGCCGGGATACCGCTGGCAGCGCTCGGGAACAACGGGGTTTCCGTCGGCATCGAACTTCAGCACGGTCTCGAACTGCGACTGTATCTCAGGCGTGGGACGGGACAACGAGCCGTCGGGCTGGCGGGGCAGGGCCAGCAGCTTCGTGTAGTAGTAGTTGCCCACGAAAATCACGGCGTCGCCCCCCAGCCCCTGGTTCTTCAGGGTGTCGTTGAGGTGGCAGAAGGCAGAGGGCTGCGAGGCATCCTCTGGTGGCCCGTTGAGCTGCAGGTCGTTGAGGTTGTCGCACTTCGTGACCACCATCCAGACGCGGCCGCCGAGCGTGTTCTTGTGCTGGTCACGCATCACCTCAGCCAGCGTCGACACGGTGCCCGACTTCATCTGATGCGATTCCTGGAACATGAACGCACCGTCGACGTGCGGCAGGAACGCGATCGTGAGCGCGTCGTCGCTCTCCTTGTCCACCCCCAGCCCCGGCAGGTCGATCATGTCGATCTCGTGGCTCATGGCGTCGGTGACGAAGTAGATGCGGACCTCGCGCAGCAGCGTGTACTTGGAGGGCTTCTCCTGGTGGGTGGCGTAGTCGCGTCGCTTCTTGAAATCACCGACCTCCACCTTGGAGGTTTCCTGGATCACGTCCGGAAACTCGAGGGCCGCCTTGAGCAGGCCGATCAGCACGCCGTGGTCCGGCGCCTTGAAGTGGGGCTGTTCGGCAGTCTGCCGCTGCGCGGCTTCGAGCAGCGCGCGGCGATTTTCGTCGTACGTGAGCTTGCAGATCCGGCACAGATCCTTGAGTCGATCGCGAAACTGCGCCGTGTTCATGTATTGCAGTTCGATGTAGTGCCGTTCGCCGGGCTGGCACTGCGGGTGCGGCGCGGCACAGGGCACGAGCCGGGTGGGCACGCTGGTGGTCGGTCCACCCGACCCCTGCGGCGCCGGACATTCATCCTTCGACACGGAGAGCAGGTTGCCAACGGTCGTCGACTTGCCCGCCTGCGATGGGCCGATGAATCCGATCGAGAACCGCTGACGCGTCATCTCCACGGCCAGCTTGGAGAGTTCCTCCTTGACCCGCCCCACCACGTCACGATCGGCGAAGCGCGGCAGCTTCGCCGTCGCCTCAGAGAGGATCTGGTCCACGTCGTTGAAGCGCTCGACGAGTCGCTCGTCCTGCAGCAGCTTGCAGGATTCCTGTGTCAGTCTGCCCATCGGTCGATTCTCCCTGTCTTCCCTGCGGGCAGCGGCCCGCGGATCGAGCTCACTCCATCGCCCGCAATTCGGAGACCCACTCCCCAATCCGGTCCGGCACCATATAGCCCTCGGTCATCTTCAAGGGTAGTTTCTCGCCATCCGTCCCCTCGAACTCGTAGACCAAGAGGGCGTTGTCTCCCACGGCGTTGGCCTGGGCGCCGAGCTGCTTCTTCCAGCCTTCCACGTCGAGTTCGCTGCGGGCCGTGAACCGATCGCCCACCAGCGGCAGTTCCACCCATCCCGCCGGGGAGTCAGGCCTGAGCGCACCCTTGCGGATGCCCTTGCGGATCACGTCGGGCAACTTCTTGAATCCGTCCTCCTGCGCCAGGATCGCCTCGATCGACTCACGCTCGCGGGCCAACTGCTCACCGTTGAGCGGAAACAGCACCCACAGCCGCTTGGGTTCCACGTTTCGCGGCTTGGGGAAGTCGAACACCAGTTTTCCGTCCACGATGCTCACCCGCTTGCCCAGCACCTCGATGAAACTGGCCACCATCAGCGAGGCCGGCTGCAACTCCTTGATCGGGTTGCCGACCTTCTTGGGATCGCGGAGCGATTCGAAGAGCAACGCTTCATTGCCCACGATGTCGTTGAGTGTCACAAGGTAGCAGCGGCCCACGTTGGGCCAGGCCTGGGACACCTCGCGCTTGTTGGTCTTGACGCCGTCGTCCTCGGTGACCTCGAAGCGAATCGAGCGCGGCGGGCGTCCCTTGGGCAGCTTGAGGACGTAGGTGCCGGGGCTGTGGAAGCGGAGATCGAACCCGTCGGGGTTCGCCACGCCGACGCCAACTTCCAGCGTCTTCTCCCCCTTGCCGTCCCCGGCGTCGGCCACCACGGTGGCGCTGTCCATGTAGCCGTAGGCGCTGCCGAGGTTGATGCTCCACGAACCGTCCTCGCCTTGCAGGGGCTCTATGAGCGCGGCCTTGGTCGCCGCAGAGCCATCACGCTTGGCACCGGTCCCGCGCGTGAGCACGGATCGCAGCACGAGATACGTTTCGGCGTCGACCGGCTCGACGACCATGTCCTTGAACGTGCAGCCGGTCGTGCCCTTGCGCGCCGACTCGAACTTCTGCTTCACCTCGCTGAGCGTGGTGGTGGGCTCGGTCTGGATCACCATGTAGATCACCCGGGCGTCGGCCGCGGCGGCACGTGCTGCACCGGCGAGCAGCAGACTTGCCCCCAGGCAGGCGCCGAGCGCGGCGGCCGGGATGCGGGCCAGTACGGGATTCATCGGGTCACTCCTGGGGAATGCTGGTGGATGGGCGCTGGGATTGGTCACGGGGTGACGGCGGCGGCCGGCTGATCGGTGGGGAGGGGTCTCGACGGCGCCGCCTGTGGCTCCTCGCCCCGGATGCGAAACTGCCGTTCCAGGAGAGCGACGGCCCGGGTGCAGCGTTCCGGCTGCAATGCGGCGGCCTCCTGGAGGAGTGACAGGGCCTCCTCCAGTTGCTTGAGTTCCTCCCGGCGCGGCACCGGCCTGGTCCGCAGTCCCTCGATCGTGCCCCGCGACGCCCGTTCGATCCAATCGATGCATTCCCGCGTCAGTTTGTCGCCGCAGGCCTCGGGCAGGCCACCCTCGCCGCGCAGCAGGGTCCAGTAGGCCCGGTAGGCGGGAATCGTGATCTCATTCATCGCCGTTTTGCGGGCGGCGTTGAGTTCGTCGAGTCTGGCGAACAGCGGGCTCGACGACCAGACCTGAGGGCAGAGGTGGTGCCGCTGCGGCTTGGGCCATGCCCACCAGCCCACCAGCACGCAGCCGATCGCAGCCGCGATTGCGAGCGCGGGCCGCAGTTTCCGCACCACCTTCTTCCACACCGGCGGCGGGGCCGGTGGCTTGAACAGAAAATGCTCGCTGGGTCGCACCGCTTCCAGCCGGGCGGCGAGGTCGGCACACGAGCCGACCTTTCCCACCAGTGCCGGCGCGATCACTTCGTCCCAGATCGGGGCCTGCGTGTCGGGGGCGCGGTCGCGGCCCGGCATGGAGAGGAAGGCCCGGCCGTCGCCGCACCACTCCTGCACCTGGTCGGGACCGGCGATCGCCACGGCGACGAGTCGGGCCAGTAACCGCACGTCCTCGGCCTGGGCCTCGGCCTTGGGCGTGGCGTCCTGACCCTGCCGAGCGGCTTTGGCCAGCTTGATCCGCGCCGAGTTGTGTCGCCGTGCACCCTGCTCGAAGAGCAGGTCGAGCTGCGGCTCGGCGATCCACTTCGGCTCGCGCAGACCGCGCTCGTCGTCCCAGAGAAAACCGATGTCGGGAAACACTGCCCGCAGCGTGCCGTCCCGCTGGTTGCAGAACAGGACCGAGTCGGGCTGCACGAAGCCGAGCGTGCCGCCGGCCCGGTGCACGGCGTCGGCGGTGCGCACCATCTGCACGATCGCGTCGTCGAGAGCCTGCAGCCTGGGGTCGTCCTTCTGCAGTGCGGCCCGCTGTGGTGCGAGTTCAGCCTGCATGTCGAGCAGCGTGCGAAACTCGGGAACCGAGTCGTCATCCCAGGCCATCTGGAACTGCCGGCCGCGGCTTTGCGGACTTTCGCCCCAGGGAACAAGCCCCTCCACCTCGGGCGGCTTGACGTACACGACGCCGGGTTCGACGACCCTCTTGAAACCCATCCCGCCCAGACCGTCGTCGTAGTCGTCGTCCGGACGATCCAGGGCCGCCCACTCGTTGGACGACCCCGTGACACCCCAATGATGAACGCGCGTCATGGTGCGGACGGTACCCCGGGCAAGCATCGTCGCCGGACTGCTGCACCCGGCCCGGGAGGGACCACAACGGCGCCTCCCAATCCCGACGCGACTGCCTAGAGCATATCGCCCCCATGAGGGTGAGCAAACACGCGCCGGCACACACCGCGCAACCGGCACGATCGACACGGGGCCCGGCCGCTCCAGACCGGCGCAAGCCCGGTTGGATCAGGCTACGCCCACGGGGCGGGGCTGGACCGCCGCCACGCTCACGTACGACTGCCGCACCTTGAGACAGGTCTGGCGGAAGGACTCGGGACGGCTCACGCCCGGGAGCCGTAACGTCTCGATCTGGCCGCGGCGGAACACGAGGTCGCCGGCCGCATACCACTCCTGCCCCGGGCTCACCAGCAGGTCGATCGCATCAAATCGGTCGAGATCGACGTACTGCTCCACCCGCGGATTGATGCCCCGCTCGATCACGATCCGCCGGTTCGTGAGCCGATAGCGACGGATCGCCCACGGCAACCGCATCGACAAGTAGAGGAACAGGCCCAGAGGGATCGTGGCCAGCAGGGCGAGGCGGCCCACCGACACCGGCCCGAACCCGCTCTTGATGCGGTACAGGCGGCCCAGCGCCCGCCCCAGGCCGGTCGACGCCACCGACGGCCACACCGTCATCACGGTCGCCTCCGCCACGGCGGGAGGCACGACCCCGGAGATGGATTGCGGAACACTCATGCGATGACGGGATGCATTAGGGAAGCGGTCAACAGCGTCCGTTTGGCCCCCTGGCCAAACTGCCACTAGAGTGGCATTTCAGCCCGAAAACGCAAGTCCGACCACGGCTGCGGGCCGATTGCCACTGCCCTGCAGTCCCCGGGCGCGCCGATCACCGCGACGCCCCGCCCGGCTTTTTCATCACGGTCACCAGCACCGTGCCTGCCACGGCCTGCTGTTGGCCATCGGATCCCGCCTCATCGGTGAGGCTGACATCCGCAAGATGCTTGTCCAGAAAGGGCCTGATGCGCTCGATGGGGATGCAAACGCCAAACGTCGTGCCGCTGGCCTCGGTGCGCGGCGTCGCGCCCACCATGCCCACGACCCGGCCTGACTCGTCGATCACCGGCCCGCCGCCGAAGCCGCGAGCGAGCGTCGTCGAGACGATCACGTTGCCGCCATCCAGATCCTTCTCCACCCCAGTGTGCACCGTGCCACGCACGGCCGTCGGACCCAGCCCCAGCGGTGCCCCGACCACCTGCCCCACGGCGGTCACGGCGGCGTCGACGTCGGGCATGCCCTTGGCGACCGGCAAGGGCGTCACTTGAATGGCGTCGCATTTGAGCAGGGCCAGCGCCGGCGACTCCTGTGACGCGATCACGGTGGCCGGCTGCATGTTCAGGCGGTTGGCGGGATCACGGACGGTGATTTCCTTGGCTCCCGCCACCAGCTTGGCACTGACGAGGAACCGGCCCGGGGCCACCGCAAATCCAAATCCTGGCGCGAGCGTGGCCACGTCCTCGATCTCCGTGGCCTGCAATCCGGCGGTGAACTGCCGGCAGCGGGGTGCGAGCAGCGCGTACGTGAGCGAGGGGGCAGGGTTCGCCTTCCATTCCCGCGGAAACGACTTGTAGAGGTCATTGAATTCGGTGAGTATTTTGTCCGACATCTTCGGCCGCAGCGCGGCGGCACTGCGAATCGTGAAGCCCACGTTGTCAACGACCGGTTGGGGGTCCGGCATCCGCTCCAGCGCCTGCCGGAAGTGCACCACGGCCGCCGATTGACGGCGGTTGCGCACTTCGCACACGGCCAGGTTGTTGAGCGCGGCCGGATTGTCGGGCTCCCGCCGCACAGCGTCGGCGAAGCTGTCGAGCGCCTTGGTCTCGTCTTGGCCACCGATCGCCTGAAACAGTCCCATCACGAACGCGGCACGACCGCTGTCCGGATCGGCGCGCCCGGCCTTTTGCAACTCTTCCCAGGCCAGCTTCGTATTGCCCAGGCGGATCAATTCGAAGGCGTTTCCCATGATCGACTCCGCCTCGGCAGACGCCTTGTCGGCCGCCTCGCGAGCGACCCAGGCGCTGCCCAACCGTACCTTGCCCGCGGCGGCAAGGCTGCGGTAGTGGTCGAGTCGCTGCTGCGCGGCATCCCGATCCTCTTTCGGCAGATCGGCAGCGGCGAGATAGAGTCGATAGACGGCCACGGCGTCGGCGGCCGTGCGGCAGGCGGCGGCATCGGCCTCCACGTCCTTGAGCGCGTCGGCAAGTGCCGACTTCGGAGCCTTGTCGTCGCCCGGCTTCGTCACGGCCCCGCCACCGGCCGGCTTGGGCGCAGCCGCAGCACGCTTCTCGATCGCCGCCCGGCTTGCGTCGGAGAGCGCGGCGCAAGGCACCTCGAGGCGTGACCCGTCAGGCAGGCGGATGATGGCCACGTCGGCGCTGCCCGGCTTGAGGCCGGCAAATTCGCCGCGCACCTCCCAGGTCTGCTCGGCGCCACGACCAACCGGGCACCAGCCGATGACACAGCACAGGCCCACGATCCATGCGGCTCTCACCGTTCCATCTCCTCGATGTGCCCTCGCGAGGGCAGCGTATCACGTCGCTCGCAATCTGATCCACAGGACGGCATTGCGCCGTGCGTTGCCACGGGCGCAAGAAAAAACCCGGTGGGGCTCGGCCGAGCCCCACCGGGTCGCATGACTCCGGCAGCACACCACAGGTTTCCCTGCGGGGCGCCATTTGGCAGTTTCGCTGCTGCGGGACTTACGCCCCACGGCCGCATGATCTCTTTTGGCGACATGCCTCGACACCGGACGCCCTTGCGGGCACCGGCACCGAAGCCGCGATCGCCTCCACATTCAGCGTCGACGCCTCTCCACCCTTGCGGGCGGCGGCCTTCTCGCCGATGGCCTCCACGACCCGAAGGTCGTTTTGGCAGTTTCCTTTAGAAAGGAGGTGATCCAGCCGCAGGTTCCCCTACGGCTACCTTGTTACGACTTAGTCCCAATCGCAGAGTTCATCTTAGGCGCCTGGCTCCTTGCGGTTACCTCAGCGACTTCGGATGCCCCCCACTTTCGTGGCTTGAC
>QWPN01000050.1 GCA_003671185.1 Planctomycetota bacterium
CGTGCCATCGGCCGCGGCCGACGACCGCAGGTAGGCCGCGACCTCGCGTACGCTGTTGGCCTTGCCTGACGTCACGCCCAGCATCACCGCCGGCAGGTACCGCGTGCCCCCGGCCTCGAGCAGTTCGCCGCGCTGCCCCCAGCCGTACCAGCCGCGAAAACCGAGGGTTGTGTCGGGCACGCCGTTGGCGGCCGGGAGCCGGTAGTAGTCGTTGCTCTCCGGATCGAGCCAACTCACCGGGCCGCCCTGCAGCGCGCCGTACAGCATCGTCAGGCCGGTCAGCGCCGCGGACGGGAACGTGTCCCGCTTGGCCAATTCCGGCGACAGTTCGGCCGTGAAGTCGACGCGCACGGGAAAATCGCTGGAGTAGGCGATGCAGTCGATCTGTCCGGACAGCCGGCGGGCATCGATGGCGCGGATGATCGGGGCGATGATCTCGCGCCGAAACACCTCGATCGACGTGCTCTCCCCGCCTCCCTTCCAGGGCAACATGAAGATGTTGATGGGGGGCACGTCGCGGCAGGCGACGAACGCGTTGGCGACGGCCAGACTGTCGGCGCTGGACGGATTGACGACCACGAACACGTTTTCGGGGCCGCCACCGGCCAGGCCATGTGCCGCGGCCGTGGCGAGCACCAGGGCACAGACCGTCCGGCAGACGGCCCGACGACGCCGCCCGCCGAGCCACGGACGACGGAGGACGGAGGTGAATCGTGGCATGCCGACCTGATGAGATGACGAGGAACGTGTCCGCGGTCAGCGGTCGAACGAGTGTAGAGGGTGCGCGGACATTGCTCCACCGTGGGCCGGCGTAGGGCTGTTGCCCGGATCGGGCTGTCGGCACGGCGGGACGCGGCGGTAGACTGCGTGCAGGTCGATTCATCGACACCGTGTTCCGATCAGGGTGCGACCATGCCGCCCACGTCGCCCGTCGCCGCATCCCTGGCAGCCACCGCCCTGGCCGTCGCCGTTTCGGCCTGCGGCGCCGAACCGCCAGCCTTCTCCGGCGACCGGGCCATGTCCCACCTGGAGGCGATCTGCGCCCTGGGGCCGCGCCCCAGCGGTTCGCCGGCCATGGCCCGGCAACGGGCGCTGCTGGCCGCGCATTTCCGAGCCGCGGGCGCGACCGTCGTCGGCCAGGCCTTCGAGATTCGCGACCGCCGCACCGGTGAGCAGGTGCACGTCGAGAACCTGGTCGTCACATGGCACCCCGACCGGCCCGACCGGGTGCTGCTGGGCGCTCACTACGACACGCGACCGTTCCCGGACCGCGACCCCACCCAGCCCAGGGGGGTGTTCGTGGGTGCCAACGACGGTGCCAGCGGCGCGGCACTGCTGATGGAACTGGCGGCCGCCATGCCCTCCCTGGGCGGGCCGTTGGGAGTCGACTTCGTGCTCTTCGACGCCGAGGAGTATGTGTTCGGGCCACGCGATCCGTACTGCGTCGGGTCCACCTTCTTCGCCAAGCAGCATGCCGCCGACCGGCGCTCGGGCCGCCTGGCGCACGACTACCGCTGCGGTGTCATCGTCGACATGGTGGCCGACCGCGAGTTGGCCATCTGGCAGGAGTTGAACAGCGTCGACTGGCCCGACACGCGGCCGGTCGTGGATGGCATCTGGGGGGTGGCCCGCCGGCTCGGCGTGCGGCAATTCGTGCCCCGCCCGCGGCACCGCGTGGAGGACGACCACGTGCCACTGCGCATGATCGCCGGCATTCCCACCTGCGACATCATCGACTTCGACTATCCGGCCTGGCACACCACCGACGACACGCCCGAACGCTGCGCGGCGGAGTCGCTCGATGCGGTGGGCCGCGTGCTCCTCGCGTGGCTGCGCGAGCAACGGTAAGCGCCGGCGGCCATATTTTCCACGCGGCTGAAGCCGCCAGGGACGGGACGATGCCCACTCGCGATCCTGCCCGGCACGTCCGGCTCCTCGTGCCCGATCTCGGCCCGCTGCAGGCGCCCCTGGCGGTGTCGCTGTGGCTACTGCCGCCGGGTGCGCGGGTGTCGGCCGGTGACCGCGTGGTGGAACTGGTCGCCGGCGGCGCCACGATCGATCTGCAGGCGCCCGTGTCGGGCCGCCTGGTCGTCCACTTGGTCGACGAGGACGAACCGGTCGCGCCCGGGACGGTGATGGCCGAGTTCGAGGCCGATCCATGAGGGCCATCGAGGCGGGTGATGGCCGACTCTGGTCGCTGTCGCTGGCGGGCGCGGCGACGATGTTCCTCGTGCAACCGCCGGCCGATCTGTGGATGCTGGCGTGGGTGGCGCCGCTGCCCTGGTTGCTGCTCGTGCAGCCGGGCACGCTGCCGGGCCGCCGACCCTGGCTGGGGCTCTGGGTGGCGGGACTCGTGCATTGGTTGGCGACGATCCACTGGCTGCGGCTGCCCCATCCAGCCACGTCGATCGGTTGGATTGCCCTCTCGGCCTACCTTGCGGTCTACGTGCCGCTCTTCGTCTGCACCGCCCGCAGGCTCGTGCACCGCTGGCACTGGCCGCTGGTGCCGGCCGCCGCCGTGGCCTGGATGGCCTGCGAACAGACCCGCGGCTGGGTGCTGGGGGGTTTTACATTCGCCGGCCTGGGACACACGCAGTGGCGCTGGACGACGCTCATCCAGGGTGCCGACGCCCTCGGTGCGGTGGGAGTCGGCGGCGTGGTGATGGCGGTGTCCGCCGCGGCGACGACGGCCCTCGGCGCCGAGAGCCGACGGGTGAAGATCATCGATGCCGCGACCGCGGCGGTCGTGCTGACACTGGCACTGGCCTATGGCAGGTGGCGGCTCGCAGAGGTGCCGGCACCGGCGGGAACCCCGCTCGACGTGCTGCTCGTGCAGGGCTCGATCGACACGGAACTCAAGCACGACCCAGACGCGGCCGTGACCGTGGCGCGGCATTACGACGAACTGACGATGGCCGGCCTCGCCGCAGAGCCCGGCCGCGGGCCCGACCTCGTCGTCTGGCCGGAGACGATGTGGCGGGTGGGGCTTCTGGAGATCGACCCGGCGGTCGAGTTCCCCGCCGCCGAGGTGGATGAGGCGCTGGGGCCGCCCGCGGCCGATGGGCCGGAATCGCCCGCCGCACGGCAGGCCCTTTACCGGCGCCTCCTCGAGCGGCAGCGACTCGACGCGCTGGCCCCCTTCGCGAAGCGATACGCCACGCACTGGCTCGTCGGTCTCGACCGGCAGCGCCTCGTCGCCGCCGATCCACCGCGTTGGCAAAGCTACAACTCGGCGCTGTTTCTCGACGCTGCCGGCCGGCCGCTGGGGTGCTACGACAAGATGCATCCGGTGATGTTCGGGGAATACGTTCCCGGCGCCGACTGGCTCCCGTTCCTCTACCGGCTCACGCCGCTACCGGGTGGCCTGACCGCGGGCCGTGCGCCCGTCATGGTGCCGATCGCCGGTCGCCGCGTGGCCGCCACCATCTGCTACGAGACGGCGCTGCCCGAGGCCGTGCGGTCTCTCGTCCGCGACCTCGAGGCCGCCGACCGCCGGCCCGACGTGATCGTGAACCTCACCAACGACGGCTGGTTCTGGGGTTCGAGCGAACTCGACATGCACCTCGTGGCGGCGATCTTCCGGGCGGTCGAGGTGCGAACGCCGATCGTGATCGCTGCCAACACCGGGTTCTCGGCCTCGATCGACGGCAGCGGGCGACTGCTGGCGCAGGGGCCGCGGCGGCAGACGGCCACGCTCCGCGTGGAAGTGCGACCTGACGGGAGGCGCAGTCCCTGGTTGCTGGCGGGGAGTCTGCCGGTGGGGTCGTGCGTGGCGATCATGGCGGCCGTGACGCTGCCCTGCCTGGCTTCCCGGCTGGCAGGCCGCCCCCGGCTGCCGACGGGTGGGGCTGGGGCGACGCCGCTTGAGCCGTGCTGACCCGCGTGCCGATCTTTCCCGCCAGCGGTCGGCGACGGAAGGCGGGCACCTTGCCCGCCGCCGACGTTTCCGCCGACAATGCCGGGGGTTGAACCCGCGTCCGCACGGCGGCGCGGCTCGCTGACGAGGCTTTTCATGAACGTCATCGGCAAGATTTTCGTGTTCGCCGTGTTCGTCATGAGCCTCGTGCTGATGACGTTCGCCGGTGCGATCTACATGTCGCACGTGAACTGGAAGGACGAGGTCGAGCGCGATCCCAACAAGGTCCTGCCGGGGCAGAAGCCGGGCTACAGATACCAACTCGACGAGGCGGACAAGAAACGCAAGGAACTCGACGAGCAGATCAACGATCTGACGCGCAAGGTGGCGGCGTCGGAAGAGGCCCGCGACCAGGTGGTGGCCAAACTCCAGTCGGCGATCTCGCAAAAGAACGACCAGCTCACGAAGCTGCTGGAGGACAAGAAGCGGCTGGAGGTGGACAGCAAGCAGCGGGTCGAAGCGGTCAACAACCTGACGATTCAAGTGGAGCAGACCGGCAAGCGGATCGAGGAATTGCAGGCACAGGTGCGGTCCCAGCAGGGAAAGGTCGACCAGCACGTGCAGATGGCTGCGGATCTGGCGGCCGAACTCGCCGAGCAGAAGTCGCTGCTGGCGATTGCCGACGAGCGCAAGGCGCAGTTGGAAAAGCAGGTGGCGAAGGCCCGCGAACTGCTCAAGCAGAGCGGCCTGTCACTGGAGAGCCAGCCCAAGGATCGTGTTCCCCAACTCGACGGCGACGTGATCGCCGTGGCTGCCAGTTCGATCGAGGTCTCGATCGGCAGTGACGACGGACTGCAGGTCGGTCACACGCTGGAGGTGTACCGCAGCGGGCAGTACGTGGGCCGGGCCATCGTCCGCTCCGTCAGGCCAGACCGGGCGGTCGCCGAGATCGACAAGAACTTCTCGCGCGGCACCGTGCAGCGCGGCGACAAGGTGACCACCAAGGTCAAGTCCTGACCCAGCGCCGAGAAAGCCGTCCATGTCAGACGACGTCGAGCCTGCCGGGCCGCGCCGCCCCCCGATGAACAGCGACACGGCGATGTTGCTCCTGTCGTTCGTGGCGCTGGCGGTGGGCTGCCTGATCCTGGGTCTGGACTTGTTCCTGCGCCGCATGCCGCTGGCACCGCTGTAGCGGCCCGTGTGAACCGGCACAGGCCGGGCCACCTCGGGCCGAACGCGGTGCCGGACGGGGCGGCCACCCCGGCAGGGACGCGAACGCGATGCTCTTTTCGTGGTGGCGGGCACGGACGCGGCAACGAGTCGGGTTGTCCCCCTTTCCCGCCGACTGGGACGAGTTCCTGCGGCGCGGTGTGAAGCAGATCCAGTGGCTCTCCGCCCAGGAAATGACCCGGCTGCGGCGCTGGATCCTGGTGTTTCTGGCGGAGAAGCGCTTCGCAGGCTGCCGGGGCCTGGACGTCAGCGACGAGATGCGGGTCACGATCGCCGCCCAGGCGGGTCTGGTGGCCTTGGGCTTCGACGACCTGTGGTTCGACCGCCTCGTCTCCATCGTCGTGCACCCCGGGGAGCACCGCGCCCGCCGCAGGGAGTCCCTCGCCGGCGGCGGCGAGCTCGAGTGGGATGAACCCCGCGTGGGGCAGGCTGCTCCGGACTGCCTGATGCTGTCCTGGCCCGACACGGTCGACGGCGGCCGGATGCGCGATGGGCCACGCAGCGTCGTGATCCACGAGTGCGCCCACCTGTTCGACGGCCTCGATGGCGAGATGGATGGCATCCCGCCCCTGCCCGCCACGGCGGCACCAGGCTGGACCGCCGCCATGACCGCCTGCCGCCAGCGCTTCGAGGAGGCCCTCGACGAGGGTCGTTCCACGGCCTTCGACGACTACGCCGCGGAGAGCGACGTGGAATTCTTCGCGGTGGCCAGCGAGTGCTTCTTCCAGGACCCGCACCGTCTGCTGCGGCACGACCGCGAACTCTATGGACTGCTGGCCACGGCGTGGCGGCAGGATCCCAGGTCGCGGGTGCCGATGCAGCGGCGCTGAACAGGACGAGATGCCGCCAGGCAGCGACCGGCTTGCGCCCCTCAGCCGCCGGCGTCCGCTGCGGCGTTCTCTTCTTCCACGAACGGATTCTCCGCGTCCGGGGCCGCCTCCGCAGCTGGATCCTCGGCCGCAGGCTCGGCCACCGCTTCCACGGGCTCGGGCGCCGGCAGCCGGCTCGACGCCAGCGACACGAGCAGCCCCCCGGGGGAGGCGAGCACCAACTTGTTGGTCACGGCATTCACGACGGGCAGCGTGAAGCAGCCCGTGCAGAGACTCTCGCGGCGGCCGCCCGTGGTCAGGTCGAGGGCCGTGAGTCGCCCCGTTTCGGCATGGCACCAGACGCGGTCGCCGACGATGGCCAGCAGTCGGCCCACGAGCGGCGTCCGCCAGAGCATCGCGCCGGTACGTGCGGAGAAGGCCGCGAGTCCGGACGGCCCGAGCGATACCACGATCGTGTCCCGCCAGAGCAGCGGACCGCCTTCCGGTTCATCGTCGAGGCTCGTGGCCCAGGCGGTCTGCAGCGTGGAGAATCCGGCCGTGCGCACGAGATCGACCCGCGTCAGCGTGGCGTCCTGCGTGGCCACGAACGTCGTCAGGCCGTGCACGGCCGGCGCGCCGCTCGGCGCCGCGCCGAACTCCAGTTCATACCGTTCCCAGCCCTTCGGTCCGTCGTCGAGCACCACCAGTTTTCCACTTGTTGTGAGCCAGAGAATGGCATCGGCGACACGGCGGGGAATGCCTCCGAACGGCTGTGGCGGCAGGGCGATGTCGCCCCCGGTCTGCAACGACAGAGGCTCCAGGGCCGCCGCCACCGTCCGCTCCGCGGCGGCATCGCCCCCTTTCCGCCGGCGTCCCTCGGCACC
Source organism: Planctomycetota bacterium (assembly GCA_003671185.1). Classification (GTDB taxonomy): domain Bacteria; phylum Planctomycetota; class Planctomycetia; order Pirellulales; family UBA1268; genus QWPN01. Next base: position 6,780 of record QWPN01000050.1, read on the forward strand.
TTCGGCGCCGAGCAGCGCGGCGGCCAGTCGCTCGGGATCCGCCGGCAGTTTCAGCATCCCGTCACCCTGCAACGGCACGTACGCCCAGTTGCCCGCCGGCACGGCCGCCGCCGAAGCCACGTGGCCGGCCTGCTGCTGCGCGAGTTGCCGGCCCGTCACGGCATCAAAACCGTCCACATCCAGATCGTGGGCCACCGTCACCACGGCCTGCCCGACGCCGGCTGGTTGCACGGGGCCTCCCGGGTGGCCAACCCGCTGCGACCAGAGCACGCTGCCGGGCCGGGCATTGAAAACACTGCCTTCGACGGGCGTTGAGGCCTGCACGGCGTGCACGCCTCCGTCGCCTGACTGGGCCACGATCAGGTCGCGGCCGATCACCACGTGACTGAGCCGCCAGCCCGCCGAGTCGAACGGAATTTGCACGACCCACTCCCGCACCAGACCCGCGCGGGCGGCGACGAATTCATCGCCCGCACTGCCGCACAGGCAGGTCTGCGCACCGGCCACACGGGCCACGACCGCGCAGGCCGTCATCACGAAGGCGAGCAGCCACGCGGCAGGGACGCGGGAGCGGGGCATGTCGTGATCCAAGGGACGCGCGGGCAGCGGAACGGGACCAACAGTCAAAGATAGTTCACGATTCGTGGCAGGCAAAAATGCTACGATTCACCCGGTTTCACCCCTCGGCCGCGACGCGTCGGCGCGCCCCCCGAAGGCCTGTTCGATGCCCCAGGAAGCGAATTCGCCCGCCACGAGGGACCCGGCTGCGGTCGTGCTGGGCTACCTCAACTTTTCCGCAGGATCGTTCGACCCGGCCGCCTGGCGGGCCATGAGCGAACTCTTCGCCGCCCTCGAACCGGCCGCTGCTGACGGGACGGTGCAGGAACTCGCCGACACGGCGACCCGCGTCGCCGAGCGACTGGCCGACCGGTTGCGGGCGCTGGAGGCCGCAGAACCCGCCTTCCGCGACTCGGCCCAGGCCCGGGCCCTGCTGGCGATCGTGTTCGGCCATCTGCTGCCCGCCTACCGGCGCTACCATGCCGACCTGCTCGAGCACCAGCCTCCCGGCGCCATTGAACGGCCGTTCTTGGTCATGGCCGCCACGCGGGCCGTGCTCGCCGAGGGGCCGCCCTGGGACGATCATGGGGCCGTGGCGACGCAGGCCATCGCACGGCTCAACGAATACGTGGGCTGGCGACCCGTGGCCGTGCTGGAGAATGGCAGGCTCTCGGCCCCCTACGCGCACGAACGAGTGCGACCAATCCCGCTCTACGTGGCCTCCGCCGGCACGCCCCACGGCCGCTACGCGCGGCTCGTCGGCGATGCGATCGAGATCCTCCGGCAGGCGCCGGAGGATCTTCTGCGGCAGGCCGACTTCGACCTGGCCATGCTGGAGGAGCTGGCGATCGACCCTCGCGCCTTCGACTTCCTGCACCCGGCCGCCAGCCGGCCCAACTACCTGTTCGGCCTCTGGGATCCGGGACGCATCGACGAGCAGGGCCATTACCGGCGCATGGTGGTGCAGCAGGCCACACTCGACGGCATCCTCTCCTGGCCGGCGGCCGCGGCCGGCGCGGGCCGTGCGGATGCGGACGCAGTCCTGCTGCGCTGGGAGTCATCCGCGGTGCTGGCCGGCGTGATGCTCATGGCATCCGGACTATCGGGGCACGGCCCCGGCGCGCTCCAGGCGGGGATGCCGCTGGCGGAACTGCTGCCGCGGATCGCCTACTACCGCGACGAGTTCTACCGGCGACTGCTGGAGCGGCTGCCGCCCGGCCACCGGGACGGTCTCGAGGAGGAGGCCCGGCGGCTCAAGCAGCCGTTCGGAGGCGTGCGCCGGCACATCAACGCCATGCTGGCCGGCCGGCGTGCCCGCCAGGTGGAGAACGTGGCTCTGGCAGCCGTGCTGGCTCGGTTGGGCCGCGCCGCTGCGGCGGAGCGCCTCGTCGGCGCCGTGCCCGCTGCCTCCGCGCGCATGTTCGCGCGGATCACCAGCCGCGTCGTGGAAGCACAGCAGTCATTGTGGCGGGCGGCGGATGCGGAAGCGGCCGTGGCCCGTCTCGACGAGGCGGTCGAGTTGCTGTTCCGCGCCGTGGGCTGCGGCGCCGCGGTCGACCCCTGGAACATCCTCGGGCTCTCCGGGCAGTTCCCGCTGCACGAACCCGGGGGCGAGAGCCTGCCCGATCCGCGGGTCGACGATCTCGTCACCATCACGGGTTCGATCCTCGAGGGCTATGCCGCGGCCTGGCGTCAGGCCGCCCTGGTCGGCTCGCTGGAGACGTCCGGCCGTGCCGCTGCGGCGTTGGAGAAACTCGCGGCCTGGTGGGATCGCTTCGCCACCACGACCGTGTCGGGCGTGCCCCACCTGTCGGGCGCCGAATGCTTCGACTCGGCTCGCGAGGTGATCGATTCGCTGAAACGCCGCCGGGCCACGGCCCCCCTGGCCCCGCCGCCGGGATTCTGGCGGCGCGAAGTGTCCGCCTTCTCGTCGCCGCGCACGCACGCCCAGGCAGCCGATGCCCTGCTCCGCGAGGGCGACCTCGACGGCGCGTCGGGACTGCTCGTGCACTGGGCCTCGCTGCTCGAGGGCCCGGCGGTGGAGCGCACCGGGCCAGTCTGGCTGGCGGCCGCAGGCCGCTGGATCGCCCGGGCGGTGGGAGACGCGTCCGCCGAGGGACGCTCCCGCGTACGGCGCTTCCTGGAACTCGTCGAGGCCAACACCAGCGCCGTCGTCGACGTGATCGAGGCCGCCGCCGTGGGCCGGGAGCCTGGCGAGCCGCCACCCGGATCGGAGGGCGGCGGCGAGGAGGACGACGAACCAGCCGGCGAGGAGCGGCTGGCCGCGGCGTACGAGTCGATGGTCTGGCAGGACTCGGCTGACGACGGCGTGGACGGCGGCATGATCGACGTCGACGCTCCGGGAGCGGCCGGGGCGGGAGGCCTGCCCGCCGTCGAGGATGCGGCGGAGTTTCTGCGCGGCGTGTTCCGGCTCGTGCGCGAGGCGGTCACGGCCTGGTGCGTCGCCGACGCAGCCACGGGCAGCGCCCCGCCGCGTGCCGAACTCGACTCCGTGATCGGCTGGCGGCACTCCCTGCGCCGGCTGCGGCGCACGATGGTGCGGGCAGCGACGCTCGTGGCCGCCCGTGACCGCGAGCCGCCGCCGGGCATGTCGCCGACCGAGTTCGACCGCGTCCGCTGGCAGCGGGACACAACCGCTGAACGGCTCGTCGATGCCGCCGTGCAGGCTGGCGAGACCTTATGGGTGCTCTCCGCCCGGCTCCACGTGGGCCGGCCCCGGTCGCAGCCGGCCCACCGCTCCGCCATCGGCGGCCTGGTGGCGGCGCTGCTGGGCGGCGACGCGTCCCGGGCCACGAAGCAGTTCGAGATCGTGTGCGAACGGCTGGTGGGCCGCCCCGTGCTCTACGTGCCGTTGTCCCGCGGCGGACGGCCCGACCGCATCGTCCGCGCCCGGGGCCGCGAGCGGTTGCTCGAACTCCTGGCCGGGTGCCTGCCGCGGGTGGGGCTCGTGCGGCAGGCGGTGGCCGTGGTGCAACTGGCCAAGGCGCTGGAGACCCGCCGCCCCCCGGGCGCCGCCAGCGTGAGCGAGTTCGACCGCGTCTTCGAGGCGGCCACCACGGCGCTCGTGGAGCGAATCGTGGAGAGCGCCCACGAGCCGGCTGCCGACGGGGTGCGGCCCGAGGCGGAAGAGATCACGGCCCGGATTCTCGACGGCCTCGCCCTGCTCGTGCCACGGCTGCTGGAGACCTGGATGACGCACGCCCGGCAGTTGCGGCTCTCGGTGCTGGAGCGGGTCCGGGACGACAAGGCCTTCGCAGCCACGCGGGAATTCGTGGAGACGTACGGCTCCGGTCTGTTCACGCAGCATCTGCTCTCGCCGTCGTCGCTGCGGGGCATCCTGCGCGGCGGGGTGCGGCACTACCTCGAGCAACTCATGGAGCGTGCCGCCGTCGAGCTCCCCGACCCGGGCACCGCGCCAGCGCCGCGACATCCCGCCCGGTTGCTCGAGGATCTGGCCTCCGGGGTGCTGCCGATGCGACAAGCCGCGGCCCGCCTGCGGCTGGTGCTGGAGGCCGTCGCAGAAAACCATGCCGAATACCGTGACTGGAACTCCACCACCACGCAGTCCGACCGGGGCGAGTGCCTGCACGTGCTGCTCGACTGCCTGCGGCTCAAGGCCGAGCACGACCGCATCGCCTGGACGCTGCGGCCCGTCAACATGGCGCATCGCGTGCTCGCCCGGCGCGGTGCCGGCGAGGCCGCCGAGGCCTGGCGCCAACGGCTGCGGGACGAGACCCGCGACACCGCCGCCGCGCTCATCGACAGGCTCTCGAAGCTCGAGGCCCTGTGCGGCGTGCGACTGGCGAGCATTGGCGACCGCGTGCGGCGGCCGTTCACCGCCGTGCTCGAGCAGGACGAGCTCGAGGCCCTCGTCGAGCCGGCCGTGATCGAACTGATCGACGGTGCTCCGGCCGGAGCGGGCGCGCGGCTGGAGGCCAAGGCGGAGACCTTTCTGGACACGGCCAGCGGCTCCGGGGTCGAGGTCCCGGAGTGGCTGGAGCGGCTGGGCAGCGCCGTGGACCGGGCCATCGAGCGGGCCGAGGCCGGCCGCCTGTCGCTGGAAACGGCCCGCCAGCCCGGCCGCGGCTCGGCCCGCCTGCCCGACGCGGTGCCCTGGAAGGCCCTGCCCTGGGAGACGCTTCGCGCCGCGCTGGGCGAGTGACCGTGCGTGGCGGGGGGCGTGCTACGATTGAAGGCTTTGCCCCTGCAGCCCGTCCCATGACCATCCCCACGCTTCGCGCCTCCGAGCACCTGCACGACGTCCGCTACGAGATCCGCGGCGCCCTGGCGCGCCGCGCCGAGCAGCTCGAGCGCGCCGGACACGAGATCGTCAAGCTCAACATCGGCAACCCCGGCGCCTTCGGCTTCCGCATGCCGGAGTCGATGCGCGTGGCGATCGTGCAGAACCTTCACCAGGCCGACCCCTACTCGCATCAGAAGGGGATCTTCGCGGCCCGTGAGGCGGTGGTCATGCAGCAGCAGGACCGCGGCGTGATGGACGTCAGCGCCGATGACGTGTTCATCGGCAACGGCGTGTCGGAACTGATCATGCTCGCCATGCGGGCTCTGCTCAACCCCGGCGACGAGGTGCTGGTGCCCAGCCCCGACTACCCGCTGTGGACGGCGTCGGTCGTGATCCACGGGGCCCGGGCCGTGCACTATCCCTGCCGACCGGAGCGGGGCTTCGTGCCCGACCCGGCCGAGGTGGAGGCGCTGGTCAGCGACCGCACCCGGGCCATCGTCGTCATCAACCCCAACAACCCCACGGGCGCCGTCTATCCGCGCGGAGTGCTGGAGGCCCTGGCCGGCATCGCCGAGCGCCGCAATCTCGTGCTCTGTGCCGACGAGATCTACGACGAGATGCTGTACGACGGGGCCGAGTTCCTGCCCGCGGCCACGCTGGTGAAGCGGGCCCTGTGCCTGACATTCGCCGGCCTGAGCAAGGTCTACCGGGCCTGCGGCCTGCGGGTGGGATGGCTCGTGTTCTCCGGAGAACGGGAACACGCGCGGGACTACCTGCAGGCGGTCGACCTGCTGGCCTCGCTGCGACTGTGCTCGAACGTGCCCGGCCAGTTCGCCGTGCAGACGGCGCTCGGCGGCCACCAGTCGATCCTCGACCTGACACGGCCGGGCGGCCGTCTGCATGCCACGCGGGCGGCCGTGCTGGACGCGGTGGGACGCAGCCGCTGGCTGTCGGTGGTGGCCCCCCGGGGGGCGATGTACGCCTTCATCCGCGTGCACGCCGAACGGCTGCCGGGCGGCGCGGCCGGTTTCGACGACCAGGCCTTCGCGCTCGACCTGCTGGAGCGGAAGCACGTGCTGGTGGCCCCCGGTTCGAGCTTCAACGTGCCCTACCGCGACCACTTCCGGGTCACGCTCCTGCCCGACGCGGAGCAGACGGCCGACGTGTTCGCGCGGATCGAGTCGTTGCTCGACGAGTACGCGGCCGCCTGATACGGCTCACCCATGAGCCTCGTGCGGAAACCAGACCGGTTTGCCCAGTGAGGATCGGCGTCACGTGCCAGGCGCGGAATCCGAACTCGGTGTCAGCAGGAGTTCCCTGCAAAAAACGGCTGGGCGGGAATCTGACCTGGCCCGTGAGGCTGATGGGGAGCCGCCTGGGCGTCGACCGCGGGCGTCAACCCGACTTTCCGGCCGGTGCCGACACGTCCAGCATCCGCTCCAGGGCCTGCAGCGACCAGCGGGCCGTCTCGTCGTCGACACGGATCACGTTCACGGCCCGGCCCGCCTCCAGGTGCTCCAGGCTCCAGCACAGGTGCGCCAGGTCGATGCGGTACATCGTGGCGCACATGCAGACCACGGGCGACAGGAAGCGGATCGTCTGCCGGGGATGGTTCCGTTCCAGCCGCTTCACCAGGTGCAGTTCGGTGCCGATGGCCCACGAGGTTCCCGCCGCCGCCTGCTCCACCTGCCGCAGGATGTAGCTCGTGGAGCCGACGAGGTCGGCCTTGTCGACCACCTCCATGGAGCACTCGGGGTGCACGAGCACCTTGACGCCGGGGAGCGCTGCCCGCATGGCATCGACGTGCTCCGGACGAAACATGGCGTGCACGCTGCAGTGACCCTGCCAGAGCACGACGCGGCTGCGTTCCAGCTGCTGCCGGGCATTGCCACCGAGCGTGGGATCGTGGGGGTCCCAGACGCACATCTCCTCGAGCGGGATGCCCATCGCCCGCGCCGTATTCCGCCCCAGGTGCTGGTCGGGGAAGAAGAGCACGCGGCGCGTGCGGGCGAAGGCCCAGTCGAGCACGGCCCGGGCGTTGCTCGACGTGCAGACGATGCCGCCGTGCCGGCCGCAGAAGGCCTTGAGGCTGGCCGCCGAGTTGATGTACGTGACGGGCGTGATGTCGGCGGTGTCGATTACCGAGCCCAGGTCGGCCCAGGCGTCCTCCACCTGTTCGATGGCCGCCATGTCGGCCATCGAACAGCCGGCGGCCATGTCGGGCAGCACCACGGTCACGCGCCGGCCGCCCCGGGTCGCCACCCGCTCCGGCCGGTTGACGAGAATGTCTGCCGTCTCGGCCATGAAGTGCACGCCGCAGAAGGCGATCGCCTCGCAGTCGGACCGCTCGGCCGCCGATTTGGAGAGCTGGTAGCTGTCGCCCTGCAGGTCGGCGTGCGCGATCACGCCGTCCTGCTGGTAGTGATGACCGAGGATCACCAGCCGGGAGCCCATGCGTCGCCGCACGGCCTCGATGCGCTCGGCGAGCGCGGCGTCGCCGAGGCTGCGGTAGGCGGC
>QWPN01000134.1 GCA_003671185.1 Planctomycetota bacterium
CCTCCAATGCCTTGAGCGCCACCTCGATCCTGTCCTTCAGCGAGGCATGCACCTCGGCGGGCGACTCACCCTGGCCCTCGGCGGCATGCAGCGCCTCGTCGAGTTTGCCGAAACACTCCTCGAGTTCGCCGATGGACTTATTGGCCGTCTCGGCCGCCGCCGCCGACAACTTTGCCTTGGCCGCCAGCGCCGGCAGGTCCTCGAGCATGTGCCCCAGTCCGTGCACGGCGTCATCGGCGGCGTCGCGGGAGCCGCTCGCAAGTTTGGCGCCGATGTCGGTAGCGCATTTCCGCAACGCCGCGACGCCCTCGACGAGCGTGTCAGGATGGGTGTGATGGTCGTCGTGCGCGTGGTCGTGCACAGCCGCTGAAGGCACGGGAGCGGGCTTCGAGGGCGGATTGCAGCCGCCGGCGGCGAGACCAGCCGCCACCACGATGGCGAAAGCACCGGCGAGTCGGGGCGAAGTGGGCATGGTGACGTTTCTCCGGACGAGTGTGGACGGACGCTTCATGGTACGGGTTCGGGCTCGACGCGTGGAGGCTGAATTGCGGCGGCCGCTGGCCCGGCGTCGGCCACCAGGCATACCAGAGACCGCTCCGGGAGTTCCAGGGTGCGGTTGGGATCGATGACGGGGCCGGAGCCGTCGGGGTAAATATCGCTCGGCGGCTCCTGGGCCGTGTGCACGAACAGTCGCCAGACCAGCCCGCGCACGGCGGCGGTCTGCGGCAGATGGAAGACACTCGGCCCCGACCCTGCGTGGGCCATGATGAGCACGTGCTTTGACACGCCCCCGATGCCCCCGGCGGCCACGTCATTCCACTGCACCAGCGACTCGGGCGCGGGGGCGCTGAAGAAGCAGGTCAGGCCGCCGTTGGCGGCATACCAGTCGATGTGCACGCCTTCGGGCGAGAACCACTCCACGTCCGGGAGCAGGCCCGACGCGCTCGTGCCGCCCTTCAGGAACGAGCGGCGCCGCAGCGTGGGGTTGCCGAGCCGGAAGCGGTTGAGCTGGCGCACGAAGCGCACGAGGTCGGCGTTCGACTCGACGAGGCTCCAGTCGAACCACGACACGGGACCGTCCTGGCACCAGGCGTTGTTGTTGCCCTGCTGCGTGCGGCGGCACTCGTCGCCGGCGAGGAGCATCGGCACGCCCTGGCTGAGGAGCAGCGTGGCCAGCATGTTGCGCACCTGCCGGGAACGCATCGCCACCACGTCCGGCCGCCGGGTCGGCCCCTCGACGCCGTAGTTCTCCGAGAAGTTGTTGTTGTCGCCGTCCCTGTTGCCCTCGCCATTGGCCTCGTTGTGCTTTTCCCGGTAGCTGACCAGGTCGTTGAGCGTGAAACCGTCGTGTGCCGTGACGAAGTTGATGCTGTGACAGGGCTGGCGACCGTTGTCCGCGTACAAGTCGCTGGAACCGGCCAGCCGCGTGGCCAGGTGGCCCGTCTGGGCGAAGTCGCCCCGCCAGAAGCGCCGCACGTCGTCGCGGTAGCGGCCGTTCCACTCGGCCCAGCGCAGCGTGGCGAACGATCCCACCTGATAGGCACCGGCCGCATCCCAGGCCTCGGCGATGATCTTCGTGTCGGCAAGCATCGGATCCTCGGTGATCACCTCCACCACCGGTGGATTGGGGAGGATGTCGCCGTTGCGGTCGCGGCTGAGGATGCTGGCCAGGTCGAAGCGGAAGCCATCGATGTGGTAGTTGTGCACCCAGTGACGGAGGCAGAGGAAGATCAACTCGCGCACGATCGGGTGGTTGCCGTTGATCGTGTTGCCGCAGCCGGTGTAGTTGCGATAGCTGGACCCGCCGTCACCGAGCATGTAGTAGACGCTGTTCTCCAGTCCCTTGAAGGAGAGCGTCGGCCCCAGGTGATTGCCCTCGGCAGTGTGGTTGAACACCACGTCGAGGATCACCTCGATGCCTGCGGCGTGAAGAGCGCGGACCATCTCCTTGAACTCGCGGACCTGGGCGCCCGGCTCGGACGACGTGGCGTAGCCCCGATGCGGGGCGAAGAAGGCCAGTGGGTCGTAGCCCCAGTAGTTGCGTCGGCCGGAGCCCTCCACCGTGGGAATCTCGGGAGCGAACTCATGAATCGGCATCAGTTCCACTGCCGTCACGCCCAGCGACTGGAGATAGGGAATCTTCTCGATCACGCCCAGGTAGCTGCCGGCGTGCTTGACGCCGCTCGACGGGCTCTGCGTGAACCCGCGCACGTGCATCTCGTAGATCACGGTGTCGGCCAGACCGCGCCGCAGGTGACGATCTCCCTGCCAGTCGAAGGCGTCGTCCACCACCACGCACTTTGGCGGCCGCAGCAGGCCGTCGGCTCCCAGAGCGAACTCGCCGCTCAGGGCCCGGGCGTAGGGGTCGATGAGCCGGGCCCGGCCGTCGAACCGTTGGCCGCGTTCAGGATCGAACGGCCCCTCCGCCTGGAAGTGATAGAGCTGCCCCGGCCCCACTCCCGGCACGAGGATGCTCCAGATGTCGCCCCAGCGGTCCTTGTTGGGATCGAGGACGATCACCTCGGCCGGCTCGAGGGCGTCCGGCGAGTCGTAGAGCAGCACCCGCATGGCCGTCGCCGAACGGCTGTAGACCACGAACTGCACGCCCTTGTCGTGGAGCACCGCGCCGTAGGGCAGCCGCTGGCTGAACTGCAACGGCGGTGGCGGTGCCTTGGGGGCCCGGACCGTCTTCACCGCACTGGGCTGCTTCCGCGGCGTCATGCGGGAATCATACCAACGGGACTGCCCCCGCGGCGGCGGCCGGGCGGGCTTGCGGGACCGCGGACAGCGGCGAAGATAGCGGGGTGAGCGGAGCCACGTATTCGAGCGCCGGCGTCAATTTGGAGCTGTACCGCGAAGGTATGGCCCGACTGCCCGCGCACATGCGGCGCACACAGTGCCCCCGGGTGATGAGCCCCGAGGGGGGCTTCGCGGCGCTTTTTCAGCTCGACTTCAAGGGACTCTTCAGCCGCGGCTACGAGGATCCGCTCCTCGTCTCCTGCACCGACGGCGTGGGCACGAAGCTGAAGATCGCCGTGGCCGCCGGCGTGCACCATACGGTGGGCATCGACCTCGTGGGCATGAGTGTCAACGACGCCCTGTGCACCGGCGCCGAGCCGCTCTTCTTTCTCGACTATGTGGCGATGTCGCACGACGACCCGAACCTGCTGGAGCAGATCGTGCGCGGCATCGCGGACGCCTGCGTGGAATGCGAGTGCGCGCTGGTGGGCGGCGAGACGGCGATCCTGCCCGATATGTACCACGACGGCGAATACGACCTGGCGGGTTTCTGCGTCGGGGTCGTGGAGCGGAAGCGGCTCGTCGACGGCCGGCAGATCGTGCCCGGCGACGTGGCTATCGGACTGGCGTCGAGCGGTTTGCACTCCAACGGCTTCAGCCTCGTTCGCAAGGCCGTGTTCGACATCGGCGGCCTGTCGTGCGGCGACCGCGTGGCGGCGCTCGGCGACCGCACGGTGGCCGAGATCCTCCTCGAGCCCACCCGGCTCTACGCCCGGCCCGTCAAGGCAGTGCTGGGCCACTACCGCGTGAAGCAGGTGGTGCATGGCATCGCCCACATCACCGGGGGAGGCCTGGTGGAGAACCTGGCCCGGATCGTGCCCCCCACGGTGCAGGTGGCGCTCGAACGTGGCTCCTGGACCGTGCCCGCCGTCTTTCCCTGGGTGCAAGGGCTGGGCAGCGTAGCCGTCGACGAGATGGAGCGGGTCTTCAACATGGGCGTGGGCATGGTGCTTGTCGTGTCGCCACACTTCGCCGACAGCATCCAGAGCCAGCTCGCCGACCTGGGCGTGCAGAATTGGCGGATCGGTACAGTCCGCGAGGCTGCGGCGGCGGATGAGCGGGTCGTGCTGGGCTGATACGGTTCCCGTCTGATCCGCGGACGCGGTGCTGCGGGGCTGCCCATGCCCCGTCGCCGGTCGCTCGCTACAGTCATCCTGACCTTCGCTCGCTCGGAGACGCCTGCGCTCCGGCTTCGTGCCTGCGCTGGCCGTCTACGCCGTCTCAAGGGGATGGGCAGCCCCTCGCCGGTTCACCGCTCAGGGAACGACGCGGCCCCACGACCGGCCCTTGACGCGGCCTCGTTTCAGCAACGCCGGTCAGGTCCGTGTCATCGTGATCTGAAACACCTGGTTCGATGCACCGGTCGCGCGGAAGGTGTTACTCGACGTGTTGGACACGGTGGAATAGATCCCGCCAAACATGTAGCCCACCACGGTCGGGCCACGCAGCCTGCTCAGCAGAATGATGCCTCTGGGGGTCGCGGGCACCGCCTGATTCATGAAGAAGGCGGCGTTTGCGCCATAGTTGCCGGTGCTGCCCGGGGTGACGGCGGGGATGGACGACATGATGTACTCCTGGAACGACCCGTTGCGTGCCCGAACGAGCGACGTCACATCATCGATCCACGGCAGTTCGGTGTCCTCAGTGAGTTGTCCGTTGGCGTAGTCGTAGAGGCTGATACCGCCCATCCGGACGTCGTGCATGGACCGGGTGCGCGAATCATACAGAGGAATGTTCGCCGTGGTGTATTGACTGAAGAACTGCTGATAGGCGGCATCGATGCGGACGCGACCATCCCGCCCGATCAGGATCGGCGCCTGATAGCCGATACCGCTGCTGCCGGGGGTGAAGACACCGCCCAGGTAGGCGAGTTGCGGCTGGCAGTCAGGTCCGATGAAGCTGACGAGATTGCCGTCGCGGCGCCGGAAATTCACCGGATCCCTCACCGCCCGGTAGTTGGCGATGGCCAGGCTACGGCCGTTGTCGATGATGCGAAAACTGCGGACCTCGCTGGTGTAGACCTGGCTGATGCTGGCCGACGCGCCGTTGTAGCCGCCCTGAAAGTTATGGCCGAAGGCCAGGTAGGTCCGGCCATTCAGTGCCGCCAGGCCGCCGCCCGTCACCGCAACCCGCGAATCGGACATCTGCCGAATTCTGGCCAGCCTGGCCACATCGCCACCATGGATGACCGCCTGGGCCAGCCCCTTGATGCTCAGCCCCGTCAGCGTGCCGTAGGTCGCGAAGTTCCTGTTGAACGCGGCCATGGAAACGCCCGTCGCATTCACCACCGCGGCGCTGCTCACCGTGACCGTGTTGCCGTTGATGGCCGTGATTTTCGTGCCCGGCAGGAAAATCGACTCGCCCGATGGAAACGGCAGGACTCCCGACACGGTCCGCCCAACCGCAAGATTTTCCAGGCCGCTCGTGACGGTGATGTCCCTGCTCAGCGAGCTGACGTCTCCGGTGAAGCTCACCGTGTCGGGCACGGAGTAGCCGCCCGCCATGTAGAGCGTGTCACCATTCGCGTAATACGCCTGGTTTGTCGAACTCAGGGAACTGGAGATGGAGGCCGACACATTGGTCTGGCTCCAGGGTCGCGACCAGACCTGCCAGTTGACCGGATTGATGACGTAGATCACGCCGTTCTGAAAACTGGGAGGGAAGCTCTGCTCGCCGCTGGGCGAAAAGTTGTGCAGGCCATTGGTTCGGCCGCCGAACACGAGCCACAGGCCGCTTGGATAGGCGGCCGAGGCCGCCGTCTGGGCATAGACGCCAGACTGGATACCGGGCAGGAGTGCGATGCCGGGACTGCTCACCGGCGTGATGTTCAGCGTGTAGGGCAGGTTCGCGCTGGTGGCGACCACCGGGGTCGGCGACGTGGCCGTCGGCTGCGGCGCTGGGGCAGCCAGACCGCCCGACGGCACCACGACGAATGAGGCGGGCAGCTGATTCGCGGCGCCATTGAGCACCAGCGGCGATGGAACAGGAATGGTCACCGAACCGATGGGAACCGTGCCGCTGCTGCCCCTGCCCACGACCACCGAGCCGGAAAGGGCAGTCGCGCCGGGCAGCACGGTGACCTGATCGATGTCTCCGTTGAGTTCACGCCAGACGTTGAGGCCGCTGCCTCCGGTGGCTGCCAAAACCACCCGATCACCGCTGAAATCGGTGAACGCCAGTCGTCGTCCCACCGCGAACAATCCGTAGAAGTTTCCGCAGGCCGTGTCGTCGTTGTCGCCGTCAAACGTGACGCCGCTGCTGGGATTGCCGGAGCCCCCACCGCCGGTGAGGGGATTCGAAGCCGGGTTGCCGTTGGTGATGGGCAACTCGCCATTGACGAAGATGCGATAGAAGGTGCCCTGCTGCAGCGGCCGCGCGAGCGTGAGGGTGACCTGAGAGGATGTCGTCGAGATGTCACCGTAGTGCGCGGCGACGACCCTCAGCGGCGGACCGCTGGACGTCACCACCTGGGGATTTCCGCCATTGGGGGCGGTGATGCGATAATTTGTCAGGTCGGTCGCCGTGTTGGCGAGCAACGGTCCGTCGAAGGTCAGGACGAGCGACCTGCTTCCTGGCGTGCTCGTGATGGCGGTGAGCACGGGGCCGTTGCCGTCCGATGACGAAAACACCTGCCGCTGTTCCAGTCGCTCGAGCAGCGGGCGGAAAGCCGGCTTCCGCTGGCGGGGAGAATGACGCCGGCCTCCAACGCGGAAGCGGCCATGAGCACGCCAGAATGACATCGCGTGTCTTTCTCCGTTGCGATCAGGGGGACGTGGTGCTGCGGAGCATCACGTCCGCGGCAAGGCTGAGGACTGGGCGGAAACCTGAAAGGAATCCAGCGGCACAGAGCGCTGACGGCAAGGTAAACGATAGTCTGGAGAATAGTTCGTCAACGGATGGGCCGCAAATGTTTTGCCGAGGATAACCTGCCCCTTGGTGGAACCGACTTCAAAGACAGGGAGATCCGCAGATGCGTTTACCGAGTCTGTTCGTCGCGTGTGTGGCAACCGTGGCCCTGCGATCCACGGTGGCCGCGGCGGCGGCGATCTCCATTTCGCAGCCGGTCGACCTCCAGGTGGTGCAACGGGCTGCCGACGGCAGGGGACGGGTGACTGTCGCGGGCGCCCTGACGGAGGTTGTGGAGGATGGCAACACCGTCGAGGTGCGGGTCGTCGACGGCGGCACTGCCGGCGAGTGGCAGCGGCCCGAAACCCAGTTCGAGGGCCGGTCGTTCCGGACGGCGCTGTCGCTGCCCGCCGGTGGCTGGTACCGCCTCGAATGCAGGCTGGTTCGCGACGAACAGCCCGTGGCCGAGTCTGCCGTAGGCCGCATCGGCGTCGGCGAGGTGTTCGTGGTGGCAGGCCAATCCAACTCAGCCAACCACGGCGAGGGCCGCAATCGGCCCCGCTCGGATCGCGTCGTCACCTGTGAGGGCAGGACCTGGCGGCTGGCGGAGGACCCGCAGCCCGGCGCCAGTGGGGGCGGCGGCAGTTTCATGCCGGCGCTCGGCGACATGCTCGTGGAGGCACTCGATGTGCCGGTCGGCTTTGTGGCCTGCGGCATTGGAGCCACGAGCGTGCGGGAATGGCTTCCCAAGGGGGAGCGTTTCCCGAATCCACCCACGCTCGAAGGCAACGTGCGCCGGCTGCCCGATGGGAGCTGGGAGAGCAACGGCCAGCCCTTCGCCGCGTTCGTGGCCCGCATCAAGCCGCTGGGCCCGCAGGGATTTCGGGCCGTGCTCTGGCACCAGGGAGAAAGTGACGCCAACCAGGCCGATCCGACGCGCACGCTGGCCGGTCCGCTGTACCGCGCCTCCCTGGAGACGGTGATCCGCGAGTCACGCCGCGAAATCGGCTGGGACGCGCCCTGGTTCGTGGCCCAGGCGAGTTATCACGTCCCTGGAGATGAGGCCTCGCCAGACATCCGCGAGGCGCAGGCGTCGATCTGTCGTGATGGGATCGCGCTGGCGGGGCCCGACAGCGACGCCCTCAAGGGCGACCTGCGCGAGGCAGGGGGGAAGGGCGTGCACTTCAGCGTTAAGGGACTCCGCGAACACGCCGCCCGCTGGGCAGAGAAGATTCTTCCCTGGCTGCGCGACGGCGGCAGGTGATCCGGCTTCAGAACCGCTGGATGATGTCGAACCCCAGCATCACCTGATTGGTGCTCGTCCCGTCATCGTACGGCAGCCGTGACTGGCCATTCGGGCCGCCGAAGAAGTCCCAGCGGATGGCCGGCCGCATCATGAAGTTGCCGGTGGGCAGCCAGTTCGCCCCCGCCGTCAGCGAGTAGTAGTTGCCCGGCAGCGGCACGTGATTGGGATTGCTGGGGCGGTTGAGACCCACGCGCGTGCCGTCGGTGTCCTGGAACCACTCGAACCGCAGTCCCCATTTCCAGGTATCGCTGGCGGACCAATACAGATATTGGTCGATGCCGGTCCACAGCGCCGTGCCGCCGCTGGCGAGGCCGTTGGCCTGCGTGCCCAACCACTGGTGAAACACATACTCCCAGCGTCGCGACGGCCGCACCTCGACGATCAGGCTGTAGCGGGTGCGGTTCGCCGAATCGAGCACCGGCGCCGGCTGGTAGAGGGGTGAGAAATCATTGCCTTCGTCACCCGTGACGATCGCGAACGTGGAGGCCAGCGAGTTCTCCTCGTTCCGCACGCGTGCCCGGCCCAGGAAGTTCGCCTTGCTGTACGCCGAGGCCAGGCTGTTCCAGCCGTTGACGAGTCCGCCATCGATCTCCACGAGGTCGTCGGGCCGCCAACTCGCCAGGCCGCCCCAGTGCGTGAACGGCCCGGCGAACTGGTAGCTGTACGACTTCGAGTAGAAGAAGTTGCCCACGGCGGGCACGCCTTCGTAGCCCACGATCGTGTAAAAGTGGCCCAGCTTGACGGCGAACACGTCGCTGCCCACCTCGCCGTAGAGTTGCGGCATCGCGATGCCGTAGTATTCGCCGCTGTTCCAGTCGCGCACCCCGGGATTCACCTCCCAGCCCAGCGACGTGGCGTTGGGGAAATCCTCGCCGTACAGCAGATCGACGCGGCCACCGACGCCGCTTGTGCCGTCCGTGGGCAGCAGGCGTTCGCCCACAAAATACACCTGGTTCATCATCGCCTCGTTGGCGCGATCGACGGCATTGTAGGGACCGTTGAACTTGCTGGCCGGCGTGCCGAAGTTCCCCACGAAGCCGCCATCCAACCAGCCGTACACGCCGCCGCGGTCCTGTTTTTCGAACAGGAACCAGTCCTGCCCCTGCGGGATCACGCCCGACATGACTTCGTCGGCGAGCACCGGATTCCGTGCCTCGAAGTTGGCGACGTTGCCCTGTGGCGCCACGAAGGGGTCCTGCCGGGCGAGTGCGATCCCCACTCCCGCCAGCAGGCACGACAGGCAGGCGAGTCCCGTGACAGCGATTGCACCCTGCCGCATCGTCACCTCCACGGATCGAGGCGGCCGCAGCACTCGGCCCTCATCCCCACGTGGGCAAGATCGACGGACTGCCGCCCAAACCTTGCGCGGCACTGACGGATGCCAAAAGGTCACGGACCCGCTGCCTGGTCGCCGGGAACCCCGGATCTTGACGATCCTGCCCTAGCCCCGCCGACTGCCGGGGCGGCCTGCCAATACGGCCCACAATGAGGGCTCAGAGATGGTCCGCTGGCTTGCTTGCGGGCCGCGAGTCGCTGGGAACGGCAGTGCCGCCGGCGGCCCGGATCTCGGGGGGCGGGCAGCAGGAAGGGCCGGCTCGCTCGATCGCTTCCAGCACCTGCGGCTCCGTGAGCAGGTCGCGCAGGATGATCGGCTCGGGGAGCGGCGCGCCCGGCTTGGCCGCCGGGTAAATGGCGAGCAGGGGGATCGACCGGCTGCCCAGGCTCTCCAACACCCGCCTGATTTCATCGGAGCCGTCCGACCAGTCGGCCAGCACCGGCACCACGTGGTTCTTCTCCAGGGCCGCTTTGACCCGCGACGTCTCGATCGCGGTGGCCAGATTCAACTTGCAGGTCGGGCACCAGTCGGCGGAAAAATCGACGAGCACGGTCGATCCACTGCCGCGGAGTTCGGCCAGCCGCGCGGGGGAGAAGGGCTTTTCCCAGGGGATCAGCGACTCGTGCGGTCCCAGCATGAAGAATGCCGCCGAGCCGATCGCGGCGGCCATCACCACGGCCTGCACCCAGCGGCCAAAACCGGCCACGCCCCGGCTTTCCTGCATGCGCCCCACCCACCAGCATCCCAGCCAGATGCCCACGAGCATCACGAACGTGGCCACGAACCACTCGTGCTGCTGCCGCAGCAGGTAGAAGAGATAGGCCACGGTGCCCAGCATCACGAAGCCGAGCAGTTCCTTGAACGTGGCCATCCACGCCCCCGGCCGCGGCAGAAATCGCACCAACGCCGGAAACAGCCCCACCACGATGTAGGGCAACGACATGCCGAGGGCGATCGCCCCGAACACGGCGTAGGTGACCGCGGTGGGCTGCGTGAGCGTGTAGCCGAACACCGTCCCCAGATAGGGACCGCTGCAGGGTGTGGCCAGCACGGTGCTGAGAACGCCCTTGAGAAACGAGCCCAGCGGGCCTTCGCGCGACTGCACGTGACCGGCCTTCTCGCCGATGAAGCCCGGGATGGGCAGCTCCCACACACCCAGGAACGACAGGGCGAAGGCAAACACCACACCCAGCATCCCGATCTTGAAGGGCACCGAGCCGAACTGCTGGCCCCAGCCCAGGTTCGTGCTCGCCAGGCCGATGTTGGCCGCCACGCTCGCCGTCGCCAGCACGAAGAACACGGCGAACACGCCGGCGCAGTACCAGAGGTTCATGAGGAACACCTCACGGCGGGCCCGGCCCGACTGCTGCGCGAAGGACATGAGCTTCAGGCCCAGCACCGGCAGCACGCACGGCATGAGGTTGAGGATCAGGCCGCCCACGAGCCCCATCAGCAGCGCCAACGGCAGAGAGAGGGCCGCCACACCGGCAGCGGCCGCCACCGGGGAAGCGGCCATCTCGCTGCCCGGATCGGGCCTCGTGCGAACGGTCGCCGCGGCCGCCGCGATCGGCAGCGGAGCCTCCGCTGCCTCGCCGTAGCGTGCCGCCGTGAAGATGACCTCCCGGTCGGCCGCACCCTCGGGCTCGAGCAGGGAGAGCCTGACGGCCGTGGGGGCGTCGCAGGTCCGATCGCTGCAGGTCTGGAACCCGATCACCAGCTCGACTGATTTCCCGGCAGCCGTCGGCAGCGTGACTTCCAGCGTCACTGGACCCTCGACGGCTCCGGCGGCCGCCAGTTCCACGGCGACTGCCGGCGTGGCTTGCGTCGCCACGACCGACATGCCGGACGCTGATTCCGCCGTCGCGGCGGCGACGATCGTGGGTTTTCCCTTACCGATGTCGCTTTCCGCCGAGGATGCTGGAGCGTAGAGGTGCCAGCCCGGTTCCGGCAGGAGCGTGATCAGAAGCGACCGACCGGCAGCCTTTCGCTGCGCGCCGAAGCCGGCCTCGATCCGCGCGTGTGACCGGGGCGGCTGATGCGTTGCCGACGCGACCAGCCTGGGGCCGGCGGCCGAGGCATCGAAGGAAATCGTCTGCGGCGGCAGGCATTCGGTTTCACGGCAGAGTTGCAGCCTCACCGTGCCGCTCACCCCGCCGGCCCCCGGCTCGAGCGGCGCCCGCCAGGTCACAGTGCCCGAGTGCTCCTCGATCATGATCCCCTTCCATGCCGGCACGGCGTCGCCGGGCCTGGAGTGGGGCGGGGCATCGGGCACAAACGGCGCCTTGGGCTGCCGAGAGCCGGCCACGACGGTGATCGACGTGGGCGTGGGTCCCGGCTTCTGCGTGACCGAATAGAGGTGCCAGCCCTCCTCCAGCGTGGCGGTCACGGCCAGAACGTCGGCAGCGCCGGCCGCGCCGGGCTCGATGGCGGCCGTAATCGTTACCGGGGCACCGAGTTCGGCGTTGATGGCCGCCAGCGGATCGGCCGCGGCATCGAGGCCGCTAGCGGCATCCTCGCCCAAGCATGCCAGCGGCGCGAACAGTGCCGCGGTCAGTGCCGCCAGCCCGAAAACGCAACAAAGTCGTGGCATGCGATCCATCGGGCGGGAGTGGCGGGCCACCCTCCGCGGCCCACGGCCGGCCCCGGAGTCCCGGAAGCCCGCCGACCGAAGTCTACCGGTGGCGATTTCAGAGGGTCAAACCCGGCCACCGCGCCGTTCCCCGAGAAAATCGATCGCCACCGGAAGTTCACCCAACAGGCGGTCAATCCTGCCCAGTGCCCGTGACTGGTCGGGGAACTCGCGCCGCTCGTCGAGCGTCCAGCGAAACCAGTTGTCCAGCCCGAACACCACGCCCATGGCATGCAACGCTGCAACCAGCCCTCGCTCCTGGTCCGTCAGCGGCATCACCTCCTCGTAGGCGGCCAGCGCCCCGGCCCAGCACGCGTCGAGCGGCAGCGACCGGCGGTCGCTCGGAGGCAGCCAACTGCCGAACAGGCGGGCCACGTCCGCGGCCGGCGTGTCGATGCCGGCCGCATGGAAATCGATCACGCCGGCCACGTGTGCCGGATCGCGCGACGCGAAGAGCACGTGATCGCACCACACGTCTCGCACCACGGGCTGGAGCCGCATCACCGGTGGCCGCATGCCGCTCCATCCCCGCAGGACCCGCAGGCCGTCGTGTGCAGCGAACAGATCCCGGGCCACGGCGAACCTGGCGGCGATCGCATCGCGAAACTCACCGTCGTGTCCGCTCGCGTGTTCGGCCGTGCGCCCCGGCCACGGGTCGCCGACCAGCGTTGCCGCTCGGGTGACACGCTCCGTGAGCGCCGGCGACGGCGACTGACGCGGCGGCTCACCGGGCAGCGTGGCTGCCGCCCGATGGATGTGGGCCAGGGCGCGCGCCGCGGCCTGCGCTTGCGCGGTCGTGGGAGCCGCGGTGCTCGCGCCTGGCACGAACGAGGCGAGTTCCCAGATCGAGTCGTACGCACGGACCACCGTGCTGCCATCGGGGGTGGCCAGCAGTGCCGGCACCGCATCGACGCCCGCCTCGCGCACATGACGCACGAGCCGGTGCACCCAGGCCGCCCGCTCCGGACTCGTGGCTGGTGGAAACGACTTCAACACCCAGGCCGACGAGTTGGCACGCACGAGGAGCGGCAGCGTTCCGCTGAAACCGGCCGGCAGGTGCTCGACCGCAAGGGACTGCGGGCCGAACCAGGCCCCGCACACCGCCCGCGCCTGGTCGACAGCCCGCTCGTATGAGGGAAGTTCGTGCATTGCTCAGCCGCCGGGCCAGAAATTGGTCGGCCCATCGCCGCGATGCTACGCTTGCTGCAGAGGGATGTCGACGCAGGCGTTGCCGGCGCAACGCACGTGCCGCGACGTCCACGTCCGGGGCAGCGCGGGCCTGGCTCCGGAAATCTTTGATCTGCAGGAGCAGCACATGTCGGTCGATGGACTCGGGCGGTGGAGGTTGTGGAGCGGGGCATTCCGGCTGTCTGCCGCTGCGGGTCTGCTGGCGCTGACGCTGGCGTCCGCATCCGCCGAGGACGTCCCGGCCAAGGACGTGAAGGCGGAGCCCGCCGCGCCTCCGGCCAGCGCCCCCGCCGCTCCGCCGGCGAAGGACGCCGGCTCCGCTGACACCAAAGGGGGCAAGCCGGCCTTCGCGGTGCTGCTCAAGGACGCCACCAAAATCGACGGGCTGATCACCCTGTGGCGCAAGGACGACAAGGTGTACGCCGAACTGCCCGACGCCCTGCTGGGCAAGGAGTTGTTCGTGCTGATCTCGATCGCGCGCGGCATCGGCGACCGGTTCCTGCTCGGCGGCATGAGCTGGGGGGACGGCGACGACTGGGTGTGGCAGTTCCGCAAGGTCGACGACGCGATCCATGTGGTCCGCAAGAACGTCCGCTTCTTCGCCGACAAGGGCAGCCCCGAGGAGAAGGCCGTCGACCTGGCCTACACCGACAGCGTGCTGTTCAGCGTGCCGATCGCCACGACAGGGCCGTCGGGCGGCCACGTCATCGACCTGTCGCGGATCTTCTTCACCGACCTGCCGCAGATTTCGCAGCGGCTGTCGGGCTTCTCCTTCGCGGCCGACCGCTCCACCTGGGCCCGCGTGAAGGGCTTCTCCGACAACGTGGAACTCGAGGTGGCCGCCACCTACGGTTCGAGCGGCTCCACGAACATCGACACGGTGCCCGACACCCGCGGCGCCAC
>QWPN01000112.1 GCA_003671185.1 Planctomycetota bacterium
CTGCTGGGACTGCTGTTGTTGTTGTTGCTGCTGCTGGGACTGCTGGCTTTGCTGCTGCTGGCTCTGCTGACTCTGTTGCTGCTGACTCTGTTGCTGCTGGGACTGCTGACTCTGCTGCTGAGCCTGCTGGCTCTGTTGAGACTGCTGGCTTTGCTGCTGGGCCTGCTGCTGGGCCTGCTGGGCGGCCTTCTGTGCCTCCTGCAAGCTTTGCATCGCCTTGGTGGCATTGGCCTGAGCCTCCGGCCGCTTCTGCTCGAACAAGTTGGCGGCCGTCTTCTCGGCCGACTGCTTGGCCGCGGCAAGAGCGGCCCGCAGCTCCGGCGACGACGGCGTCATGGTGGCCATTTGCGCGATCTGCTTCGCGAGCGCCTGCTGATCCGCTGCGGCCTTGTCGGCCGCGGCGGCGTCAAGATCCTTTTTCTCAGTCTGCGCCAGGATCTCCTGCTGCTTCTGAATCGCCTCGCCGATCTTGCTCACCAACTCGCCATTGGCGTTGTCGAGGCTGCGCTGCAGCCTCTGGATCCGGGCCAGCATCGATTCCAGCACGCCGATCACGATTTTCTGCCGCTCGATCGCCGGCTGGAACTCGGCCAGTCGGATCTTCTCCTCGGTCTCTGTGAGCCGCTGCTTCAACTGCTCCTGCTCGTAGATGCGCAGCGCCTCCTTGGCATCCTCACCGATGGGCCCGGTGAGGGTCGTGGCATCCCGCAGGTTGGCCTCGAACTGGCCACATGTGGTGCCCACGTCACGTTGATCCTCGAGTGCGGCGAGATTCAACTCCTGGCGGCGATCCTCGGCCTGCTTCGCGGCATTCTGGGTCACTCCCATGGCCCGAGTCTGCTGCAGGATCAACTGCTGCACCTGACGGCCCAATTCCGCGATCTTCAGCCGTCGCATCAGGATCTGCTGCTCTTCGAGCAGTTGGGTGACGATCAGCCGGCTCTTCTCTCGAGCCTCCTGGAACACCTTGGCACGGGCCGCCTCATCGGAGAGGTCGGCCTTCTCCAGGAGGGCGATCACGTCCGCCATCTCATTGCGCACCAGCGTGTCGATGTGGTCGCGCATCCGCTGGATCTCACCGAAGTAGGGGTGCCCCTGCAGGTTGTTTTCCCGCAACTGCTGCAGCTGGGTGTCGAGCACCTCGGCCGCCAGCCGTTCGGCCATTTCCTGCACCTGCTCCTGCACCCGCTGCTGCTGCCGCAGACGGTCAGCCGGGAGGGCCTCGGCGAGCGCGGGGGAGGCGCATGCCAAAACCATGGCGGACAAGAAGCATGACGTGCGTGCGATGGTCATGGCGTTTCTCCCAGGCCAAGCAATTGCTTGATGAACAACTCCAGTTCGCGGGCGGACTTCTGGTCGCCTTCCAGCAGGCTGGCCATGATCCCCTGCTCGTCGGTGACCTGGAACACCAGCGGTTCCGAGGCCGCGCTCTTGCCGGGATTCTTGCCCCGGTAGTCGGTGGCGTGAAACACGATCTTCACGGTGTCGCCCTTGGCGAGCGGGAGCTTGCCGAGGTCGAACGCGTATTCGCCCTCCAGGACCGGCTCAGGCTTTTCATCCTTCTCCAACTGGAACAATTCGATGACGTTCGGCCCGCCGCCCTCGGCGGCCAGCGGGGCGTCGCCGCGCAGCACCTCCCAGGTGAGCCAAATCCGACCCACGGCGTGGTCGTCCGACACTCCATAGTAATTCGTGGGCTGGGCCACCGGCAGCACGAAGGGAGTCTTCGTGGCGGCCGCGATTCGCGGCGGCTGGTCGGGCTCGATGCGCACGTAGCCCTCCAGCGGCCGCTCCAGCGTCTGCTCCTCGGCGTCGAGGACGTCGATGGCGAACTTGAGCGGTTCGGCCACGGCCGCCAGTGGCGTGCCCTCGAGCTTTGGCACCCAGATCTCGGCGCCCGTCCGCGACGCCTCCTTGTCGAGCGAGTATTCCACCTTGGCGTCGCCCACCATGAGCGTGACGGCCTTGAGGGGACGATCGGAGGAGACGTTGAGCTTCACCTCCGACCCCTCCACGACGGCGAACTGCCGAGTCCCACGCGGCAGCCGGCGGACGCCGGGACCGTCGGCCTGGGCGTAGCGCGGCGGCACGATCTCGGGCTCGACCTCGATCATCGGCGACGGAATGACCGCCACCTCGAGCGGCCGCGTCCAGGCGTCGCCCAGGTAGACCTTGCAACTCGCGTCCTCGAGAAGCCGTTCATACTTGCCCGCGTAGCCGGACGGGGCCGGCGGGGGCGGCGGTGCATCTGGGTCCCGCGGCGCCTCGGCACGCGGCTCCAGATCGAACACCGAGAGCCCACCCTTGCTGCCCGTCATTTCGACCCGGCACTTGTCGTCCCGGGTCACACCGGTCGCCTCGACGGCGAACTTCAGCGGCCGGCCGTAGGGCACGCGGATCGACGGCGGCTCCGTGCGCGAGAGATCGACCGGCTTGCCGTTGATCGTCAGCGAGGTGAACTGCGTGCGGGTCGGATACTGCTGCGCGCCGAGCAGCAGCCGATTGAAAAACACGCCCACGTAGGATGGGATGAGGATCCCAAGGGCCGCCCAGAGCACGCCCAGCAGGCCCAAAACCTTGAGCCGCTTGAGCAGCGCGCCACGCTGCACGACACCGTCCACCTTGATGTTCCGCTGCCGGGCCGCCACATCCTCCACGAGTGCCGTCTTCAAAGCCGCCGAACCGCCGTCCGCCACGGGCGGTCCCTCGAACTGCAGGGCCGCGATCAGGTCGCTGTCGATGCCCACGTGACGCTGCAGCCGCAGCGCCATCTCCAGGGGCTCCTCTCGGCCGCCCAGCCAGGGCAGGGCGTAACGGACGAACGCCCAGATGAGCGCGGCCACACCCAGGCCCAGGAGCACCAGCCGCTGCAGGATGTCACCGCTCTCCCGGAACAGCCAGTCGATGGCGAAGATCGCCACCAACACGATGAGCAGGGCGATCGCCGCGCCGCTGACGGCGGTGGCCAAACGCACCCGTTGTGCCTGCCGGCACAGGGCGACGAGCTGACGGCTGAGATGGTCGAGTGGCTTCATGGCAGGTTGATCCACTTCCTGATCAGCCATTCGCCGAGCAACAGACAGGCGAACAGCGAGAAGCACAGCCACGTGCTCACCAGCGACACCACCTCGATGCTGTCTTCCGTCTTGGCGACCGGCTTGATCGTCTCCAGCAGCGTGTCGACGTCCTTGAGCTCTACGCTCTTGCCGCCGGTCTCCGCCGCCAGCGATTCCTGCAGCACCACGTTGCGGACGGCGCGCTGACGCTCCACGGGGGTGCTGACAACGTTGAAGGTCCACTCGATCGGCTTGCCACTCACCGGGTCGGAAACGCGAACCCGATGTTCCCCCGCCACGGCGGCGGTGAACCGGGCCTCGAACGACCCCTTCCGGACCTGGGTTAACCCCAGGGGCTGCCCGGCGGCCTCCTCGCCCGGCAGCATCAGCTGTCCGGCGAGCTTGTTGCCGGGCAGATCGCTTTCGGCAAGGGGCTGGTACTCGGCGTTGCGGGCATCGACCGTGACCACCACGGGATCGTCGATCTGGTAATTGCGCCGGTCGGTCCGCACCACGAACCGCTTGTCGGCGCCGAGCACGTGATTGAGCGCCAGCCGCTCCATCACCTGGCCCCAGAAGCGTCGGAAGGCGGGCTCACCCATCATGCGGCGCAGCCGGAACGTCTCGTTGAACCCCATGTACACGACCTCGCCGCGGCCGTAGGGCCGCACGGCGATCAGCGGCTGCTTGTCCTTGCCGTCGATGCAGGTGGCCGTGGGATGCTCGGCGAGCACGGTCGCCTGGGGGTGCTTGCGGAGCACGGGCTGATACCAGGGCAGCTTGCCCATCATGTCCCAGGACTCCTGCAGATCCTGCAGCGACGAGCCCTTGCCCAACTGCATGAACTTGTATTCCGCCGCCCGCGGCGTGATCCGCATGGAGAAGGGCTGGTCGTCCCGCACGCGGGCCACGGGGTCGACGACCACCGGCAGCATGTCGGCCAGCGGCGTGCCGGCGAGCTGCTGCGGCCCGAATCGCGGGCCCGAGAGGAACACCACGCCGCCGCCCATCTCGCCCACGAACTCCTTGACCATGTCACAGAAGCGGTTGCTGAGGGCCGACAGCGGCGGAGCAGCCGGCATGTCGCCGATGAAGATCAGGTCGTAGGCGAAGAACTCGCTCCGCGGCGGCGCCATCGTGGGCAGGAAGAGCGTGTTCTGCTTGCGCACCTTCGGGTCGGAGGAGTAGAGGAAGGTGCGGAATCCCTTCAAGCCGACGAGTCGGTCACGATTGAAGACCTCCTTGATGAACCGCCATTCCCAGGTGGGCTCGTACTCCACGTACATCAGCCGCAGATAGTCCTCCAGCACGGTGATCTCGCGGCTGGCGCGGTTGTTGTCCTCCACGGCCTCGCCCGGCAACGGATCGACCTCGGCGATGAGATTGAACCGGCCGGCCTTGGTAGGCACCCAGGGGAACTCCACCGCCTGGGACGGGCCGGACAACACGACGCTCTTCTCGGCGATCATCGTGCGGGCCGCGGCGGCGCCGCCAGCCACCGTACCCAGCGACTCGGCCAACAGGCGGACCTTGGCCGTCTGCCCCTCGAGCCCCGTCTGCTTCACCATCGCCGTGGCGCCGGTCTGCTCGTCTTTGTGCGCGAACGGCTCGGCCAGCACCTCGGCCGTGGCGTCCACCGCCCGCGTGGCACCCACGCCCACGGTGTAGACCTCGATGCCCAGCCGCTTGGCGACGGGTACTGCCGGGACGCCCGTGTTTTGATTGAAATCGCTGAACACCACCAAGCCGCTGACATTGGTCGTCGACTGCCGGCGCCCCAGATCGGCGAGGGCCGAACTGATGGCTGTCACCTTGCCGGTGGTCGTCAACTGCTCTGCCACCACCCGGCCGTCAGGCTTGTCGGCGTCACCGCCATTTTCGTCGAGCTGCAGCACCCGCACGCCCTGCGGCGAATCGAAGGCGAACGCCTGCAGGCGGAAGTCCTTGCTCAGTTTCTCCAGCAACCCCCCGTCCTGTTTCCGCATCAGCGCCCGCACGTAGTCCATCCGCGACGGGCCACGGTCACCCGTCGGCGCGGCGTCGGCGAGGCCGACAGCCCGCGCCGTGGCTTCACGGTCCTCCTCCGACAGGTCGTCGGCGATGTCCATGCTGTCGGTGCCGTCGAACAAGAGCCACAGCGCCGGCCGCTTCTTGCTCTGCAGAGAAAGCTGCAGGATCGGCTCCGCAAGGAGCAGGAACGCCAGGCAGAGCAGCAGGCCGCGAAACACGAGCAGCGCCCAACGCACGGGCCGACTGCGGTTGGTCTGGTAGCGGAGGTAGAAGATGGCGGCCACGCCCAGCAACGCCAGGCAGCCGAACAAGAGCCACATTGAACCACGTTGGGCCCAGGGCGCCCCCCAGCCGAATTTGATGCCGGAAATGCGCTGCATCTGCTCGAGTCCGAGCAGGTTGCCGAGCAGATCGTAAAACCAACGCTGCGCGCTCATGGTCAGGCTGCCACCTCGGGCCGCACGTTGGGAGTGGATTTTGCGGCCACAAACAGCTCCACGAGGAGCATGGCCAGCACCAGACCGAGCAGCCACTTCCAGATGTCGACGTCCTCCTTGGCGACCCGGGTGGTGCCGGCACCGGCTGCAGCGACATCGACGAAACTCCGTGGACCGGACGCGGACTTGCCCAGCGTGGATGGCTGCAACTCCGACTCATCGGCGGGACCGTTCACCGCCAGCGGCAGCTCCCAGAGCTTCTCCTCGGCGGCACCGCCGTCGTCTCCCTTGGCGGCGGTGATGCGGTAGATGCCGCGCTGCGTCCAGTTGCCGAGATTGATGCCGTATTGGTCGGAACCGAGCGCGTCGACCGTGAGCGGCTGCGGCTCGCCGTCGGGACCGGTGAGCGTGTACCGCGCCGACCGCTCGTTGGGGGCCACTGGCAGCACGAATCCCGCCTCGGTGCTGGCGTTTCGCACCGGCAGCGTGTCGGTGAGCAGGCTGCGGACGATGCGGTCCATCAGCCACCACGACTGCCCCACGTCCGGCAGCGTCGTCCACTGCGGCGACAGGCTCGTGGACAGGAAGAGCACGACGCCGCTGCCCCAGTAGCGCCGCACGAGCAGCGGCGTGCCGTTGTTGAGCCGGGCCAGGACGGCGGGCCGGGCACGGCGGGAGAGCGATTCGACCGAGCGCCGCTCCTCGCCGACGCGGCGGGCCTGCCGCGCCCAGGACAGCCACGAGGGCTGGATCTGTTCGAGCTTGCGCAGCACCTCGGCCCGCTGCTGCAGCACCTCGTCGGCGGCGGCGGCGCCGCGACTGGCGGAATCGATGTCGGCGAGCTGCTTCTCCAGCCCCGCGGCCGCCTCCCGCTGTCCACCGAAATACTCGGTGGCAGCAGCCGCGGACGCCGCCTCGATGGCGGCGTCGCAGACCGGCACGAGCGTCCGGAAGAACAACGTGGGCGGGCCGTACAGCCCCCGTAGTTCCTCTTCGCCCACGCCCTCGGGCCGGAAGTATTCGTTCACCAGGCTGTCGAAATCGAGGACGAAGGGCTCCGTCTGACCGGCCCGATCTTCGCGCGGACGGCCCAGGGTCTGCGGCTCGAGCGCCGCCGGGAGGATGCCACGCCCCTCCTTCCAGGCCACCTCGTTCCAGGCAGCGGGATCGAAGCCGCCGCCGCCCGCGACGATCAGGTTGCCCCCCTGCTCGACGTACTCGGTGAGCACGCCCACCACCTCGGCCGAGGGTGCCTGCACGCCGGCGATCACGACCAGCCGCACGTCGTCGAGCGCCTCGCGGGTGACCTGGTCGAGTTGCAGCCGGCGCACCTGGATCAACGACTGCTGCTGGCCCTGCTGTTCGAGCTGCGGCGCCAGCAGCCGGCGCAACCAGAACGTGTCGCCATACACGCCCTGCGCGGGATCCTCGAGGTCGCCGATCGCATCCACGAACACCACCGGCAGGCTGGCCACCACCGGAACCACGATCGACCGCGCATCGTCGCCCACCAGCTCGTCGGCGGGCAGCGACACCTCGACGGTCGAGTATCCGGCCCGGCCCTGCTCGACCTGCGCGGCGAACCGGTATTCGGGGAACTGCACCTCCTTGGCCTGCTTCGGCTGCAACGAGATGGTCTGCGACGTGACCGCCTGCCCGTCGATCTTCAGCGTGGCCTGCACGTTGTCACGCGGCTGGGCACCCTGGTAGCCGACCGTGGCCACCACCACCGACGGCGACTCCGTGTCGGCCACGCCGTCGCGCAGCTGCACGTCGGCGACCCAGGCGTTGGAG
The DNA here is from genome assembly GCA_003671185.1 of Planctomycetota bacterium. Taxonomy (GTDB): domain Bacteria; phylum Planctomycetota; class Planctomycetia; order Pirellulales; family UBA1268; genus QWPN01. The sequence goes on from QWPN01000112.1 coordinate 7,298, forward strand.
ACATCACCCGCCGTGACCTCAATGACCTGCACGGGCGCCGGCAACTGCTTGAGTTGCTCGCTTTCCGCATCCGCCGACCAGCCTTCGACCTGCTGATCGGCGATGAGGACGATCCGCTTGTTGGCCAGCTTGGTGTTGCGCCGACAGGCCTCCGCCGCCAGGTCGACCGTGGCCGCCGCCCGGGCGGCGCGGTCGACGGGCTTGATCGCGTTGAGCGTTTCCAGGGCCGCGTCGATCGAGGAATGGGCCTCGGCGCTGGCACCGGCGGCGGATCCGCACACGGGGATCACGGTCACCATGCTGCCGCGCGGCAGATCGGCGATCACCTCGCGGGCCTTCTTCTTGCACTCCTCGAGCACGCTGCCGCCCAACTTCTGGTAGCTCGTGCTCAAGCTGTTGTCGACGAGGATCACGGCATGCACCGGGCGATTGGGGTCGGCCGCGGCCTGCGCCGAGCGGCTCCAGTAGGGGCGGGAGAGCGCCAGACCGAACAGCACCAGGCAGGCCAGCCGCAGGAGCATGAGCAGCACGTCGCGGAGCTCGAAGATGCGCCGACTGCGGGCCACGGCCTCGAGCAGGAAGTCCATGGCACCCCACTCGACGACCTGGAACCGACGCCGGTTCAGCAGGTGCACGATGATCGGCAGGGCCGCGGCGGCCACGCCGGCCATGGCGAACCAGGGGTATTGGAGGGCTGTCACGGGGCGGGAGGTGCGTGGTGGGTGAAGGCGGGCGAGACGGCCGATCCTAGCGCTCGAATTGGTCGCGCAGGCTGTCGATCTTGCCTTCCTGAAGGATGGGCAGGTAGCGGTTGGGAATGGCCAGGACGAAGCAGCACACCGACGTCATATAGAGGTCGCCCTGCCAACTGCCGAACTGGGCGTTGCCCTGGGCCATGACCTGAGTGCGCACGATCCGGTCGCGGAGCAGCGGGTAGGAGCGGCGCCAGGGCTCGCCGCCAACCTGATACAGGGCCTGCGCGACGTAGTACATCGTGTAGGCGTCCATGCCCGGATCCGCCCCTTGCTTGCCGGCCATTTCCTGGATCGCGGCCTCGATGACCTCGATGTTCTTGGGGATCCGCCAGTCGTCATATTGAGCGAATTCCTGCAGGCAGACCACGCCAGCCGCGGCCATGGCCAGCGTCTTGCGGCCGTAGTTGCCGTCGTAGGTGAACTGCCCCGGCATCTTCTTCTGGGCGTCCTCCGGCATGTTGCGGTCGCCCTCGGCGGGGGCGTAATAGCGCCGCACATGCTTGATCGCCAGGTCGATGACGGCGGGCGGCACGTCGAAACCGCTGTCGACGGCACTGCGCAGCGCCTTGGCCTGCATGACGGCCAGGCTCAAGTCGTGGCCGCCGACCGGATGGGCCGCGTAATCCCAGCCGCCGTCCGGACCCTGGCATTTGATGATCAGCGACAAGGCACGGTCGAGCACCGGCCCCACGCGCTCGTCATTGGTCATGCCGTAGGCCTGGCCGAGCACGAACGTGGACAGGCCGTGGTTGTACATGTCTCGGCCCTGCCCATTGATGTTGAGCAGACCCGAGGGCTTGGCCTTGGAGACGACCGCGTCGATCGCCTTCTCCACGACGGTTCCATACATGCCGCGGCCCGGCGCATGGCCATCGGAGAGATAGGCCAGGGCGCCCATGCTCACGAGGCCCAAATCCTGGGCATTCCAATTGCCGTTCGGCCCCTGGCTGCGGGCCAGGTAGTCGAGCCCCCGCGAGAGCGCCTGCTCGGCCTCCGGCGTCACCTCCCAGAGGAACCGCGGGTCGTCCTCGGCGCGAACCGCCGGGCCACAACAGGCCGCCAGTCCGCCCAGGCAGACAGCCAGCCAGGACAGCCGTTTCAAAGCGTAGAGCGGGGCGGACATTCGCATGATGCGTAAGGCGGGATCCGCGGGCATGCCAACCGATGAAACTTCGTTTAGAAACGTCGTTTAGTCAAGTGACCACGGAAATTCGCCCCGCGCCCGGGCGTCGGAGCACCCCGACTGGAGGTGTTCCGGGCACTCCGGCACCTCTTCAGCCAGGATTGGCCAGAATCCCGATAGCCTCGGCGGGCCGCTGGCTGCTGGTTTCTGACACCGGCAGGACGGGTGGAGGCTGACGCACGGCGACGCCGGGCAAGGGGACGCGAATGCCCACCCGGGTGCCCTGCCCCGGCTGGCTTTCCACCGCACAGGTCCCACCGGCCAACTGCACCCGCTCCGTGATCCCCCGCAGCCCGAAGCCCCGCCGCCGCACCTGCCGGGGGTCGAAACCGCTGCCATCGTCGGCGACCTCCACCCGCAGGTCTCCCGCCACCCTCGTCAGCGAGACCCGGGCCACCTGCGTGCCGCTGTGTTTGCGCACGTTGTTGAGTGCCTCCTGCACGACGCGGTACACCGCTGTTTGCAGATCCTTGGGCAGCCGACCGATCGACGCATCGCACGTGCAACTCACCTCCATGCCGCCAGTGCAGAAATGGTCGACGAGGTCGGCGATCGCCTCGCTCAGGTCGCAGTCATCGAGGATCGCGGGGCGGATGCCCCGGATGGCCCGCCGGCCATCTTCGATGCCACGCTTGAGGTAATCGATGACGGTGTCAACGACCGGTGGATCGATCGCCGCATGCGGGTCGGTTCGTTGCCCCTCCAGCAGCATTCGCGCACCCACCGCATACTGCACGAGCCCGTCGTGGAACTCGTTGCAGAGGTGCTGCTTCTCCCGTTCCTGGACGTCGAGCAGCCTGCGCAACAGCTCCCGCTGACCGCGAAGATCGTGCATCAAGATCCGCATCCGCTCGAACAGCATTGCCACGCCGATCGATCCCATCCAGGTTAAAGCAAGGACGACGCGGTTTTCCACACCCGGCACGAACAGCGTGAGGCGCGGCCCCATGAACAGGAACTTCAGCCCCAGCCCGGAGACCAGAAGCGTGAGCATCGATGGACCGAATCCCAACGCATAGGCTGCCAGCGCCACCGCAAAGACCTGCGGAACGACGGCGTATCCAACTGGCGCCCACGTCGTGAACGCGCCGCGCACCGCGAGCGCCATGGCGGCGATCAGGAGGGCGACCAGGTAGCGGTCAACGGAAGTGGACGTGACCGCTCGCTGCCCGGCCGGCCAGTGCCGCTTCGCCAGCAGCACCAGGCGGCGGCGTGACCGGGCCATGGAATCAAACTCGATCACGTCGCGGCCTCCGACCAGGACCTTTTTGGATGCAGCGCCACCAGCCACCCCCCGGGGAGTATACCGGGCTTTCCGCCGCAGAAACGCCCACCCTGCGGCAGCGCGCCTCAGCGCGTGGGGAACACGACCTGCGAGGCCGAGTGGTTGCTGCGCTGCCCCCCCGGGCCGACCTTGAAGCCGTACACGAGGCAGGCGGTGGTCGCCGGCGGCAGAGGTTTTTCCGAGACCGCCTCCCCGGCGGAGAGCCGGCACTTGATGAAGTCCCACTTGCGGTTCTTCATGATCCCGCCCGCGGTCGTGAAATACACCCAGGCCTCGCTGAAGTCGCCCTCGTATTTCGCATGCACGACACCGGCTTCGTCAACCTGCGGTACCTCGACCGTGGGCAGCGGCGGCCCCCCCTTCACCACGCTGTCGGCGAAGGCGGCGATCTCCGGCGCGTCGTCCCAGCCCGACCCGTGGGCGTGGATCAGGAACGGACGCAGGCAGAGCGTGCTCGGGCCCCCGGCGGCCGCGGCCGACCTGGAGAAGATGTCGACCTGGAACACCGGGTCGGCCACCGAACTCACGAACAGCATCGGCATCCTGGCGTGCGGCAGATGGGCTGAAGGATCCCACTTCGCCTTGTAGTCGGCGAACTGCTCGGCCGTCATGTTCGTGGGCGGGAACCACTGGGCCAGGCCGGGGTAGTCGCTCTCGTGGATGAAGCCGGCGCCATACACCGGGATCACGAACGCGAAACGCGGGTCGAGCCCCGCCACAGCACTGACGATCGTCCCGCCCCAGGAGATGCCGGTGAGGCCGATCTTGTTCGCGTCGATCTCAGGGAACGAGCGCAGCAGGGAGTTGGCCCGGATCACGTCGGCCACCGCATGGTAGAACCACTGCTCCGAGGCCGGCAGGTCGCGGTCGCCGAAATAGTCCTTTCGCGCGGGACCGGCATGGTCGTGCCCCTGGTCGGTGGGAAAGTTGCCCTCCACCTGATGCGACGTGCCGCCGGGCAGGTGGCCCTCCAGGTCCATGGCGATGGCCGCGTAGCCGCGCTTGTTCCAAAACCGGACCCACTCAGGGTAGGCCGTGCCGCCACCACCGTGGGCGCAGACGACCGCTGGCCAGCCACCCTGCGGCTGCTCCCCCGGCGGCACCCCGTAGTAGGCGAACACCCACGTCGGCTGGCCCTTGGAGTCGGCGCCCTCATAGAAGAACTGCTTCAGCCCTGTGGCGGGCCGTAGGTCGGTATCGTGCAGCGGCGGCGCCTTCGAGAGGGCGGCGATGTCCCAGGCGATCTGCCGCTCGACGGGGGCGGGCGATTCGGCCGCGATGGCGGAGCCGGCCACGAGCAGGGCGACGGACAGGATGGCGGTTTTCATGCGATTGTTCCGGGAAAACATGCGGCGGATCCGGTCTGCCGGTCAGATCAGGATGTCGGTCACGACCCGCGACGGCTCGACGCCCGTGAGTTTGTCGTCGAGCCCCTGGAAGCGGACGCTGAAGCGCTGGTGGTCGATCCCCAGACAGTGCAGCAGCGTGGCGTGCAGGTCGCGCACGTGCACCACGTCGGCGGCGATGTTGTAGCCGAAGTCGTCGGTGGCGCCGTAGGCCATGCCGGGCTTGATGCCGCCGCCGGCCAGGGCCACCGTGAAGCAGCGCGGATGGTGGTCGCGGCCGTTCGGACCCTGGGTGCTCTGCGTGAAGGCGGTGCGACCGAACTCGCCACCCCAGACCACGAGTGTGTCGTCGAGAAGACCGTGCTGCTTGAGGTCGGTGACGAGCGCGGCCGTGGCCTGGTCGGTGTTACCGGTCTGCCGGCGCATACCGCCGGGGATGTTCGCATGGTGGTCCCAGCCGCCGTGGAAGAGCTGCACGAAGCGGACGCCGCGCTGCGCCAGCCGCCGGGCCAGCAGGCACTGGTAGGCGTACGTGCCGGGTTTCGACACGTCGGGCCCGTACATGGCCAGCACGTGGGCCGGTTCGTCCGCGAAGTCGAGCAACTCGGGCACCGTGACCTGCATCTTGTAGGCCAACTGGAAGGCGTCGATGCGGGCCTCGATCTCGGGATCGGGCACCTGACGGAACTTGAGCCGGTTCAGGTCGCTCACCGTGTCGATGATCTCGCCCCGTGCCGCATGGTCGATGCCCGTGGGGTTGGAGAGATAGAGCACGGGATCGCCCGTGGACTGGAACTGCACCCCCTGGCACCTGGCCGGCAGGTAGCCGCTGTGCCAGTAACGGCTCACGATCGGCTGGTCGGGCAGTCCCGACGTCATCACGATGTAGGCGGGGAGGTTCGCGCACTCCGAGCCCAGTCCGTACTGCAGCCAAGAGCCGAAGGCCGGCCGACCGGCGACCTGCCGCCCGGTCTGCATGAAGGTCACCGCCGGGTCGTGGTTGATCGGTTCGCTCTGCACCGACTTCACGAAGCACCAGTCATCGGCGGTCTTGGCCATGTGCGGCACGAGTTCCGAGAACCAGGCCCCGGACTGGCCATGCTGGGCGAACGCGAACGGCGACCCGTAACTGGGAAAGGATGCCTGGGTGCGGGTCATGAGCGTGACCCGCTGCGTGCCCAGGATCGACTTGGGCATGTCCTTGCCGTTCTCGCGCAGAAGCGTGGGCTTGGGATCGAAGAGGTCGAGCTGGGAGGGGCCGCCCGACTGGAACAGGTAAATCACCCGCTTGGCCTTGGGCGCGAAGTGCGTCCGTCCCAGCGTGCCACCGAGCGCCGCCACGTCGCCGCCGGCCGCTGCGTCGGCCGCGGCCAGCGACGGGTCGAGAAGCGTGCCCGCGGCCACCAGGCCCAGGCCGCCGGCGCAGCGGGTGAGAAAATCGCGGCGGGCCGCGCGGAACGCCGCCTGCTGGTCGGCGCCGTCGTCCCCGGAAGTCGTGGTGCGTGCCATGGCTGTCCCGCGCTACTCGCGCATGATGAACTCGTCGAGATTCAGGATCGCGTTCGTGACGTTCGTCCAGGCGGCCAGCGGAGCGGCGTCCACCGCACCCCCCTGGGCCGCAGCGCCGGCCAATGCCGCCGCCTCGTCGGCATGCGCGCGGTAGTGCGCCAACCGCCGGTCGAGCAGGGCACGCAGGGCGTCGACTTCCTCGGGAAGCGGGAGCCGGGCGGTGGCCCGGCGAAAGGCGATCGCCAGGCGGGCATCGGCATCGGCGGCATCGGCGGCCAGCAGGTTCCGGGCGAAGGCCCGGGCCGCCTCCACGAACTGCGGGTCGTTGAGCGTGGTGAGCGCCTGCAGCGGCGTGTTCGTCCGCGGCCGCTGCACGATGCACTCGCTGCGGTCGGGAGCGTCGAAGATCACGAACGTGGGATAGGGCGTCGTGCGTCGCCAGAACGTGTACATACCGCGCCGGTAGCGGTCGTCACCGCCACTCTCCCGCCACTTCCAGCCGCCCTGCTTGCCGGCGTAGTAGTTGGCCGGCTGGAAGGGATAGACGGGTGGTCCGCCAACTTTCTC
>QWPN01000152.1 GCA_003671185.1 Planctomycetota bacterium
AGCCAGCTCGTCCGGCCCCCGCCTTTTTGCCCCCGGCCCCGCTCCTGGGGTAGCGGTACGACGCCGTGTCTGCTGAACTGGAGTGCTTCGGCCCCCGGCAGGAATCCCCCCATGCAGCAACCCGCAGATTCTGATCACCCGTGCTGTGCGGCGGAAATCGACCGCGACGATGACCGCGCCGCGCCCTGGATCCACGAGGCGCGCCGGGCGATCCGCACGGCAGACGTCGATTATTTCCGTGTCTCGCCGCTGCGCTATTGGATCGATTTCCTGGTGAGCATGACGGCCGCCTATTCGGCCGCATGGGTGTATCTCTCCTGGCCGCTGGGGTCGTGGCAGCAGTGCGTGGCCTTTCCGATCGCCGCCTTCTGGCTCTACCGCCTGGGCTCGCTGATCCACGAGGTCTGCCACCTCGGACAGCACGAGATGCCCGCCTTCAAACTGGCCTGGAACCTGCTCGCCGGGGTGATGACGCTCACGCCGAGTCCGTTCTTCACCCGTCACCATCGCGACCATCACAGCCAGCGGTTCTACGGTACGCCGGAGGATCCCGAGTACGTGGCGAACGTCCTGGAAGGCGGCAATCCCGCCAGCATGGTGGGGTATACGCTGTACGTGCTCGTGTTTCCGGTACTGGTGTTCCTGCGCTTCCTGCTCGTGCCGCTCACGTTCCTGCACCCTCGGCTGCGGGACTGGACGCTGCGCAAGGCGTCGTCGCTGACCTTCAACCGGCGTTACGACCGCAAGCTCACCCCCGCCGACCGCCGCGCCATCTTGGCCGTGGAGATCCCCTGCTTCCTGCGCGCCCTGATGATCCCCCTGCTCGTGCTGCTGGGACTCAACCCCTGGACGCGGATTCCACTGCTCTACGCGCTGGCCGTGGCCACCGTCGTCCTCAATCAACTGCGGCAACTCGCCGACCATCATTTCGCCGGCGACGGCAGCCCGGTCGGCCTCGAATCCCACATCGCCGATTCGTGCAACTTCACCACCAACGACCCGCTCACGCTGCTGTTTTTCCCGTTCTCGATCCGTTATCACGCCCTGCACCACCTGTTCCCGTCGATGCCCTACCACAACTTGAAGCCGGCCCACGAGCACCTGGTGCGGACGCTGCCGGCCGATTCGCCCTACCGGCAACTGGACCGGCCGGGTTGGTGGAGCGTGGCGAAGTGCACGATCTTCGGTCCTCCGCAGGGCACGCCGGTGCTGCCGACCAGTCGGTAACCCCGCCTCGCCCACGCGAGCCGCGGCGGTCGCTTGCAGCGACGATAGGGGCCTGCTCAGTTGGTGAGTAGGGTGGCATGCGCGTGCCGCCGGCACGGCGCGAGCAGCGGAGGGCATGGCATGGTGATGGAGCAGCGAACAACCTGGTGGCGGGCGGCCGTCACAGCGGCCTGCTGGATGGCCCTCGCGACCGCCCCGGAAGTGCGTGTGTCGGCACATGCCGCCGATGCGGACGCGGCATTGGCGACCGCGCTCGCCGCCGAGGGACAGGCCACCGTGAAGGCGTTCGGCGCGGGGGACGCCACCGCTCTGGCAGCGATGTTCCTCGAGACCGGCGAGGTGGTCGATGAGGACGGCGGCGTTGTCGCCGGCCGACCGGCGATCGCAGACCTGTTCGGTCGGTTCTTCGCCCGGTTTCCCCAGGCGACGCTCGCCATGGAAATCGTTTCCGCGCGGTCGCTGGGTGCCGGTCTCGCCGTCGAGGAGGGCGTGCGTCGGATCACGACAGCCGACGGCGCGGCCGCCCAGATGCGGTATGTCGCCGTGCGTTCGAAGCAGGGCGAGCGCTGGCCGATTGCATCCTACCGCGAATTTGCGGATGACCCGCTCCCCACCCCGCGCGAGATGCTCTCCTCCCTGGAATGGCTCGTGGGCGAATGGGTTGACGAGAGCGGCGAGGGGCAGACCACCATTCGTTACGACTGGACAGCGGACGGGAATTTCCTCGTCGGCGAGTACGACCTCACTGTGCGGGGCGTCTCGGGCGGCAGGAGCGTGCAGCGGATCGGCTTCGACCCGGTGCAGGGGGTTCTGCGCTCTTGGACGTTCGACTCCGACGGTGGATTTAGTGAAGGCGAGTGGTCGGCGTCCGAAGACGGATGGCTGATCCGCTCGCAGGCCACGATGCCTGATGGCTCGACGGGGCGGGCCACCGTGACGATCACGCCCCGGGACACGGATCACTTCGTCGTGGAGAGCACCGACCGCTGTGTGGCTGGAGTCGCCGAACAGGACTTCCGCATGGTGGTGGCGCGAAAGCCACCGCTGCCGGCAGTCCAGCCTGCCGGAAAATGATGCGTCCCATGCCGGTGCCGGTTGTGTCGGCGCGGGCACAGTCACTGATTTTCCGAACCGAGGACCGTTGATCATGCTGCGACGCGTGACTTGTGCCTGCGGGTTTCTGGCGTGCCTGGTGGTGATGGCTCCGGCCCAGGGCCGGCCGGCGATGGGCCGCGCCGGAGGCGGTGGTCGCCCCGCGATGACTCAGCCAGCCGCCCGCCCCGTGCCTGCTGCGCGGCCGCAGATGCCAGCGGCCCGACCGGCCACTCCCGTAACGCGGCCACAGGTGCCAAACTTCCAGAGGCCCAGCATGGGCGCCATGCAACGGCCCAACCTGGTGCGTCCGTCGCTGCCAAACGCAGGGCAGCGACCGATGACGCAACCGGCGCAACTGCCGCGGCCCGGGCTGGGCACCACGCGGCCGTCTGCGCTGCCGGGAATAACCGGCCGCCCTGCCAACGTGCCTGGTCGGTTTCCCGGAGGCGGCAGCCTGCCCGGTGCCGCCAGTCGTCCCGGTGGCGGATTCGCCGCGCGGCCCGCCCCTCTCGGCCCCGGTGCAGGCGCAGCAAAGCCTCTGGGCCCGAAGCCGGGTGCCGGCGTCCAGCGGCCAGCCACAGCGGGCAGGCCGAGTCTCGGTGCCACAACGCGACCGGCTTTTCCCCAGCCGAACCTCCCCGGGACGGGTGGCGGCGTCAATCGGCCAACCCCGCTACCCGGTGACCTCAGCAGCGGTGCCCCGCGACCTGGTGTCGGTGGCAGCAGGCCTGGTGGCAGCAATCGGCCTACGACACTGCCCGGCGATCTCGGTGGCGAAGGCCGGCCAGTCGGTGGCGGCAGCCGCCCCGGACGTCCCGGTATCGGCGGCACCAGGCCCGGTATCGGCAACGGCAACTCCATCTGGAACAGCGGCAACAACTGGTTCAGTGACAACACCATCAATGTTGGTGGTTGGAACGGTGGCGCCTGGGGCTATCCGGGCTGGGGAGGCGCGGGCTCGTGGTCGCACGCGTGGAATAACGGCTGGGTCAATCCGCATTACGGCGGCTGGTACAACGGCTGCTGGAACGGAAGCTGGGGGGGCGGCTGGTGGGCTCCGTTCGCCGTCGGCGCGGCCACCTGGGGCGTGCTCTCCACGGCCACCAGCTGGGGGCTCGGTTACGGTACCGAGTACCTTAACCCCTACTACGCGGCCGTGCCCGCCGCCATCGTGACGGCCTCCCCCTACGACTACTCGCAGCCCGTCGTCGTGACCACTTACGCCACGACGACCGACGGTGATGTCACAGCCACCGCTGAAGCGCAGGGTGGCGCGGCAAACGCGACCAACCAACTCGTCGACGAGGCCCTTGCCCGGTTCAAGGCGGGCGACTACGCGGCGGCCCTGGACGGATTCGACAAGGCTGTGCGTGCAACGCCGGACGATTCAGTGCTTCACGAGGCGCGGGCGCTTGCGCTCTTCGCCTTGGGGCGATACGCCGAGGCGGCCGCGACCCTCAACTCCGTGCTGGCGGCCGCCCCCGGCATGGACTGGACGACGCTCAGCAACCTCTACGGCGCTGTCGATGACTACACCGCTCAGTTACGTACGCTCGAGGAATACTGTCGTTCCCATCGCGATGACGCCGGCTCCCACTTCGTGCTCGCCTACCACTACCTCGTCGGTGGCCATGCCGAAGCCGCCCAGAAGCCGCTGCGGATCGTCGTCGCCAAGCAGCCGAACGACGTGGTCGCCGCCCGCCTGCTTGACACGATCCCCCCGCCGGTCGACGAGCCTGCGGCCGAAGGTGGGCAAGACACGGCGCCCGCCGCCGCCCAGCCCAGTGCCGAGAAGGCCGCGCCCGAGACCGACCTCGTGGGCACGTGGCAGGCGGGCGGCGGCCAGGAGACGATCCGTCTTTCCGTCGCCGAGGACTTCACCTTCTCCTGGAAAGCATCGTCGCCGGGCAAGCCCGCCGTCGAACTCTCGGGCACAGTGGAGACGTCGGCCGACGCGCTGGCTCTGATCACCGAGAAGGCGGGGACGCTGGTGGGGAAGGTGGCTTCCCAGGGGCCCGATGCCTTCGAGTTTTCACCTCCCGGCGCCACACGGGATGCGAAGCCACTGCTGTTCCGTCGCCAACCATAGATGTCCGGGGACCAGCCCTGCACGGCCTGGTGCCACGCGACTGCTGGGCAGCGCTGCGCTGCCGCAGGTTTCATTCCTGGGCCCGTCACCCTTCATAGCGGCCCCGCGACCGGGGGTTGCTGGCGTCGGCCGCGACGGCAGGCTACCTTGTTGACTATCGGACCCGACCGAGTCGTCCGCTCCCGCTCCCCGTTTCACGGACCCCCAGCCATGGACCAATATCGCAGGATTCAGACCGGCAAGAAGGGCGACATCCTCATGGTGCTCTTCAAGGACAAGAAGATCCTCGACGACACCGTGCTCGACGAGATCCGCGCCGAACTCACGCAGTTCATCGGCAAGGCTTCGGGGCCGGACATGCTGCTGGACTTCTCGGGCGTGGAGTTCATGTCGAGTGCCATGCTGGGTCTGCTCGGGCAGTTGCACCGCAAGATCTCGGCGGGCAAAGGCCGGCTGCGGATGTGCGGTATCCGTCCCGAGATCTTCCAGGTCTTCAAGCTCACGAACCTCGACAAACTGTTCAGCATCCACAAGGATGCGCCGGCGGCACTCGCCACCTTCACCTGACGGCTGGGGGGCACGTGGCACAGGGCAGCGACAGCGGCGCGACGCCCGGCGGCGTGGACGTGCTCATCGCCGAGGACAGCCGCATGCAGGCCCGCATCCTGCAGCGGGCACTCACCGAGGCCGGGCACGCGGTGCGCTGGGCCGAGAACGGCGCGGCTGCCCTGGCACTGGCGCGCGAACGTCGCCCCGACATCATCGTCTCCGACATCGAGATGCCGGAGATGACAGGCTACGAATTCTGCAAGGCCGTGAAGACGGATGCGTCCCTGCGCACCGTGCCCTTCATCCTCCTCTCCACGCTCTCCGACCCGATCGACATCATTCGCGGGCTGGATGCGGGAGCCGACAACTACGTCACCAAGCCCTACGAGCCGGCCTACCTGCTGGGCCGCATGCAGTCGCTGTTGGCGACACCGCTCGGTGTCGACGACGCCGACGCCGGGATGCTCGAGGTGACGCTGGCCGGGCAGACCTTCCGCGTGCGTGCCGGGCGTCAGCAGGTGCTCAACCTGCTCGTCTCCACGTTCGAAAATGCCGTGGCCAAGAACCAGGAACTGGTCGTCGCCAACCAGGAACTGTCCGTCGCCCGCGACAGTCTGCAGCGCTCGAACGAGGAGTTGTCCACCCTCAACGCCGAGATCTCCCGGATCAACGCCCACATGGTCCGCGACCTGGAGGCGGCGGCCAAGGTGCAGCGGTCGCTGCTGCCGGCGAACGACGTGTCGATTCCGTCCCTGGAACTGGCTTGGAAATACGTGCCCTGCCAGGGCCTGGCCGGTGACTTTCTCAACGTCTTCCGCCTCGACGACGAGCATGCCGGCCTGTTCGTGGTGGACGTCAGCGGCCACGGCGTGCCCTCGTCGCTGATGGCCGTGACGGTGGGCCGCTTCCTCACCCCCAAGGTTTCCGACTCGTCGCTCTTGGTGCGGCAGACGGCCGATGGCAGGCTCATGGTGGCGCCGCCCGCCGAAGTGGCCACGCAACTCAACCACCTGTTCCAGGCCGACGAGTTTTCCGGGCTTTATTTCACGATGCTGTACGGCGTGCTGCATCTTCCCAGCGGCCGCCTCGACTACGTCTCCGGCGGACATCCCGCCTTGCTGCGCGTCCCTGCCGGGGGTGGTGCACTTGAGTTCCACGGGGCCGAGGGCTTTCCCATCGCCTTCGTGCCGGACGTCGAGTACCAGCAGGTGACGCTGCAACTCCAGCCCGGGGATCGCATCTACCTCTACTCCGACGGTGTGCCGGAGGCGATGAACAAGGATCAGGAGCCCTACGGCGAGCAGGCGATGGCCGACTGTGTCGCCGCCGGACGCTCCCAGCCGCTCGACACGAGCGTGTCGGGGCTGCTGGCCGCCGTCGAGCAGTGGTGCGTGCCGGTTGGGCCGCTGGACGACGTGACGATCCTCGGCGTCGCATGGCGTCCCTGACGGCTCAGGGACGGGGCGGCTTGACGCGGTAGTAGCTGCAGCCCGTACCCGTGCAGCGCTCGTAGCCGTCGTCGACCCCGAGCATCGTCTCTGCCCCGCCCAGGAACAGCGCCCCGTCGCTGCGTAGCGCGCGGCGCATTCGCCGCACCAGGGCCGTTCGCGTGGGCACGTCGAAGTACAGCATTACGTTCCGCAGGAAGACGACGTCGCAGGCCGGCATCGGCGGCCAGTCAGTGACGAGGTTCATCTGCCGGAACTCAACCAGCCGCCGGCACTCCTGCACGATGCTCCACTTTCCCTGCAGCGGCCGGAAGTATTTCGCGAGTAACTGCGGGGATAGGCCGCGGCACGTCTCCAAGTCACTGAACACCCCCTCGCGGGCTTTGCCGATCACATGCTCGGAGAAGTCGGTGGCCAGGATGCGGATCTTCCAGGTGGCGAGCAGGTCGTGAAAGTGCTCGTTGAGCAGCATGGCGATGCTGAACGGCTCCTGTCCCGTGGAACAGGCCGCCGACCAGAAGACGAGTTGCCGCTCGGCCGCCCGCCGCGCCACCAGTGCGGTGATGATGCCGCGTAGCGTTTCAAACGGGTTGCGGTCGCGGAAGAACGATGTCTCGTGCGTCATCATGGCGCTGAGGATGTCCCGTTCCAGCGTGGAGTCGCCCCCCAGGCGCACGCGGTCGATGAGGGTCTCGATGCTGGGGATCGTCCGCTGCCGCACGATTGGCAGCAGCCGGGCCACCACGAGGTACTGCTTCGAGTCGTCGATCACGACGCCGGTGCGCTTACGCAACAGATCGCGCAGGAAGGCAAATTGCGTGGCGGCGACCTTCATGGGATTTTTCCGCGCGGCCTCAGCCGCGTTTCCTCAGCCGCAGGGCGACCTCGACGCCGATCTGGCCGAGCGGCAGCACCGCCGCGGCGATCCCCGCCCGCGCCACCTCCCCGGGCATGCCCCACACCACGCTCGTGAACTCGTCCTGGGCGATAACGCTGCCGCCCGCCTCCACGATCGCCCGCGATCCCTGCAGGCCGTCACGTCCCATGCCCGTGAGCACGACGGCCAGCGTCCCGGAGCCCCAGAGCCGGGCGGCTGAGCGGAACAGGACGTCCGCCGCTGGCCGGCAGGAGTTCTCCGGCGGGTCGTCGGTGAGCCGGATGCGGGGCTCCACGGCGGTTCCGGCCAGGAGCATGTGCCGGCCACCCGGTGCCAGCAGGATCTCGCCCCCCTTCACGGCCACGCCCTCGGCCGCCTCCCGCACCGGCACGCCGCACAACTTGCCCAGGCTCTCCGCCAGCCGCCCGGTGAACGTGGCCGGCATGTGCTGCACCACGAGCACGGGCACCCCCGACGCCGCGGCCACGAAGCCGGGCAACACCTCCGCCAGCGCCGCCGGACCGCCGGTCGACGTGGCGATCACGACGCCGCGCACCTGCCCACGCGTCGCCGTGCTCGCCGGCCGCGCCGGCACCGCGACGCGCGGCTGGTCGCCGGCGCGGAGTGCCGCGACTGGCTCGCCGCGCGGCACGAGCGCCTTGATGCGGGTGATGACCTCGCTGCGGATGCGGGCCGCCACATCCTCCGGGTTCAACCCCGACGGCTTGGCCACGTAGTCGTTGGCACCGGCCACGAGGGCGTCGACGGTGGCCTTCGCGCCGCGCTCCGTGAGGCTGGAGAACATGACGACGGGCAGCCGCGGGTGTCGCCGCCGGATTTCGCGCAGCGCCGAGAGCCCGTCCATGACCGGCATCTCCACGTCGAGGAGCACCACGTCGGGCAACTCCGAGGCCAGCGCATCGAGGCAGGCCTGGCCGTTGACGGCGCTGCCCGCCACCCGGATGTCGGGATCGGTGGCCAGCGTGGCAGTGAGGACGCTGCGGATCGTGTGTGAATCGTCGCACACGAACACGCGGATCGGCCGCCGTGTCACGGTCCGCACCGCCGCGTCGCCGCAGACCCCCAGTTCCACCAGCTTGCGTGCCAGCAGGTCGGAGGTGAACGGCTTGGACACGTAGTCGTCCGCCCCAGTCGCGAGCGCCGTGGCGATCTGCTCCCGGTCGTGCTCGGTGGAGATCATCAGCAGCCGCAGGCCGCGGGTGGCTGGATCGCCCCGCAGCCGGCGGATCAGTTCCAAGCCGTCCATCACCGGCATGTGCCAGTTGATGGTGACGATGTCGGGCCTGGCCTGCGTGGCCAGCACGTCGAGCGCCTCGGCCCCGTTGGCGGCCTCGGCGCACTCGAAGTTCAGTTCACGCAACACCCGCGACACGATACTGCGGCTGGGCTTCGAATCGTCGACGATCAGCGCACGCACGGCGGTTTCCCTCCCTGCCGAACCGTCAGGGCTGGACTATTTCTTGTACTCTTCCACGAGCCGCTGCAGGGCCTGGGCCATGCGGGCCAGTTCCTGAGACGAGACCTGCGTGTTGGAGGCGCCCTCCGCCGTGCTCTGGGCGGCCTGGGCCACCTGCACGATGTTCTCGGCGATCTCCGTCGTGCCGGTCGTGGCCTCGACGATGTTGCGGCTGATCTCGCCGGTGGTGGCCGATTGCTCCTCCACGGCGGCCGCGATCCGCGTCTGCAGGCTGTCGATCCGCTCGATCACCGTGCCGATCTCGGCGATCGCCGTCACCGCCCGCTGTGTGTCACCCTGCATGGCCTCGATGCGCGCCCCGATGTCCTCCGTGGCCTTGGCCGTCTCCCGGGCCAGTTCCTTGACCTCGTTGGCCACCACGGCGAAGCCCTTGCCGGCCTCGCCCGCCCGCGCGGCCTCGATCGTGGCGTTGAGCGCCAGCAGGTTGGTCTGCTCCGCGATCGACGTGATCGCCTTGACCACGGCACCGATCTCGTTGCTGGAACGGCCCAGGGCGTCCATCGTGCCCGACGTGGCCCCGGCCATATCCACCGCCCGGCGGGCCACACCGGCCGCATCCTGGGCATTCTTGGCGATCTCGTGAATGCTGGCCACGAGGTTGTCGATCGACCCCGACACCATGCGCGTGTTGCCGCTCACCTGCTCGGCCGCCGCCGACACGAGGTTGGCCTGGGCGGTGGTCTCCTCCGCGGCGGCGCTCATCTGCTGGCTGACGCTCGTGAGCTCCTCCGAGGCGCTGGCCAGGGCGTGCGTGTTGTCCACGATGCCGGCGACCAGCCTGGCCTGCCGCTGGGACTCGCGGGTGAGACGCTGCGCGATCAGGGCGGAGACGCCGAACACGCTGAGTGTCGTGAGGCCGAAGATCAGCAGTCCCAGCCGCCAGAGCCGGTGGATCGGCTCGAACACCTCGCTGGTGTCGATTTCCGACACCAGCGCCCAACGGACGTCGCCCCGGCCGCCGGACTGATCCCGGTGCACCGTCACCGGCCGCCAGGAGGCGAGTACGGACGTATTGCGGTAATCGCGGCCGATCGCAGTGCCGCTCTTGTTCTCCTCGAGGGCGCTTTGCACGGGCGCCGTGTTCACCTTGAAATCGGGGTTGATGATCGTGGTGGTCGCACCCATGTCCTTGGCGAACCGGGAGTTGCTGCGGAACATGCCGTCCGGCCCGATGGCATAGGTCTCGCCCGTGCGTCCCATACCGGTGGTCTCGCCGATGATCTCGTCGGCTTTGGTGATCGGGATCTGGAAGGCCACCACGCCCAGCACCTGCCGGCCTTCGACGATCGGGGCCGCGATGAAGCTTGCCGGCTCGTCGCAGGAGGGCAGGTAGCGGGCAAACTGGCCGTAGGCCACGGCGTCGCGCCGGCCGCTGCCGACCGCCTCCTGGAACGCCCGCGCCAGATTCGTTCCCGCCAGCGGGCCGTTTCGCATCGAGGCTCCGAAGTCGACCTCCTTGAAAACGGTGTACACGATGTTGCCCGACACAGCGTCGATGAGAAACACGTCGTAGACGCCGTACTTCTGCTGCAGGCTGCGGAAGATGGGGTGGTACTCCGCATGGGCCTTCGTGTAGGCCGAGGCATCGTCGGCCGCATCGAGCTGCTGCTTGGAGCCGATGGGGTGCTCGTTGGCGACGATGTACAGGTTTTGCAGGCACACGGCCGCATCGTCGAGCGCGTCGACGAGCCCCTTCGTGCCGTCGCTCTCCCGGCCGCTGCGCCGGCGGTACTCGGCGGCGAAATCACCGCTGTAGAAGGCCTCCAGGTCGCGGCGCGTGCGGGCCAGGGACTTCTCGTCACTTCCGGTCTCGGTGGCCGCCGTGGCGAAGCCGTCGCGGAACCGCTGCAGCGCCTGGGACGTCATCTTGTCCTCGGCGAGCACCCGCAGTTCCTGGTGCAACGTCTCGAAATAACGCTCCACCGACTTGGCCGTGACCGTGTTGACGGTCTCCAACTTCGAGAAGGCCTGCTCCTGCAGCGCCGTTGATGCCATGCGGTAGGTGGTCACGCCCAGGAAGCCCATGGGGATGAGCGACACCGCCAACAGTGCCAGTAGCAGGCGGTTGCCCAGGAAGGAAAGCCAGCCCGCCGCACCGTGGCGGCTGCCGTCGACCGCCCCGTGATTCCTTCGCCGTGAGTCGTCAGCCATGGGAAACTCCGTGCCTGGTTGGGGATTGCGTGCGTTGCCGCACGAGGAACTGAATCATGCGCTGGGCATCGAGGATGTGGACGAGCCGATCCGTCGCGGCGAACACGCCGACCCGCGGCTCACCCGGCACCTCACCGGAGGACGCCGTGGGGTGCTCGATGCCGTCGACAGGGATGTCGATCACGTCCAGCATCTCGTCGACGATGAGGCCGTACCAGTCATCCTGGAGCCGGATCACGAGGTGCGTGTCCGCACGGCGCCCGGCCCGCTGGGCCACTCCCAGCCGGTCGGCGAGATCGATGATCGGTACGATCCGGCCGCGCAGATGGACGAGACCCAGCACTCCGTCGGGGGCCAGCGGTACGCGCACCGGGTCGCCCCCGCGAAGCACCTCCACCACCAGCGCCGATTCGATGGCGAAGCAGTCGTCGCCCACACGGAAGGTGCAGCACGGCAGCACGGAGGATGGCATGGTCTGGGTCATGACGCGATCCGGAGCCTTCACAGGGCGGGGATGGGCTCGGCTCCGGAAGCGACGCAGCCCAGGTCGAGGACCTCGGTGGCGATCCCGCCGAGGGCCCGAGTGCCGGCGACCCCGCGAACTGAGAGGCCGGCTTGCAACGGCGACTCGGCCTCCAGCACGTCGACGATCGACTCCACGGCCACGCCGTAGCCCCCCTGGACACCATCCACGACGACCACATTCACCGTGGCGGCCGTGCCGACCGGCAGCTGGCCGAGCAGCTCGTCGGCGTCGTGCAGCGGCGTGAACGTGTCACCGCGGCGCACCACGCGGCGGGCTCCCACGGTCTGCACCTCGGCCGGACGATACTGCTCCAGTCGCACCACGTCAGCCAGCGGCAGCGCCACACGGCGGCCGGAATGCGTGCTGCAGACCAGATAGCGGTCCGGCGGGGGACCATCCGACTTGGCCGCGGACGACTCCACCTCGCGGTTCAGGGGCGGGATGTTGGCGCTGCGCAGCACACCCCGCAGGTCGAGGATCAGCACCACGCCGCCGTCGCCGAGCACCGTGGCGCCGGAATACAGCCCCAGCCCAGCCAGCAGTCCGCCGATCGGCTTGACCACGATCGTGCACAAGCTGGCGGCGTCGAGCAGGTCGCGCCGGCGCAGGGTGGCTCCGGACTGCATACCGTCCACCACGAGGCCGAACTCGCGGTCATCCACTTTGACCAGCACCACCGTGCCCTCGTCCCGCCGGGCGGGAGCCTCGCGAAGCCTGAGAAACTGGTCGAGGAACACCACGGGCACGAGCCGGCCCCGGACCCGCATGACGGGCGCATCTGCCAGCCCCTCGATGCGCGGCCCCGAGCGGTCGGGCCTTAACGGAACCAGTTCGCTGACCGCGGACTGCGGAATCGCGAACCGCTCGCCACCACACCGCACGACGAGGGCCGGCAGGATCGCCAGCGTGAGCGGGACGTGCACGCGGACGGTGGTCCCCAGCCCCGGACGGCTGTGGATGTCGACGGTGCCACCGATGGCCTCGATGTTGGTCTTCACCACGTCCATGCCCACACCACGGCCGGAGACGCTGGTGACCTGGGCGGCCGTGGAGAAACCCGGCTCGAAGATGAACTGCAGCACCCGGTCCTCGGGGAGGGCGTCCACCTCGGCACGGCTCACCAGTCCCCGGGCCACAGCCTTGTCGCGGACAGCCTGCACGGCGATCCCCGCCCCGTCGTCCGAAACCTCGATCGTCACCCGGCCGCTCTCGTTGAAGGCACGCAGCGCGAGCCTGCCGGTCCGGCTCTTGCCCCGCGCGGCGCGGGTCTCGGGCGGCTCGATGCCGTGGTCCACGGCGTTGCGAATCAGGTGCGTGAGCGGGTCGCGAATCGCTTCCACGAGCGTGCGGTCGAGTTCCGTCTCGCCACCGTCGACGACGAACTGCACCTCCTTGCCGCAGCCCACGGCCAGGTCGCGGACGGTGCGGGGGAATTTGCTGAACACCTGCTCCACCGGCTGCATGCGCGTCTTCACGGCCGCCTCCTGGAGGGCGCCGGTGACGGCGTGGATGCGGTGCGTCACGGCCTGGACCGCCGGATCGTCACTGTCGATGCTGCGGAGCTGGTTGCGGGCCAGCACGAGTTCGCCGACCAAGTCGAGGATCGACGCCAACACGCCCACATCCACCCGCACCGTGGTCTCGGTAGAGGCAGGTGCCACTGGTGCTGCTGGTGCTGCTGGTGCCGACTGCAGAGCGGCCGAGGCCGGGACGGCGTTGGGAGGTGCCGCCGGGGCCGTCTCCGCGACTGGAGCGGTGGGGACAGCCGCCGTCTCGGCTGCAACCGGGGGGGCTGGAGTGGCGCTGGCAGGCGCTGCCGCCGAGGGTGCCGGTGCAGCCGACGCGTCCGCCGCCACGGCGGCCAGCGTCTGCGAGAGCTCGCGATAGTCGTGTTCACCCTCGCCGCCCGTGGCCTCGATCGACTGCAGGATCGTGCGCACGGCATCGACCATCGAATACAACGTGCCGGCCACCCGCCCGTCGAGCGTCAACTTGCCGTCGCGCAGCCGGCCCAACAGGTGTTCACCGCTGTGCGCCAGGGCCCCCAACTTCGAAAATCCGAAGAAGCCGCTGTTGCCCTTGATCGTGTGCACCATGCGGAAAATGCTGGCCAGACGCTGCTGGTCGTCCGGCTGCGACTCGAGGGCGAGCAGATCCTTGTCGAGCTGGTCGAGGTTTTCGCTCGACTCGACAAGAAACTCACCGATGAACTCGCTGTTGTCGTTCATCCCTACCATCCGCTGGTTCGTTCCGCCGGCATCAGGCCGCCGGTCATGTCGACGGGTGGGACTGCGGCGACCTTGCCGTCCCGCGCCCGTGACCAAGCATACCTCTGGAAATCCGCTGGACCGCCCCGGCCGGCCACTGGTGCCCGCCCGTCGCGCGGTACGACCGTCACGCCTGCACCGCACGGAACATCCGCGCAGGCGGTGCGAGGCGCTGCCGCGGG
>QWPN01000140.1 GCA_003671185.1 Planctomycetota bacterium
GCGCGGGGCAGCACGTGGCCCGGCAGGGCGCGGCCTTCCGCAGGGATCAGGAGGTGCTGGCCGCGGGCGCGTCACTCGGCGCGGCGCAGATCGGCCTGGCGGCCGAGGCGGGGGCCGTGCACGTGCTGGCGGCCGCGCGGCCGCGGGTGGCGATCATCTCCACCGGCAGCGAACTCGTGCCGCCGGAGACCGTGCCCGCGTTCGGCAAGACCCGCAACTCCAACGGCCCGATGCTGGCCGCGGCCGTGACGCTGCTCGACGCCGAGCCGATCGTGCTGGGCGGCGTCGGCGACCGGCCCGAGGCCATCCGGGCCGCGGTGGCGCAGGGGCTGGCGGCCGACGTGCTCGTGCTCTCCGGCGGCGTGTCGGCCGGCGACCTGGACCTGGTGCCGGCCATCCTCGGCCGCTGCGGCGTGGAGACCATCTTCCACAAGGTCCGGCTCAAGCCGGGTAAGCCGGTATGGTTCGGAATCCTGCGGCGTCCAGATGCCGCGGCCACGCTCGTGTTTGGCCTGCCGGGCAACCCGGCCAGCAGCCTCGTCTGTTTTGAGCTCTTCGTGCGTCCGGCGCTGGCCATCCTCGCCGGCAGGCCGCGCCAATCCTGGCATCTGCCGCGGGGCAGGGCCCGGCTGACGGCGCCGGCGAAGTCGGCTGCGGACCGCCCCGTGTACCTGCCCTGCAGGCTCGATCGCGTGGCCGGTGGATTGGAGGCGACGCCGCTGCCGTGGTCGGGCTCGTCCGACCTCGTGGGGCTGGCGGTGGCCACGGGACTGCTGGCCCTGCCGGCCGGCGGGAACCTGCACGAGGCGGGAGCGGAAGTCGACGTGCTGCTGCTTGCAGCGGATGCGCCGGCATGAGGTGGCCTCCGGCACTGTTCGTCGCGTTGATTCTCGTTGGGGGTCGGGCTCCGGGTGCCGCGCCGCGGCCAGAGCGGCCGAACGTGGTGTTCATCCTCTGCGACGATCTCGCCCAGGGGGATCTCGGCTGCTATGGCCAGCGGCTGATTCAGACGCCGCACCTCGACCGGATGGCCGCCGAGGGCACTCGCTACACGCAGGCCTATTGTGGGACGTCCGTCTGCGCGCCGTCGCGAGCAGTGCTGCTCACGGGTCTCGACAGCGGCCACTGTCCGATCCGAGCCAACCGCGAGTCCCGTCCCGAGGGACAGAAGCCGTTGCCGGAAGGCACCTTCACGGTGGCCCAGTTGCTGCACGATGCGGGCTACGCGACGGCCTGCGTGGGCAAATGGGGGCTGGGCATGTTCGACACGAGCGGGAGCCCGTTGCGGACTGGATTCGACCGGTTCTACGGCTACGCCTGCCAGCGGCATGCGCACGACTATTTTCCGGGCTATCTCTACGACGACGACCGGCGCGTGCCGCTCCCGGGAAACGCGGGGGCCGGCCCGAAGGGCACCTATGCCCAGGATCTGATCGCCGCCGAATCAATCCGCTGGGTGACGGCCCACGCGGACCGACCGTTCTTCCTGTTGTATGCGGTCACGCTGCCGCACGGTCGGCATGAGATCGACGACGTGGGCGAGTACCGGGATCGACCCTGGACGGCACAGCAGCAGGCCTACGCCGCGATGGTCACCCGGCTCGACGCCGACGTCGGCCGGCTCCTCGAGACGCTGCGCACGCTCGGTATCGACGAACGGACCCTGGTGATCCTCGCCGGCGACAACGGCTCGTCATTTCCCCCCGACGCTCCTTTGGCTCGGCTTTTTGATCAATCCCAGGGGGGGCGGCTGCGGGGCTGCAAGCGAACGATGTACGAGGGAGGGCTGCGGCAAGCGGCGATCGCCCGCTGGCCGGGCGTGGTGCCCGCGAGCCGCGTCAGCGACGAGCCCTGGGCGTTCTGGGACTTCCTGCCCACGTGCGCGGAACTCGCGGGCCGGCCGCTGCCGCCGGGCGTCGTCACCCAAGGCCGGTCGCTCGTGGACTTCCTGGCGGGCGGGCCGGCGCCGCAGCGCGACCACTTCTATTGGGAGCTCCACGAGCGTGAGGGCCCGATCCAGGCTGTGCGCTTCGGCGACTGGAAGGCGGTACGCAGCGGTCCACACCGCCCCGTCGAACTCTACGATCTGGCTGTCGACGTCGCGGAACGGAACGATCTCGCCGCCGCGCGGCCCGAGACCGTCACTCGGGCTGAGGCCCTGCTGCGTGAATCACGGGTCGAAGATCCTGCCTGGCCGTGGCCGGCTCCCGGTCGCGACCGCACCGGCCACTGATCCGCGACCGGCGCGCCGCCCTCACGACGGCAGGCTGCGGTGGAAATGGACGTGCTTCCAGCCGCCGTCGATTCGCTTCCAGAGCCGCGTTTCCTCGCAGTTCGTGGTCACCGGCCGGCCGGCGTCGTCGAGCTTCTGGACCAGCCGCACGTAGGCCACGAGGGCCACGTCCGGGCCGAGCATGCGCACGACGGGCGAAGCGAGCGTCGTCATGGCCGGCTGTGGTGGCCGGGCAGGGTCCCGCGGGAGGCGAAAGTAGAACTCGTGGAACGCCAGCCCCTCCACCAACTGGCCGCGGGCCTCCGGCTCGAAGCAGGTGAGGTCGTCGGCGACGAGGCCGCGGTAGGTCTGCCAGTCGCCGGCGGCGACGGCATCGAGCAGGCGCCGCGTGAGGGCCAGGATTTCATCGGTCGGTGTGGACATGCGGATTCTCCTAGGCGTCGGCCGCGGCCACGAGCCCCAGCGCCACGAGCTTGTGCAGGCACTCGTCACGTTCCCGGCTGCGCTCGAGTTCCCGCCAGGACGGATCCTGGGCGGTGAGGAAATCGGCGTGCGAGGCTGGCAGCGTGCCCGTTCCCCTGGCGGCCAGTCGGCGAATCACGCCCTGGTCGAGCCGCGTCAGCCGCAGCGCCTCGACCCGGTAGTCGAGAAACGCCTCCCACACCAGCGGGAAGAGCGGCGCCACGATCTCGCGGCCGATTGTCTCGGCATAGCGGCGGATCTCCAGCTGCGCGTGCTGGTCCATGCGCAGGGCGAGGAAGTGCAGCAGGTTGTGCAGGTCGATCTTCCAGTAGGCCTCCGTGTAGGTCGACAGCGGCAGGTCCTTGCGGGCCTGCTCACGGGCGATGCCCGCCTCGAGCCGCTCCTCGTAGACGCGACGGGCGAGGCTCTGCAGTTCCTGCTCGGCGGCGGTGTGCCGGTGGCCGGTGGCCTTGGGCAACAGACCGCCGGATCCCTGCCGGTTGGTGGCGGCCTGGCTGCGCCACTCGTCGTCGTGCGTGGCCTGCATCGAGTCGATGGCCAGGGAGTAGCGCGTGGAGTACTCGTTGACGCTCGCCGTGCGGTGGCGGACCCACTGCCGCCAGCAATCCATGGGCACGCGCACCACGAACTTCAGTTCGGCCATCTCGAACGGCGTGGTGTGGGCGTGCCGCATCAGGTAGCGGATCAGCTGCCGGTCGTCGCTCACCCGCCGGGTGCCGTCGCCGTAGCTGACGCGGGCCGCCTGCACAACAGAACTGTCGTCGCCCATGCAGTCGACGAGCGCCACGAAGCCGTCGTCGAGTACCGGGAGTTTCTTCCAACGCAGCGACTCGACGGTCGCGGCGCGGTCGGGGGCGGCTGGCGATCCGGGTGCGGTCATGGCCTGTGCCGGGGGGTGCGGAGACCCCACAGGATGCGGCACGGCGGCGGGCCGGTCAATCCTTGGCCAGAAGTTCCTGCAGGAGCGTGGCCAGTTTGCGGGCGTCGTCCGACTTCCGCACGTGGTCGATCCGCGACTGCGGCACGCCGAGTTTGGTCAGCGCCGTGGTGATGGTCTGCCAGACCTTGTCGCGCTTCTTCCCCTCGGCCAGGTACAGGTCGGTGACCTGCTCGCCCAGCCGCTGCAGCAGTGCCGTGTCGAGGTTCGCGTAGTAGTTCTTGACGATCGACCGCTGGTGTTTCGTCAGTTCCGCCATGGCCGATTTTCCCGTCTGCTGCTGGAAGGTTGCCACTGCGCCGGCTACAGTATCGGTCATCCACCCCCGATTCTTCGAGAGTTTTCGATGCCCACGATCACATTCACGAACGAAAAGAAGGAAATCCAGGTTCCTGCCGGGGCCAATCTCCGCAAGGAGGCCCTCCGGGCCGGCGTGCCACTGTATCCCGGCATCCACAGCGTGGCCAACTGCCACGGCCTAGCCAGTTGCGGCAGTTGCCGCGTGCTGATCACCAAGGGCATGGAGAACACGAGCCGCAAGGGACTGCTGGAGTCGGCCCGCTTGGGGGTCTCGCTGGCCTACATCGGCAACGAGGGCACGATGCGGCTGGCCTGCCAGACAAACGTCAACGGCGACATCACCGTGACCACGCGGCCGTCGCTGAACCTGTTCGGGGAGAACTTCTTCAGCTGACCCCGCGCCGGGCGCGGCGTGGTGACGTGCCGGATGCGGTCGGGTCTCCGTCTGGCGGGCCGCCCGACCATGCCTGGAGAACGGATGACGGCGATGAAGGAAGTGATCGCCATCGTGAAGCCGTTCCTCGCCGAGCGGGTGCTCGACGCGCTGAGGCTCGCGCCGCTCGAGGCCTGCACCGTGCGCGAGGTGAAGGGCTACGGCCGGCAGAAGAGCTACCTCGACGCCTACGGCGACACGGAATACTCGCTCGCCTTCCTGCCCAAGGTGGAGATCCAACTGTGGGTCGACGACGCCCGCGTCGACGAGGTGGTGGACCGCATCACGGCAGTGGCCCGCACCGGTCGCATCGGTGACGGCAAGATCTTCATCCTGCCGGCCTCGGCCCCGCTGGGCTGACATGCAGCCGGCGGGCCGCGTGCCGCCGGCTGCACAGGCCATTGATGCTTTCGTCCACGGACAGCTAGCGCAGGAAGATGCCGGTCGCGTACCAGATGCCGTTCGATCCACGACGGATGTCGTAGCCGTAGGCCGACTGCAGGCCGCGCACCGCGTTCCAGTGGCCGGGCGACTGCCGCCAGCTGGCCACGCAGTCGACACAGGAGTCGAGCAGGTCCTGGTTCTCCCAGCTTTCGGCGCAGACTTCCTGCGCCGAGCCGCCGCCGGCCTGTGCCGCGATCCGCGGGGCCCTGGTTTCCCAGCCATGGTGGCCCTGACGGCGAATCCGCGCCTGGTGGGCGGAGTGGGCCGCTGCCTCGGCGCATAGCGATGGATCGCAGGTGCCTTGCGTGCTCTGCGGGCGCTCGGGGTGCAGTCGGACGGCGAGGATCATCGACCGCTGGGCGAGCGAGGCCGGCGGCAGGTCGACCACCTCGTCGACGTGGGAGGGCTGGAAGCGGTAGTACTTTCCGGGTGTGCGCGGCAGGATCGAGACCACGAGCCCGTGCCATCCGTCGTGGGCGTAGTCCACCACGAACACGCCGGGGCCGCGCCTCATCTCCGCCAGGCTCGGCTGGGCGACGAGTTCGGCGCCACCGTCGGACAGGCCCACGCGGCATACGACCCAGGGCGTGCCGCTGGCGGCCAGCCGCTGCAGGGTCTCGGGCCGATCGAGGTGGCTGCCGACCACATCGGCAGGATCGCCCGGTTGCGGTTCGACGGACACCAGCAGCATGGCATTCGTCTGCCGGGCGGCGTCGCTGGCCGCGGCGTAGTCGTCGATGCGTTGCACGGGTCCCGCCGTGGGCTCCTTGAGCCCCGTCGGCGCGGCGGCCTGCGCGGCGGCCGCCGCGGCCAGCGAGATCGCCAGGATGAAGCAAGGCATCAATCCACCGATACCCGACCGGTGCAGGATCGTCATGACCATGAGTCCACCTCTCCATGTGAAGGTCGCTTCGTCGTCGAGCCGGCCAATGGCGGCGGAGCTCGGCGACGAACGCGAGGCCGCGATTGGATGGCCGCCGCCACGCCCTGGCAAGCAGTGCCGGTGGCAAAGAGGCCGCTGGCTGCGTCGGCTTTGCACGACTTACGGCCTGGGCAAAATGCGCCAACCGGAGCGCCAGCCTTGGCTTACGCCTCGGGGCTCGAAAAATCGTGCCAGACCGCGGCAAAAGGGGGGAATCGGCCTGCGAAAAGCCCGTGTTGGAGGCGGTTCACAGTCCGCACTAGACTCTGGGCCCCTTCGGTCTCACACCCGGTTTAGCCCCCGATGAACGCAGAGGTTATGCGCATGGATCTGATTTTCTGCCGCCGGCTCGCGCTGTCCTTCGTCGCCGCGCTGGGGCTCGTGGCCCCGGTCACGGCCGCCGATCTGGCGGATCTGGCCGCGCAGCCGCTGGCCAAGGGTGAGGAATTCCGGACCGTCAGCCCGGCTGCCCTCGATGCGGCAGCGACCCGGCTGCGGTCGGCGCTCGGACCGCTCGACCGGCTCCTGGCCCGCAGCCCCAGCGGCGCCAATTGGAGAGAGTACCTCGATTGGCCTGCGCTCACGGCCCAGGCTGGTGCCGGATCGACGGCCGACCCAGCCACGCTGCGGCGGCTGCTCGGGCTCTTCGACGCCGGCGAGAACGGACTGGAGATTCACCAGTTCGTCGCCGTACGTCGCGCCCTGACGGCCTATCTGGAGACGGTTGAGGCGGCCACGAGCCCCAAGGCCAAGGACGTCTTCGCCCAGCGGCTCGAGAAACTGTCGAAGGCGCTGGCGGACGCATCGAAGAGTGGCAGCCCCGAAGCCCTCGACCCGGTGGGGCCGCTGCTGGCCCGCCTCGAGGAATCGGGCCAGGCATCCGCCACGGTGGCCCGCGTGCGCGGCGCCGTGCAGCGACCGAACCTCTACCTCCATGTCGACGAGGATCTGCTGGGCAGCGCCGTGAACCGTGTCGTCGACGAAGTGGCGCCCGTCAACGACATGCTGCTCGGCGCGCGGGTCCGGGGCAGTGGCCACACCACGGGCCTCGTGCTGCTTGACTTCGTGCCCTCGGCCGACCGGGCCACGGTCGACATCACGCTCGATGCCACCAATCATTCCGACACCCGCGGCACCAAGGGACCGGTCACCGTGCACACGCTGGGCACGACGACGATCGGGGCCCGCAAGCGGATCACGATCAGCGACCAGGCGGTGAGTTCGCATCCGGCACAGGTGAGCGCCTCCACCGCCACCCGCACGGCCGGCATCGGCGTGGGCACCAAGTTCGCACAGGGACTGATCCGCAAGATGGCCAGCCGCAAGATCGCGCAGATGAAGCCCCAGGCCGAGACGGTTTCAGCGCAGCGGGCCCAGGAGCGTGTGCGCCAGCAATTCGAGTCGCAGTTGGCCGACGCCATCGGCCAGGCCTCGCGCGACTACCAGGCGAAGTTCCGGCGGCCGCTCATGGAGCGGGGCTGGTACCCGGAGGTGTTTCGCATCAGCACCGACGACCAGCGGCTGGCCCTGGTGGCCCGCAAGGCGTTGGCCGATCAGGTGGGGGCCTTCACCGAACCGCCGGACGCCGACCCGGACGCCGTGCTCGCCGCCCGCGTCCACGAGTCGATCGTCAACAACGCCGGCGAAATCTCGCTCGGTGGCCGCACGATCACTCAGGCCTTCGTGGACGAGCAGATCAAGAAGAACAACATCGCGATGCCGGAGTCGCTGCAAAACGAGGCCGACCAGCCGCCCTGGTCGATCACGTTCGCCAAGCGGCGGCCCGTGGAACTCGACGTCGACGACCGGCGGGTGAAATGTACCGTGCGCGGCAGCCGCTACACCTCCGGGGAGCGGGAGTTCCCGGCCATGGACGTGTGGGCCGCCTACCGCGTCGAGCCGGCCGAGGGGAAGATCAGGCTGGTCCGCGACGGCGACGTGCAGATCTATCCGCCCGGTTTCGTCCCCGGCGGCGCCGAGAAGCTGTCGGTGGGCGAGACGTCGCTCCGGCGCATTCTGCAGAAGCGATTCAACAAGGTGTTCAAGGAGGTCGTCGACGTCGAGCCCCTGAAGCTGCCCGGCGAACTCGAGGCCGCGGGACCGCTGCCCATGGAGCAGATGGAGGCCCGCAAGGACGGCTGGCTGGCGGTGGGCTGGCGGAAGAAGGACCCGGTCGTCGCCACGACAGCCGTCACGGAGGCGATCGTGCCGGCCTCCGGCGCCGTGGCCGCGGCCCCATGACCCCCGCCGATATCGCCCGGGCGGTCGACCTGGCCCTCTCCGGCCACTGGGACGAGGCCCATGGCATCGTGCAGGAGGACGAGGCGGATCCCGCGGCGGCCTGGGTGCACGCCGTGCTTCACAAGATCGAGGGGGACACGGCGAACGCCCGCTATTGGTACCGCCGAGCCGGCCGCCTCGACTGCGTCGACCGCGAGCACCGCGAGGAACTGCAGTCGATCCGCGACTCGCTCGGCGGGTGATGGGCCACGGTCACGGGCGATGTCCTGGGACGCGTCCAGGGCGTGAGGGCCGGCGCTGGTTCACCGTCGGCTCCTCAGATTCATGGTCCCGTGCCCGTGTCCGCCCGCAGCCAGAGTACGAACCGGGCGCCGCCGTCGGCCGGTGACTCAGCCGTCAGCTCGCCCCCCATCTGCCGGGCCAGGCGCCTGGCCAGGGCCAGCCCCAGCCCCACTCCGGGCGCCGTGCCGGCCGCGTCGCGGGCGCTCTTGCGGAAGGGTTGGAACAGCCGCGCCGCCTCGCGCGCCGGCAGGCCGGGGCCGTGGTCCCGCACCGCCAGGGCGATGCCGCGACCACGGCGGGCCACCGCCAGTTCGATGACGGGCGGTTCGGCACGGCCGTACTTGCAGGCGTTGTCGACGAGATTGAAGAGCACCTGCTCGACGGCGGCAGGCTCGGCCCGCACGCGCATGTCGCGGGCGTCGGCCGCGACCGTCACCTGCCAGGCGAAGCCCGCCTGCCGGGCCCGTTCACAGGCGCGCTCGACGATCCGTGGCAGGAGGTCGGCGACCAGAACAGGCGCCGCCTGCGGCGCGGCGGCCCCGCGCTCCAGTCGCGCGTAGGCGAGCACGTTCTCCACCAGGTGCGCGAGCCGCTCGGCCTCGGTGCGTAGCGTGGCATGGTAGACCGGCACCTCGGCGGGCGGCACCATGCCCTCTTCGAGCAGATTCGCATACAGGCGGAACGTCGTGAGCGGCGTGCGTAGTTCGTGCGTCACGCTCGACACGAAGGCGGCCCGCCGCTCGCTGAGGGCCAGCACGCCCGCCAGGAGCGCGGCGGCGGCGAAGGCCGCCGCCGCCATGGCCAACCAGGCCGCGGCCAGCGCCCAGCGCAGCGGTGACCAGCCGGCGTCGGCGCTGCTCGTCGTCGCCGCACCGGGCACGAGCCGCAGAGGGAGCGCCGCCAGCCGCCGCGCATCCTCGGCGGCATCTCCGCAGGGCACGAGATCGGCCCCGGGCAGGAGGTCGGCGATCGAGCCCAGCAGGTCCCCGCGTAGGGACGGCCAGTCGAGGAGGCATCCCTCCCAGGCGTCTTCCGCGGTGCGGCGGGCCAGCACGAGCTCGGCGCCGAGCCACCCCGGTATGAGTGCCAGCGCGGTGGGTGGGAGGGCGGCAAGCGGCTGCTGCTGCAACTGAAACGAGTTCTGCGTCGCGATCTGCTCCACGACCTGCTGCCGGCGGCGCAGTTCGTCGTTGCTGCGGGCGTACTGGTACCCGGCGGCAGGATCGGCAGGGGCCGCTGCGGCGGGCGCTGCACCGCTGGGCGGGGCCTGCGCGGTGGGGAAACCGGTGCGGCGGCCGACGTCGAGCGCCGCGCGGACGGCCGCCTCGCGGCCCGCTGCCGCGTGGATCGTCGCCGGTCCGATGCCCGCGAGTCGGAAGCGGGCCATGACGGGCGGCTGCGGCGCCACCCCGTCGGCGGTCGCGCTCTCCCGGGCCACGAGCGTGGCCGCGGTCGAATCCATCCGCCATAGCGCCAGCCGGCAGTTCTCCTCGAGCGCTGCCTCACGCCGCGCGCGGGCTTCGGACCGGTCCGACTCCACGGCCTGGTACGTGAGCGCGACCAGCGCCGCGGCGGCGACCGCCAGGCACAGGGCATACGCCGTCCACACGTGCCAGGGACGCATCACTGCCCCCACGCGTAGCCGCGGCCGCGGACGGTGAGCACCCTGCTCGGGCGGGCCGGATCATCGCCGAGTTTCTCGCGCAGCCGCATCACGTGCATGTCGATCGTGCGCGTGGTCACGCCGCGTGGGTCGAGCTGCCAGACCCGCTGCAGCAATTCCTCGCGGCTGATGACCCTGCCGGCGTTCGCGGCCAGGTATGCCGCCAGTTCCGCCTCCTTCTCGGAGAGCTCCG
Organism: Planctomycetota bacterium; assembly: GCA_003671185.1. Taxonomy (GTDB): domain Bacteria; phylum Planctomycetota; class Planctomycetia; order Pirellulales; family UBA1268; genus QWPN01. Next base: position 10,132 of record QWPN01000140.1, read on the forward strand.
TGCGGCTGCCGTCACCGTGCCGCACCTCGCGGCGGGCCAGGTCGATTGTCATCTCGCCGCAGGTGATCGCTGCCACCGGCCGCGGCCGCTCCGGCGACCGCCGCAGCACGGCCTCCACGCGGGCCAAGAGTTCGCGGACGCTGAACGGCTTGACCACGTAGTCATCGGCGCCCAGCCGCAGGCCCTCGACCTTGTCCTGCTCGGCACCGCGTGCCGTGAGCAGGATCACCGGCAGCGTGGGCCGCGTCTGGCGGACACGCCGCAGGATCTCCAGCCCGTCGCCGCCCGGGAGCACGACGTCGAGGAGCAGCAGGTCGCAGGCGGCGGTCGTGGCCAGCGTGAGTCCCGCGGCGCCGTCGGCCGCTTCCAGCACGCCGTAACCGGCGAAGGTCAGCGCGGCGACGATGCCGCGGCGGATGGCGGGGTCGTCCTCGACGGTGAGCACGCGGGGGGGCGTCATGGGGAGGCCGTGATCGTCTGCAGGATCGAATGCGGGCCGGCGGCGTGCGTCCGGTCCGCCAACTCGCCGGCGAAGGGAATCCTCGTCGCGGTCACGTCGAGGAGGGGTTTCAGTTCATGGACGTTCGTGTAGCCGTAGGCGTGGAGGACGTTGAAGGTGTGCACGTTGAGCGAGGCGCGAAACGACTTTTCGGGGAAGGCGCGGACCTCGTTCTCGAAGTTGTTGTTGCAGTAGATGAGCACGCGGCTGCGTTTGTCGGGGATGACGGCGGCCAACTCCGCCTCCGTCATGTCGGGCAGGGACAGGTTGCGGGCCCCGCGCACATGGAGGAGCCGATACTTCTCGGCACTGCGGGCGTCGAGGATCACCGTGGCGGGGTCGCCGGCCAGTTCCAGGAATTCCTCCTCGCTCACGCGTCGCGATTCGCGCAGGTCGGCCACCTCGGCCACCTGCCGGGCGAACCCCGCGTAGTCGATGAGCCGGTTGCCCTCGTCGGCCCGGGCCTGCGGGCCGCAGGCCGCGGCGACGAACAGGGTGGAGAGCAGGAGGCGGAAGACCGGCAGACGACGGATGTCAGCAGCGAGGCAGGGCGCGGTCATGGGAGGATCCTCTCACGGGGCCGTGCGGCCGCCGGTGCCCCCGGCGCCGCCGCACACCGGAAAGTATCGGTATCCGGGCCGCCTCCGTGGGTAACGGCTGCGCAACGACGATTTCCCCCGCCGCAGGGTCAGTTGCCGTCGAGTCGCCGCGGCTGGAGGGGCTCGATGGGCCGGATCCAGATCGAGCGGAACTGCACCGGGTTGACGTGCTCCTGCAGCATCAACGGCAACTCATCGGCGTGGGCCTGGTAGCGCGGCGGCTCGTGCCACACGGTCGGCCCCTTGAGTTCCATGTCGGTGTGGATGGCGACGCCGTTGTGCAGCACGCTGATCCGGGCGGGCTGCTCCAGCGATCCATCGGCGCTGAACCGCGGCCGCCGAAACAGGATGTCGAAGGTCTGCCACTCGCCCGGCCGGCGGCAGGCGTTCACCGCCGGCGGTTGCTGCTTGTAGATGGCCCCGCACTGGCCGTCAGGATAGGTTACCGGCGCGGTGGTGCCGTCCTCGAAGGAATCGAGGATCTGCACCTCGTACAGGCCCATCAGGTAGACGCCGGAGTTGCCGCGGCCCTGCCCTTTGCCGGTGGGGGGAGTTGGGGTGCGGAACTCGACGTGCAGTTGGCAGTCGCCGAAAGCCTGTTTCGTCTGGATGCTGCCGCCGCGCCGCACGGTCGCCACGCCGTCGGCCACCTGCCAGCGCTCGCCCCCCTCCCAGGCCTCGAGGCTGCGGCCGCCGAAGAGCATGATGGCGTCGGAAGGCGGGGGCACGGGACCGGCCGGGGGCGGCCCCGGATCGACGACCGGGGGCCTTGGCCATTCGATGTCCATCAGCCACTCGCCGCTGGAATGCTTGGTGCCGCGGAGTTGCAGCCGCCGCGCCCGCAGCGCGGCCCCGATCCGTCCCGCCTTGGCCTCGGCCTCGGCGACCGGCAGCCCGTCCCCCATCTCCGGCCGCGTGTGGCCGGCCGCAGCCAGGTAGGCATCGCGCAGGAGCTTCATCCGCGCCGTCGCGTCGGGAAGGAAGTCGGCGAGTTTGGCCGGCAGGTCGTCCGGCACGGCCTTCTCGCCGGCGATGCCCGCCACCACGGCGCGGCAGATGGCCCAGTGGCCCTCGTCGCCGGGGTGCACGGTGTCGTTCGAGAACACGAAGGCCGGATCCTCGGCCCGCCGTTTATCGAGAGCCGCCCGCATCGGCCCGTGCACGTCGATGACGAGCCAGCCGGCGGCCCGCTTCGACACCAGCCACTTCGAGTATTCGGTGAGCACGGCGTCGTAGTCCACCGAACCGGCCGGCCCGGCCTTGCCGGGCCGCGCGTCGTAGACGGGTGGCGTGAGGTGGATGATCTTGGCGCCGGCCTTCTCTGCCGCGGCGTGCAACCGCTCGGTGCCGGCCTGGAACTTCGCGAACCGTTCCTTGTCGAGCGGCTGGTAGATGCCGCAGTTCATGCCATAGCAGGCGATCACCACATCGGGCTTCACAACCCGCAGCACGCGACCGAGCCGTTCGGCGAGGTCGGGTCGGGGAAACTTGCCGCCGGCATGCCCCTCCTCGGAGAGGCCGGACACGGTCTCGCTGGGGAGTCCGCAGTTGATCACTTCGGCATCGAGCCCTTGTGACTCCATCCAGGCCGCGAAGTCGGCCACCCAGCGGCCGTCGTGGGTGATCGAGTCACCAAGCACGAGCACCCGCTTCGCCTTTTCCAGGGCGGCCCGGGGCGAGCCGCCGTCGGCGGCGCCGGCCGGCGTTGCGACGAGGCCGACGAGGGTGGCGCAGGCAGCGAGCAGCGGCCGGATCGACACGGGTCGGGACGTGATCATGGTGTTTTCCCCGCTTTCGTGCTGGCTGCGATCGGCCCGGGCTTGGCCCCGGCACGGATCGCGAACAGGTGGCTCTTGTTGGCGATGTACAGCGTGCCCCCGGCGACGATCGGCGTGGAATAGACGCTGTTGCCCATGTTCACCTCGGCGAGCAGTTCCTTCTCGCGGCCCAGCTTGAACACCGAGATGTCGCCGTCCTCGTCGCCGATGTAGACCTTGCCGTCGGCGATCAGGGGCGATCCCCAGCTGGCCGCCAGCATGTCGTGCGTCCAGATCGGCTTGCCCGTCTTCACGTCGAGGCAGTGGAACAGCCCGCTGAAGTCGGCCACGTAGAGCAGGCCGTCCTTGATGGCCACGGTGCCGCAGGTGCGATGCATCGTCTCCTCGAAGGCGAGTTTGCCGTTCGAGTCGGCGTCGAAGCCCGCGTAGTGCCAGATGGCTGCGGAGTTGGGATTGGGCCGGGCCACTTCGCCCTGCTCCTTGATCACCGCCTGCTCGCGGCGGCGGGGCAGGGGCTTGCCCGGATCGTTGACGCTCACCGCCAGTTCACTCGACACGTCTCCGCGCTTGGTGGGGTCGATGCACCACAGGTGCCCCACGCCCTCGCCGTGCTCCGGATCCTCGCCCACCGCCACGTACACGAGGCCCTCGTGGATCACCGGCGTGCCGATCACGTGGTTGCGGTCGGCCCGGCCGCCCAGCGTGTACTTCGACTCCTTGGGGTTGCAGTCAAACTCCCAGAGTTTCTTCGCCTTGCCGCGCTCGCCGCGGGCATCGAAGGAATAGAGCCAGCCGTCACCGCCACCGAACAGCACCTGCGGCACGCCTCCCAGTTCGGCGTAGGACGGGCTCGACCACTGCCCGTGCAGCACGTTGGCCCCCGGCGTGTTGTCGGCCCACAGCACCTTGCCGTCGCGCTTGTCGACGCAGAGGAAACTGGGCGCCTGGGCGTTGGGCAGGTTGATGTGCCCCTCGTCGACGCCGTTGCTCGTGTTCACGAACAAGAAGTCACCGGCGCTGGTCACGCTGCAGGAGCACATGTTGTGCTGCGAGACGCCGAGTTCCTTCATCATGTCGAGCGCCCAGACGACGTCGGCCTCGTCGTCGGCCTGCACCTTCTCCGTGGTCAAGGGGCCGTCGTTCTCGCCGTCGCGGAAGCCCTCGGTGTCGAGGCACTTCACCTCCCCGCGGCTGGTGACGTACCAGAGCCGGTCGCCCTCCACGAGCGGCGCGCAGCAGATGCCCTGCAGGGGCCAGTCGTGCACGCGGCCCGTGGGCAGCTTCTCGCTGGAATCCTGCCAGAGGAAGGAGCCGTCCTTGGCGTCGAAGGCCAGCAGGCAGCCCAGGTCGATGGCCGGGGGATAACGCTTCAGCCAGCCCTTGCCGTTGTTGCTGCCCACGTAGGCCTTGCCGCCGGCCACCACCGGGTTGCCGTAACTCTGGCTCCCCAGCGCCGCCACCCAGGCCACGTTTTCGCTCGTCTCCGGCTTCCAGGCGCCACTGTCAGGGTCGAAGTCACCGGCCGCCCATTCCACGGGCAGCCCGGTGGCATCGGGGACATTGTTCCGCTGCGGCGAACCGCCCCACTGGTTCCAGTCGGCGGCCGCAGCCGCGGCCGCCAGGACCGCGAGGCAGGACGTCACGGACACGATTTTTCGAACGGCGTACCTGGTCACTTCGCTGCCTCCACGGAAACGTTGTCGATGTAGATTTCGGAGTCCTTCGAGTTGCCGAAGAAGCCGGGGCTGCCCTGGCGGTTGCCGGACTCGTGCACGGCCTCGATCGTCCAGGCCGCGGGCTCGTCGGTTCCGCGCGGCCAGACCTTCCCCCGCAACTGGACGAACTCGTCCATGTCCGAGGTCGCCGCGTGCGAGCGCACCTCGAACTTCATCGTGTACCAGCGACCAGCCTCCCAGGCGAAGGGGATCGTCTTCGAGAAGTGTGTGGCCACCTGTGGCGGCCACGACCGCACCTGCAGCTGCTGCGCCGCCCCCATCAGGTCGAGCGTGTAGCGCTGGGCGATGAGCCCCATGTCGGGCATCCGCGCCTTCTCCAGGGCCGCCGGGTTAGCGAAGGCCTTGGTGAAGGCGTCGGCATCCGTCGCGGCGGATTTCGGCGCGTCCGATGCCGGCGACCCCGGCTTTTCCACACCTGTCTCCTGGGCGCGGAAGTCGGCCCGGATGACGTAGTCGTGCAGGCCGATGGGGCCGATCCAGCCCTGGCTGCGGGTGCCCTTGGGGATCGTCGTCACCTTCACCAGGCACTTCGAGCCATCGACCGTACGGACCACGTGCCGGTAGCGCATGCCGATCCAGGGCAGCGGTGGCTCCCCCTTGACGACGCTCGTCTTGGGATCGGCCACGAGCGGCACATCCTCGAAGTCGAACGTCCAGGGGAGGGGCGGCATGGAGCGGATCCGCGCCTTGCCCTCCAAGCCGCCGACCTTGGCGGTGACGATCGCCGCCGCGTGCTTGTCCGCGGGGGCGGTGTAGCCGCCGCTCGCGGACACTGCGCCGGCCGTCGTGGAGAACTCGGCCGGCGATTCCTTCACGAACCTGCCGGCGGCGTCGTAGAGCCGCACGTGCAGCGCGATCGTCTCACCGGCGGCCACCTGCGCCTCGGCCGGCACGACCTGCACCCAGGCCGGCTCGCCCGGCGGCTCTTTCCGCGTGTCGATCGAGACCCGTGCTGGCCGGCCGCCGGTCGCCGCTTTCGCGGCAGCGGCCTCGGGCTTGCTGCCCAGGCAATAAAGCCGGGCGCCGGTGGTGAGGTAGATGAGTCCCTGCCAGGCGATCGGCGACGCGGTCACCTCATCCTCCTCGTCGAGTCGCATCCGATTGACGAATTTCAGGCCCTCCTTCGTCGGCTCCAGCACGTGCCAGCCGCTCGTGGAGCAGACGTAGAGTTTTCCGTCGGCCACCAGCGGGCTGCCGCGCACGATCGTGCCCAGCAGTTTCACCGGCTTGCCCACCGCCTCCCCCGTCGCCTTGTCGCAGACGAAGATCTTCGCGCCGTCGTCGATGAAGTAGACGCGATCGCCGAGGACGATCGGCATCGACCGGCCGTCCATCACGCCCTTCTTCTGCCAGATCACGTTCGTGGCCGTGATGTCGCCCGAGCCTGCGCCCTTGAAGGCGGTCGCCGAGCCCATGGTGGTGTTGTCGAGATTCTCCTCGGCCTGCGAGATGTAGACCGTCTCCCCATCGACCAGCGGGGCGACGTTCAGGCCGCGCCGCGACAGCTTGAAATTCCACACCGCCTTGCCCGTGCGGGGCTGGAGATTCCACACACTGCCGTCGCTCGACCCGAACACCAGCGCCGCCTGGCCGCCGAGGGTGCACAGCGAGGGTGTGCTGTAGGTCGTGTCCTCAGGCAGTTCCTTGGTGCCGTTCATCCAGCGGACCGCGCCGGTCGTGGCATCCATGCCCAGGAAGCGGTGCGCGGGACGTGCGGTGTCGCCCCAGCCGGTGACCACGGCACTGGCGATCACGAGATCCTCGAACACCACCGGGATGTTGGTCCGGCCGCCGTAGGTGGAGAGGAACCCGAACTCTTCGTGGAGCGATCGCTGCCACTTCGTCTTGCCCGTCTCGGCGTCGATGGCCGTGAAGACGCCGCACACGCCGTGGGCGAAGACCGTCTTGGTGGCGGGGTCGGCGATCACCGCCGACCAGCCGACGCGCTCGGCCGGCACGTCGGAGAGATAGACGTTGAAGACATTCTCCCAGAGCTTTTTCCCGGTGAGGGCGTCGAGGCAGAGCACCTTCTCCGCCTCCTCCTTCGTGCCCGGCTTGTGACGCACGAGCGTGTAGAGCTTGCCGCCCATGATCACGGGCGTGGAGATGCCGCCGGCCTCCGCGTTCTTCCAGAGCACGTTCTCGCCCTGCTCGGGGTCGAACGACGTGACCAGCGTTCCGCCGGCAGCCTGCCGGTTCTCGTCCTGGCCCCGCCAGTCCGGCCAGTCCTGGGCGCGGGCGGCGGCTGCAAGCAGCAGGAGCGGGGCCAGGTGGGCGAACGATCTCATGCGCATCTCCATCACTCTCCGAGGCCCGCCGCCTTGGCGGCAGCCGGCAGGTCAGGATCGACGATACCCCGGGCGCCGCGCCCCTGCAGGATGCGGTCGGCCGAGTCGGCGCGGATACCGGCGGTGTCGGCATCCCACCAGCGGCGCCGGACGGCGACCGCGGGTTCCGCCAGCGGCCGCACCACCCGCATGCCGACCCCCAGCGCCGGCTCCTCCGTGTACCACCAGGGGCTCTTGGGCAGGTTGGGGTCGACGTCCTTCCAGTCGGGGTCTTGCGTCGTACCACCGGCGTCGCGGGAGCCGCGCCGGGCTGCGCTGCGGCACTGCGGGGCTTCGTCGTAGTAGGCGCCGCCGCGCAGCACGCGAGGGTAGAGCCGCTGCGGCCACTCGATGGCGGCGGTCGCCTCGACAGGCTGGTCGAAGGCCGCCTGCCGGGCGTAGCCGCCCGCCACGAGTTCGTCCACGACCCACTCGGCGACGTTGCCGTGCATGTCGTGCAGCCCCCAGGCGTTGGGCTTCCTGCTCCCCACGGCATGCGTGGTGTCGTCGGCGTTGGCGGCGAACCAGGCGAACTCCGCCAGCGCCTCCGCGGAGTCGGCCGCGTGCCAGGGCAGTTCACTGCCGGCCCGGCAGGCGTACTCCCACTCCGCTTCCGACGGCAGGCGGTAGAACCGGCCAGTGAGGCCGCTGAGCCACTTCGTGTATTGGCGGGCGGCGAACTGCGTCATCGTGGCAGCCGGCAGGGCGGGGTCATCTCCGTGCGTGAACGTGGTGGTCGGGTCGTAGAGATTCGAGGGTGCGGTGACGGCGTCGGCCTCGTTGGCTGCGGTCACCGGCCGCAGCGCGGCGGCCTCGAGCGCCTTGAACAGGTCGCAGGCCGCCATGTAGCGGCGGTATTCGGCCCAGCTGACCTCGCAGCGGCCCATCCAGAACGGATCGATACGGACGGTGAAGGTCGGCCCTTCGGTGTCGGTCCGGCCCAATTCGTCGGCCGGGCTGCCCATGCGGAAGGTGCCGCCGGGCACGGGGATCATGCGGAACGTGACGTCCGTGCCGGGGATCGTCTCGTCGTAGGGCACCATCCAGCCATCGGGAACCTGCACGGCCGGGCCCTGGGCCGGCCGCTCTGCGACGACGCCCAACGGCGGCCACGGGCCAATCGCGGCCTGGGGCCGGGGGCTCGCGGCGAGATCCGCATCGCCGGCCCGGCAGACGGTGACCACGACCAGCGTCGCCACCCAGAGTGGCGCGACTTTCAGGGCGGCACCGGAAGCCGTCGGCAGGCGGGGCATGGCGGGGTCGGCCGGCGGGAGTGCGGGCGGATGTCCGGGACGGGGAGCCGGGGAAACTCGTAGAGTGTACCGTGCCGTCAGCCCCCCGCCCACACGCCGGTCACGAGCCTTGTCCAGCCCCAAGCCCAACCGTCCCGCCGCCCGCAAGCCCGCCCCCCGCGCCGACGACAAGCCGGCCGAGAGGGTCGTGGCCGAGAACCGCAAGGCCCGGCACGAGTACGAGATCGTCGACACGCTGGAGTGCGGCATCGCGCTGGTGGGCAGCGAGGTGAAGAGCCTGCGGGTGGGACGCATGTCGCTCGACGAGGCCTACGGCCGCGTGGACGGCGGCGAGGTCTGGCTGATCGGCTGCGACATCCCCGAGTATGAGAAGGCCAACCAACTCAACCACCAGCCGAAGCGGCCGCGCAAACTCCTGCTGCACCGCCGCGAGATCGGCCGCTTCGCGGGGCAGGCCTTCGAGAAGGGGCTCACGCTCGTGCCCCTGAAGATGTACTTCAAGAACGGCCGGGTGAAGGTGCTCGTGGGGATCGGCCGCGGCCGCAAGGTCCACGACAAGCGGCAGAAGCTCAAGGCCGACACCGCCCGCCGCGACATCGAAGCCGCACTGCGCGGCCGCAACCGCGGCGGCCGCTGAAGTTGGCCGGGCCGACCGTTCGGGGGAACAGCAAGGCATTCCCCCGAACGACCGCCTGCGCGGGCCGTGCACGGCCCCGCGCCAAAGCCGACTAGCGCTCGTCGCCGCTGGCCACGAGGGTGGCCGTGGACGACTCGGTGGAATCCTCGGGGTGCCACAGCGGCATGCCGCGCTGGATGCGTTCCGCGAGGATGTCGATCTTCTGCCTGGAGCCGGCCGGGGCGCTGGTCGGAATGAACTCCGACGTGCACTGGGGCTCGAAATTCTCGTCGTGACCGTACAGCTCGATGATTTCAAAAACGTTGCGAATCCGGGCCATCTGAAAGAACCCACTCCTTACGACGCAAAGCGGACATCTCGACCCGTCAGGCTGGCGGAACGGCCCGCCGGCCCCGGGCTTCATTTCTCGTTGCTTCCACGCACGCATGACTGTCACCACCAGACCGCCGGAGCGGTCAGGAGGCCGTCATGCGATCCGCGGGCGGGGCGACTGGGGAGCCGCGGCGGGCGTGACGTGCGACGCGAACGTCGACATTATGGATGCGGGTTCACGCGAGTCAAACAATTCGTCCGCCGGCGCAACGAGCCCGAAAAAACCGCACTTTTTGCCTGCGATTGTCCGTCACAATCGCTGCCAATTACCATGGACGTCCGACCCGGGTGCCGGGGGCGGCCGAGCCGCCCGCACGTGCGGGAGCGACGTGGTCGGCGGGCGGCAGTGGTGCCGCGGCCGACCGAACCGATGCTGCAACTCACAGGTTCGCTGACGAACTACCCGGCCCGCGTCTCTTTCGCGGCCTACGTGCTCACGATGCTGGTCGGCGGATTCGTGCTCACCCTGCCCGTGGCGGGCAATCCCGAACGTCCGCCGGTGTCGTTCGTCGACGGGCTGTTCACCGCCACGAGCGCCTGTTGCGTGACGGGGCTCACGGTGCGGTCCACGCTGCACGATTTCTCCGCGTTCGGTCAGGCCGTGATCCTGTTTCTCATCCAACTGGGCGGCCTGGGAATCATGACGATCACCACGCTCGTGGCCTTCCAGATCGGCGGCCAGGCCACGCTGCGCCAGCGCGCCCTGGTGGCCGACACGCTGGGCATCAGGTCGGGCCACGACCTGCGCTGGGTGACGTACGCCGTGCTGCTCACCGTGACGCTGGCCGAGCTGGCCGGGTTCGCGCTGCTCTGCTGGGCCACCTGGGGCAGCGGTCCCCCGGCCGCGGTCGCCTGGCGGTCGTTGTTCCACTCCGTGTCGGCATTCTGCAACGCCGGCTTCGCCCTGGGCGACGAGAACCTGATGCCGGACGCGGGCAACGTGCCGGTGAACCTGGTGATCTGCGGGCTGATCATCGTGGGCGGCCTCGGCTTCCCGGTGATCTTCGACGTGGTGTCGCGGCTGCGGCGGCGCGAGCGGGTCTGGGATCGGCTGCACACGCAATCGAAGATGATGATCATCGGGACGGCCTGCCTGCTCGCCTTCGGCGCCGGTTCCTTTTGGGTGCTGGAGTGGGAGGAGGCGATCGCCCGGGAGCCGCTGGTCACCAAGCTGCTGATGGGCCTGTTCCACTCCACCACCTGCCGCACGGCCGGTTTCAACACCGTCGATTACGCGGCGCTGTCGAGCGCCACGCTGTTCCTGGCGATCATTCTCATGGCCATCGGGGCCGGCCCCTGTTCCACAGGCGGCGGCTTCAAGGTGAGCACGTTCATGACGATCGTGGTCGGTTCCTGGTCGAGTTTTCGCGGGTTGCGGCGGGCCAACTTCTTCCGGCGCACGATCCCCGCGCCGGCCATCCAACGGGCGACGGCCGCATCGCTCCTGTTCGCGGCGGTGGCGATCGCCGCCCTGGTGGCGCTGCTCGTGCTGGAGACCCGCGGTGTGCTCGCCTCCCGGCCGCGCTGGTTCCTGGAGGCGCTGTTCGAGTGCATCTCGGCGTTGGGCACGGTGGGCCTGTCGACGGGCATCACGGCATCCCTCACCGACCCCGGCAAGATCGTGCTCGTGGTGCTGATGCTGGTGGGGCGGCTGGGCCCCGTCACGGCGGCGGCTGCGCTGGCCAGGCGGCGCGATGCGTATCAACCCGAATACCCCGAGGAGGAGCCGCTCATCGGCTGACGGACCATGGCACCGACCAAGAAATTCATCATGCTCGGCATGGGCTCGTTCGGCACGGCCCTGACCCGAAAGCTGGCGTCCAATGGCTGCCAGGTGACGGGCGTCGATCAGCGGCGCGAGCGGCTCGATCTCGTCAAGAATGTGGTCCACGAGGCGGTGATCGGCGATTCCACCGATCGCCAACTGCTGGAGAACCTGGCCATCCGCGATGCCACGGCCGTGTTCATCTCGCTGGGCGAGAACATCTCCACGTCTCTGCTGGCCACCCTGCACGTCAAGGAGTTGGGGGCGCGCAACGTGATCGTGAAGGGCGTGACGCTGGAGCACGGCAAGATCCTCGAACATCTGGGCGCCGACCGCGTCGTGTTTCCGGAGGAGGAGGTGGCCCGGGAACTGGCCGACCGCATGACCTGGCCGAACGTCCTCGATTACCTGCCGATCGATCCCGACTACAGCGTGGCGGAGGTGGCGATGCCCGCATCGCTGTCGGGCCGGACGCTCGCCGACGCCAACCTGCGCAGCCGCATCGGCGTGCACGTGATGGGCATCAAGGACGTGATGCGGGGCAAGTTCGAGATGTTCCCCGACGGCAAGACGATGCTGCTCGACGACCAGGTGCTGCTGGTCGTGGGCCGCGAAAAGGAACTGGCGGCCCTGCGCGAGATGGCGTAGCCGACGGGGGAACGGGGCCGATCCGGGGCCTTACTGACCCGGCGGGCCGGGGGGCAGGGCGATTTCCACGTCGGCGGGCGGCGCGACCTGCGCGGGCGGCGTTGACGGTGCGGCGCCGGGATCGAACTTGGGCGTGTCGACGCCCGTGTGTTCCTCCAGGTCGGCGGTCAGCGACATGCGCTCGGCTCCTGCAGGCCGCAGTTCCAGCATCGTCACGCCCCACTGGTCGCGGGTCTTCTTTCCCTCCACGACGACGATGCCGCGTCCCCGCGATCCCGAGGCATCGAATTCCAGGTGGGCGATGCCGTCGGTTTCGTTGGCGGTGCCGCGGACCGCACCGCACTGCACCGTGCCGCCGAGCGCCTCGGCGACCCGGGTGTTGGTGCGGACCTCGTCCAACGCCTGCAGGGCCACGGGGTGCTGTGACAACCTGCCACATCCGGTCGCCAGGATCATCGCCACGCCGAGTCCCACGAACGTCAGTCGCTGCATCGATCGTTCCTCCGTGAACGTACGGGCTGTTTCGTGAGGGCAGTCGGCGGGTCGGTGCGTCAACCCTTGGCGTCGTGCTTGCGGCACCAGGCGATCTTGTCGGCCGTGGTCGTGGGCAGGCCGCCCGTCGTGGCCTTGGCGGCGGCCTTGGCCGCCGGTGCGGGGGTCTCGGGCTGTTCGACCTCAGGCTCGGCAGCAACCGCCTCGGCTGCGGGCGCATCGACTGCCGCCGGCTTGCCGCCGCGAGCGCGGGCCAGAATCTCGGCGGTCGACGGTTTGCCCGGCGCCGCAGCCGGCTTGGCTGCAGCGCCGCCCTTGCCGCGGGCCGCGGCGAGGATGTCGGCCGTCGAGGGCTTGCCCGCGACGGCGGGTTTGGCGGCGGGCTTCACGGCCTCCTTGGCGGCAGCCGGCTTGGCCGGCTTCTCCTTCGCCTCGGCCGGCTTGGGCAGTGGCTTGGGGACGACCTTCAGGCAGGAGGGATCGATGTCGTACCAGCCCGTGTTGTTGTACTGGTCGAACTCCACGAGGCAGCGGCCGTTCATGTTGACGGTCTTGACCTGCCCGGTGGCGTGCGTGAACCGTGCCAGCTCCGGCGCCGTCGACTCGACGACCACGTACCTGTCAGTCCACTCCGACTTGAGCCGCTCGATGACGTCGAACATAGATGGGCACCGGGACCGGGGACCAGGATTGACCATGGAGAATGTGATCGATCGGGCGGGCGATCGCAAGGTGCGTCAGCGGCCGCCGCCGCCGGGCGTCGGCCGTGGCAGGGACTCCATCGCGAGCAGCCCCCGCGGGCCGATCGTGTAGGTCCAGCGGAGCGTGGCCGGCAGGGTGCCGTCGAGCGCCGGCGCCGGGATCCGCACGATGTCCGCCGGGTCGGGACCCGTGCGATAGGTCGACCCCAGCCAGATGGGCGGCTCGTGCAGCCGGCAGGCGATTTCGAAGAGCAACGTGTCCGGCTCCGCGGCGCCGGCCACGCTGGCGGCGAAGTGTGACCGTCCGGCGAGGCCCACGGCCAGCAGCGCCGGTCGGTCGGCCGGGCCGGCGAGCGACACCTCGACGAGCACGGGGGATGCCGGCCAGCGCGGGTCGGCCGCCGTGTCGACTCCACCCTCGACCGAGTCGGCGACAAGCCGGTCCGCCACGGTGACGGAGTGCCGCCAGCGGTCTCCGTCCCAGGTGAACTCGACGACGGTGCGGCCTGCCGCGATCCGCTGCGGTGGCCGCCGGGCCGGGGATTCGAGTGGAGGCATGGGAACGACTCCGGGAGCATGTGCCGCGGCGGTTTGCCATAGCATAGTCGTGAGTTCGCTCCTCGCTCCGGGGCCGCCCATGGAACCGCGTCGCTCGCTCGGCTGGCCGATCCTGCTGGGGGTCGTGCTCATCGCCTCGATCATCGCCCTCACGGTGGGCTGGGTGCTGGTGAGCATCGCGGCGGCCCTGGGGTCGACGAACGCGGCGTTTTACTGGGCGATCCTCGGTGTCGGCGTGGCGCTGCTGGTGGTCGTGCTGGCCGGCGTGATCGTCTACCTGGCGCTCACCATCAAGGCCATCGCCCTGTCACAGCGGCAGAGCAACTTCATCGACAGCGTGACGCACGAACTCAAGAGCCCGCTGGCCTCGCTGCAACTCTCCCTGCAGACCATCACCCGCCGGCCCCTGCCGCCGGACCAACAGGCCGACTTCCACCGCTTCATGCTCCAGGACGTGGAACGGCTCGACAGGCTCATCGACCACCTGCTCGACGCCGCCAAGACTCTGCACCGGCGGCCGGCGGCCGGGGCCGTGACGGAGGTGCTGCCGGTGCTGCGGCAGGTGTGTGCCGGCGTGGTGCAGCGGTACGGTGTGCCCACGGAGAGTATCCGCTTCGAGGATGGCACCGACGCGGAATCGTTGCGGGTGCGGGGCCGGTCCGCCGATGTGGAGATCGTGTTCCGCAACCTGATCGACAACGCGGTGAAGTATGCGCTGCCCGAGCCCTGTGTCAGGGTGTCGACCAGCGCGCAGCGCGGGCGTGTGACGGTGACCGTGGCCGACAACGGTCCGGGCATACCGCCCGGAGAACGACAGCGGGTGTTCCGCCGGTTCGTGCGCTTGGGCAGCGAACTCGAGCGGTCGACCCAGGGCACCGGCCTGGGGCTGTTTTTGGTCAGGTCCCTGGTGCGGCAGATGCGGGGCAGCGTGGCGGTGCATGCCGGGCCGGACGGCACGGGAACGCTCGTGGCGGTGGATCTGCCGGCCGCTCCCTGAACACCGCCGCGGATGGCGGCGCGGCTCTTTGCGGCGACGCCGGGGCTGGTCTAATCGCGGCTTCCACCCCACCAGCCCCGCGACCAACCCATGCACCCACACGCCTCGCCCAGCATCCCCGCCGTCGACGTCGTCCCCATCCGCCGCGTGCTCGTCAGCGTGTTCGACAAGACGGGCCTCGACCGCTTGGCGCGGGGCCTGGTGGCCGCCGGGGTGCGCGTGGCGAGCACGGGCGGCACGAGTACGGCCCTGGCCGCGCTCGGCATCGCCGTCGAGGACGTGTCGACGATCACGGGCTTCCCGGAGGTCCTCGATGGTCGCGTCAAGACGCTCCATCCGCGAATCTTCGCCGGCATCCTCGCCCGATCCGACCGGACCGACGACGCGCAGGTGCTTGCCGCGCACGGCATCGAACGCTTCGACGCGGTGATCGTCAACCTCTACCCCTTCGAGAGCGTCGTGGCCAAGCCCGGGTGCACGCCGGCCGAGGCGATCGAACTCATCGACATCGGTGGACCCAGCCTCGTGCGGGCGGCGGCCAAGAACCACGCGTTTGCGGCCGTGGTCACCAGTCCCGAGCAGTACGACGATTTTCTCGCCGCCCTGAGCCGCGGCGGCACCACGCTGGCCGAACGGCGGCTGCTGGCCGCACGGGCCTTCGAGCGCACCGCGGCCTACGACGCCGTGATCAGCCGCTGGATGGCCACGCACGCCGCGCTGGTAGCCGAGCCGACGCCCGACCCGGTCGCTGCGGATGCGGAGGACGAGCCGCCGTTGCCCGCCCGGTTCTCGCTGGAGCTCGAGCGCCGGCTGCCGCTGCGATACGGCGAGAATCCCCACCAGTCGGCGGCGCTCTTTGCGCCGGTGGGCACGCACCTGGGGCTGGCAGGCCTGCGGCAGTTGTGCGGCAAGGAACTGTCCTTCAACAACCTGCTCGACCTCGACGCGGCCACGCGGCTGGCCGGACTGATCAAGGATCCGGCTGCAGTCGTCATCAAGCACACGAATCCCTGCGGCGCGGCCTCGGCGGGCACGGTGGCCGTGGCCCTGGAGACGGCCCTGGCCGCCGACCCCACCAGCGCCTTCGGGTCGATCGTGGCCGTGAACCGCACGTTCGATCGGGCCTGCGCGGAGGTGCTGCTGACCCCGGGGCTGTTCGTGGAGGTGATCGCGGCCCCGGCGTTCGCCGCCGAGGCGGTTGAACTGCTCACCACGCGGCCATCGTGGAAGGCGAGCGTCCGACTGGTGGAGGTGCCTGGAGGCGACCCCTGGGAGGCCACGGCGGGCCTGGAACTGCGGAGCGTGGCCGGGGCGGTGTTGGCCCAGCGTCCCGATGACGCCTGCGATGATCCGGCCACGTGGCGTGTGGTGACGAAGGCTGCGCCGCCGGCGGCATTGACGCAGCCGCTCGACTTCGCCTTCACCATCGTCCGCCGGCTGACGAGCAACGCCATCGCGGTCTGCAGGGGCACGAGCCTGGCGGGCGCCGGCATCGGACAGACGAGTCGCGTCGACGCCGTGCGCATCGCCCTGGAGAAGGCGGGCGATCGGGCCCGGGGCGGCGTGCTCGCCTCCGATGCCTTCTTCCCATTTCCAGACTCGATCGACTTGATCGTGCGGGCCGGCATCGCGGCGGTCGTGCAACCGGGCGGCTCGAAGCGGGACGCGGAGGTGATTGCGGCGGCCGACGCCGCGGGACTGCCCATGGTGTTCACGTCGCGCCGGCACTTCCGGCACTGATTTCACGCCCGCCGGGCCATCCTGGCCCCGGCGGGCTTGCGCGGTCGCGGGGAACGCCAAAGGGTTCCCCGGACCGCGAGCGGCCGCCTTCCGGGCGGCCGTTGCCGCTGCCGCGGCGAGGGTGCGCGGCGGTGCGGTGTGGGGTCTGCATCAACACCGTGCGGAGTCGTTATGCCCAACGGCCCTGGGCCTCCCGGTGTGGCTGGCCTTCCGAGCGGCCGTTGCCGCTGCCGCGGCGAGGATGCGCGGCTCGTCTGACGGGGGTGGGTGTCACATCTGGGACCTGGCGCACCATCGAGTAATATCGCGGCATGAACGTGCTCCAGGAAATCGTCGCCAGGAAACACCGCGAGGTGGCGCTCGCCCGCGAGCGAGTGCCCACGGCCGCCCTCGAGGGCCGGTTGGCCGTGGCACCAGCGCCGCGCGATTTCTTCGCGGCCCTGGCGGCGCCGGGGCCGATCCGCCTGATCGCCGAGTTCAAACGCAAGAGCCCATCGGCGGGTGAAATCCGACCGGGGTCGACCGTCGAGGACGTGGTCCGCGGCTATGCGGCCGCCGGCGCCTCCTGTCTGTCTGTGCTCACCGACGCCGTGGGGTTTGGCGGCAGCCTCGTCGATCTGGAATCGGCCCGGGTCGCGGTGCCGCTGCCCGTGCTGCGCAAGGAGTTCGTGATCGATGACTACCAGGTCGTCGAGGCCCGGGCCCATGGTGCGGACGCCGTGCTTCTGATCGCGGAGTGCCTCGACGACTGCCGGCTGCGGAGCTTGTACCGACGCATCATCGACATGGGCATGACGCCGCTCGTGGAGTTGCACGACGAGACGAACCTGGCCCGCGTGCTCGATCTCGGTGCCACGCTCGTCGGCGTCAACAACCGCGACCTCAGCACCATGACCACCGACCTCGACCACGTGCTGCGGCTGCGCGACCGGGTGCCCGCGGAATGCGTGCTCGTGGCCGAGAGCGGCATCCGCACCCGCGCCGACGTCGAGCGGCTGGAGGCCGCCGGCATCGGTGCCATGCTGGTGGGTGAGTCGCTGCTCAAGAGCCGTGATCCCGGTGCAGCCGCGGCGGCCCTGCTCGGGCGCTGAGCGGCATCAGCCCTCGGTCGCCGCCGGACGGGCCGAGTCGCCCACGAAGCGGTATCCCGTGCCGCGCACGGAAAGGAAGTGCACCGGGCGGGAGGGGTCGTTCTCGAAGTACTTCCGCAGGTTGAGCATGAACGTGTCGACCGTGCGCGTGGCCGGCGCCCGCGCCATCCCCCACACCTTGGTGAGCAGTTCTTCGCGGGACACGACCTTGCCGTCGTGTTCCACGAGGTAGCGCAGCAGTTTCATCTCCAGGTTCGTAAGGCGGATGGGCTGCCCCCGGGAGCGGGCCTCCCAGGTTTCGAAGTTCACCTCGGCTGCACCGAAGCGGTGCACGGTGTCGCGGCCGACCGCAGCGGTGTCGCCTGACGTGGTGCCCGCCCCCGCGGCCGCACGCTCGTCCCGGCCGCGGCGGGCGAGCAGGTTGCGAACCACCGACAGCAGTTCCTCCAGATCGAACGGCTTTTGCAGGTACACGTCGGTGCCGGCGTCGAAGCCGCGGATGCGGTCCTCCACGAGCGTCCGCGCGGTGAGCATGACGATGGGCAGGTTGTTGCCACGGGCCCGGATCGCCTCGCAGACGGCATATCCGCTCATGCCCGGCAGCATGAGGTCGAGCACCACCAGGTCGATGTGGGGCGCGGCTGCCCCCACCGCCTCGAGCGCCGCCTGACCGTCGCCGACGGCGGTCACGGTGTAGCCCTCGGCTTCGAGGTTGAACTTGATGCCGTAGGCGAGGTGCTGCTCGTCCTCGACCACGAGGATGTGCGGCATGGTGCGGCCACGCGGGAGAGGGCGGATCGAATCGAGGGATTGTAGCCCGCCGGCCGGCGACTACCGCGCCAGCGCGGCCCGGCCGCGAACCGGTCGGGCGTAGCCGCGATCCACGAACCAGTTCCAGGCGTCCTGCACCGTCTCCTCGAACGGCCGGAACGTGTAGGCCAGTTCCGTCTCGGCACGGCGGCTGGAGAAGTTGTGCGGCAGCATCGACATCGTCGTGGCCGCGGAGTTGACCGCCGGTTCACGGCTGCGGAACAGGCCTGCCAGGTCGCCGCACCACCCGGCCAGTTTCACGATGGGTCGCGGCGCCATGCCCAAGGGCTGCATCCGGCCCGTCACCCTGGCGAACGTCCGCCAGGCGTCGAGGTAGGAGAGGCCGTGGCCGCCGAGAATGTAGCGCCGGCCGGTGCGACCCCGTTCGAGGGCGGCGAAGATGCCGTTCACCACGTCGCGGACGTCGACGAAGTCGTTCGATCCCGGTGGGGCGAACGCCCCGCGGCCGGCGCCGACCTCGAGCAGCATGCGGCCGCTGGAGGGCTTCCAGTCCCAGGGTCCTATCATGTACACCGGGTTGACGATCACGGCGTCGAGTCCCAGCGCGACCTCCTCGAGCACCGCCGCCTCAGCCTCCCGCTTGGTGACCACATACGGGCACTCCGGCATGATGCCGGTGGGCGTCTCCTCGTCTGCCGGCAGGCCGTCGGGACGCAGGCCGATGGCGTCGACGCTGGACACGTGCACGAGCCGTGCCCCGGCCCGCCGCGCCGCGCGGGCCACGCGGCGGGTGCCCTCGACGTTCACGCGCCGCATCTCGTCGAGGTGCCGCCAGCCACAATGAACGAACGCGGCCGCATGGATCACGCAGTCGGCGCCGTCCGTGGCTGCCTGCAGGGTCGCCTCGTCATCCAGGCTGCCGGTGAAGCGGTTGATGGGCAGTCCTGCGAAAGCAGCGTCGGTGAGGGCATTGCCGCCCCTGACCAGGGCCCGCACGGGCCGGCCGCGAGCCACCAGGTACCGGACGGCATTGTGCCCCACCAGTCCGCTGGCGCCGGTGACCAGGCAGTCTCCGTTCCGTGGATGGCGCGGTGTCGCGATCATGACGGGTCCGACCTGCAGGCCTCTGGGGGAAGCGCCGGGTCGATCGATCCATCACCACGATCCCGACCCCATCTTATGATCGGAAAAATGGCCGGGGCGACTTTGCCGACCGGCAGTGGTACCGAGGTTGACGAACATGCGGCCGGGAACCCAAGATGCTGGCCAGCGCACCGAAGTCGTTGCCGAGCAACGATTTCGGTGCGGCCGCCGGCCGTCGGGGCGGCCTTCGGAACGCAGACGGTTTTTCCTCCCCAGCAGGAGCATCACGTGGCGGACATCGCCGTGGAGACCGTCGATACCCGGGCCCGGCAGCGGCGTTTCGTGCGGCTGCCATGGCGGTTGTACGCGGACGACCCCTGCTGGATGCCGCCGCTCGTCATGTCGCAGGAGGAACTGCTCGGCTTCCGGCCGCATCCGTTCTACGAAAAGTCCCGCAGCCGGTCGTTTCTCGCCACCCGTGGCGGCCGCGATGTGGGCCGCATCACGGCCCTCGTCAACGCCGGCCACATCGAGCGCTACCAGGAACAGCGCGGCTTCTTCGGCTTCTTCGAGTGCGAGGACGACCCGGAGGCGGCGCAGGCGCTGTTCGCCGCGGCCCGCGACTGGCTGCACGTCCAGGGCATGACCTCGATCCGCGGCCCGGTGAACCCCTCACTCAACTACGAGTGCGGCCTGCTCATCGAGGGCTTCGACACGCCGCCCTTCTTCATGATGACCCACAACCCTCCGTACTATGCCCGGCTCGTGGAGGCCGCCGGGTACGGCAAGATCGAGGACCTGTATGCCTTTTGGGGCCGGTTGTCGATGCTCCAAGGCCTGGACTCGAAGTTGGGCGTGATGGTGGAGGGGGTGAAAGAGCGGTTCGGGGTGCGGGTGCGGCAGCTCGATCGCAGCCGGTTCGCCGACGAGGTGCGCATGTTCCTCGACATCTACAACTCGAGCCTGGGGGGAACCTGGGGCTTCGTGCCGCTGACGCCCGGCGAGGTGGACCACATGGCCGACAGCCTCAAGCACCTCATCGTGCCGGAGTTGGCCCTCGTGGCCGAGGTGGACGGCAAGCCGATCGGCACCGTCTTCTGCCTGCTCGACTACAACCCGCGCATCAAGGCCATCAATGGCCGGCTGTTCCCCTTCGGATTCCTCCGCTTGCTCTGGAACAAGAAGGCGATCAAGCGGATGCGGGCGATCAGCACCAACGTGGTCCCCGAGTACCAGGCCTGGGGCGTGGGGCTCGTGCTGCACGCGGCGCTGGTTCCGCGTCTCTACGAATGGGGCATGGACGAGGTGGAATTTTCCTGGGTGCTGGAGAGCAACCACCTCTCCAAGCGGACGCTGGAGCGGGGTGGAGCGCTGGTGACCAAGAAATACCGGATCTACCAGGACGATCCGCCGCGGCCGAAGTCCTGACCAGCCTGCCGGTGGATGGAGTTCGGCTAGCGACGCCAGCGACGTACGGAACGCTGTGCCGAGCGGACAGTGCCGCCCTGGATGACCATCCCGGGGCCGGCGGACACGATACCAGTGCTCATGCCCGCCGGGCGGGGCGTGGTTCGCTGTGGCTGGTTGTAGTAGGGCCAGACGCGGCGGCCCTCCCGCTGGGCGCGGTCCCACTGCTGGGCACCGTAATTCACTCCGGAGAGGTTGAAACTCGAATAGGGGTTGCGCGGTCCCGCGGCCAGGCTGGGCGAGGCCACGAATGCAGCCAGCAGACAGACCAGCAGCACGAATGCACGGTGGGCGACGATCACGGGGCACCTCCAGGGGACGAGGCGGCTTGCGCCGGCACGCCAGGCACATTCTACGCATCCGCGGCGGCCTCGGTTCAGCCGCCGTAGCGCGCCGCCAGGCCCGCTCAGCAGACTGTGGAACAAGTCTGCCGGAGCAAGTTGCGATGACAGCCGACCGTGGAAACCGTTGTATCGTGCCCCAGCCAGTGGCTGGCACCCAAGGTGATCGTTCCGTCCCGGCCACGTGGAAAAAGGTCCTGGATTCCTGCATCCATGGCCAGTTAGCAGACTGTGGAACAAGTCTGCCGGAGCAGGATGCGACGAGAGCCGACCGTGGAAACCCTCGGCGTTTCCACCGGCCGGCCAAGTGGAAAAAGGTCAAGGATGACTTTTTCCACGGACAGTTAGCGGCGCTGCAACGCGTCGCGAATCTCGCGAAGCAGGGCCACGTCCTCGGGAACCGCGGCCGGGGCCTCCTCCTTCTTCTCCTCGAACTTCGCCTTGGCGGTGTTGATGATCTTTACGACGAAGAAGATTGCCAGGGCGATGAGCAGGAAGTCGACGACCGACTGGATGAACGGCCCATAATTGACGATCGGGTAGTTCTGCAGCGCCATCACGGGCTTGCCTTCCTCCATCACCATCGAGCCGTCCGGGTTGAGCTTCGGTGCCAGGAGCGGCATCTTCCAGGCCAGGTCGGTGAAGTTCACGCCAAACCGGGCAGTGAGCAGGTTCAGCGGCGGCATGATGATGTTCGAGACGAGCGAGCCGATGATCTTGCCGAAGGCGCCCCCGATGACCACGCCGACGGCGAGGTCGATGACATTGCCCCGCATGGCGAATTCACGGAATTCCTTGACGATGCTCATGGCCCGTTCTCCAGGGAGGATGGTGAAGGGAGCATTTTTCCCGCGCCGCCCGCAAAGATCAATCCACCCGCCTGCGGTCGCCGCAGCCATCTCACCAGCGCCACGACAGCCCCGAACCACCGAACATGTCGGCGGCGCCGGCGTTCAGGCCCACCGCCGCGTGCACGTCGATCTGTAGGTTCGGCATCAGGAACAGGTGCAGCCCGGCGTGTGAGTAGGACTGGCCGGGTACGTCGACAGCCCCCACGGGCCAGAAGATCACGAACTCGTTGAACAGCATGACCCGCTCCGACAGGTCGTATTCGAAGTTGAAGGTCTGCAGATACTCCGTGTAGAAGCTGCCGAGCCCGGGATCGCGTCGCCGGTTCACGTTCGTGTTGCACTCGATTTCCAGCCGTCTGGCCACGCGCCAGGCGTAGACGAAGTTCATGCCGGGCAGCACCTCGTCGCTGGTGAAGGCCGGGCTGCCCGTGGGCACCCGCATCTGGGGAAAGATCGTCAGTTCAGGCAGGATTCCCACCTGGTCCGCCAGCGCCACCTTGGCCCCGAGGTACAGGTCGTCGCTCCCCTGTGCGATGCCGCCCCCGGACGGGGAGTTGGTGTCCGCGACGAAATAGTTGTAGCCGGCACGGAACTCGAACCATTCACGGAACAGACCCACGCGCAGGAGCGTTTCCGGGAAGGAGTGGAGTTGCGACGTCGTCCCCTCGGCGCCATCGAGGTAGTAGGTGTAGCCGTTCTCGATCTGCACTCGGCCCAGGCCCACGGTCGACGCCGCCTCCGCGATGTGCGGGCGGTCGGTGATGAT
This sequence comes from Planctomycetota bacterium, assembly GCA_003671185.1. Classification (GTDB taxonomy): domain Bacteria; phylum Planctomycetota; class Planctomycetia; order Pirellulales; family UBA1268; genus QWPN01. The sequence continues at coordinate 32,604 of QWPN01000140.1, forward strand.
GCGGCCCGCGTAGAGGTCCTCCTCGCCGGCTTCTCCGGGGCCGGCCTGCCACTCCAGCAGTTTGTCTGGGCCGCGCGATTCTAGCGCACCGGGCAGCCAGGACTGCGCGGCGCTCCAGCACGGCATGGCGGCATGCCACGCGAGCAGCAGAACCAGACCATGGGCGGCCGACCGAGCATTCACGCCGTGGCTCCTGCGCCATCGAAGCCGACAGCAGTCCTCCCTTCGGCGCCACCGTCCCGAGAGGTTGAAAAGTTCCTCGGCAGGCGCGGGTCAGCTCTCGGCATGGGCCTCGTCTGGGGATGAGGCGTAACGAAGGCAATCTGGGCAGGGTCGCGGCGTCGGGCCGTAGGCTCACGACTCGCCAGGGCCGCCGCGCTTGGGACGGTAGCCGATGCTGCCCCGCCTGCGGCCCTGCCTCCGGCCACGCGGGGCGTCGGGGGCGACGCCGGGCCGGCTGCGGATGTGGTCGCCCGACGTGCTTTCCGTGAAGGCCCGCGTGGCTTCGCGACGCTTGTGGTCGAGGGCCTGGGGCGGCGGTCGATCCAAGATCAGGCAGTCGCAGCCGGAGCCGATCAGGTCCTGCCGCCCGGCCTGCTCCAGGGCCCGACGCACCTCGAAATAGTTCTCAGGCTTGAAGAACTGGAGCAGGGCCCGCTGCATGCGCCGGTCGCGCAGGCCCTTGGTGACGGTGACCGGCTGCCTCGTCATCGGGTCGAGGCCGGTGTGATACATGCAGGCCGAGATGTCGAACGGACTGGGAATGAAGTCCTGCACCTGGTCGGGCTTGTAGCCGTTTCGCTTGAGGAACACCGCCAGTTCGATCATCTGCTCCACGCCGCTGCCGGGATGGCTGGCGATGAAGTAGGGCACCGTGTACTGCTTCTTGCCGGCACGATGGCTGGCGGCCTTGAACTCCTTGTCGAACTCCACGTAGTCGTCGGCCGACGGCTTCTTCATGAGGTTCAAGACCTCGGGGTCGGTGTGCTCGGGCGCCACCTTGAGGTGACCGCCCACGTGGTGCGCCGCAAGCTCCTGCAGGTATTCGGGGTCGCGGCGGGCCAGGTCCATGCGCACCCCGCTGGCCACGAGCACTCGCTTCACCCCGGCCACGCTGCGGGCCTCGCGCATCAGTTCCTTGAGTGGACCGTGGTCCGTGCCGAGGAGCTTGCAGACGGTGGGATGCACGCAGGACAGGCGGCGGCACTTGGCCTCCACCTCCGGACGGCTGCAACGCATCTGATACATGTTCGCCGTGGGGCCGCCGATGTCGGAGACGGTGCCCTTGAAGCCGGGCTGGGCCGACAGCAGCCGGATCTCGGAGATGATCGAGTCCTGGGAGCGGCTCTGGATGATCCGCCCCTCGTGGGCGGTGATCGAGCAGAAGGTGCAGCCGCCGAAGCAGCCGCGCATGATCTGCACGCTCGTCTCCACGACCTCGAAGGCGGGAATCCGCGCCGCCCCGTAGGCGGGATGCGGCCGGCGGGTGAAGGGCAGGCCGTAGACCTGATCCATCTCCTCCTGCTCGAGCGGCAGCGCGGGCGGGTTCACGACCACCGCCTCGCGGCCGTGCCGCTGCACGAGCCGACGGGCGTTGTGCGGGTTCGTCTCCAGGTGGGAGATGCGCGTCATCTCGCAGAAGGCCAGCGGGTCGGCCACCACCTCCTCGTAGGCGGGCAGCATGACGGTGTCGGGACCGGCAGGAGGGGGCTCGCTGGCTCCCAGGCGGTAGGCCACGCCACGCAGGTTCCGCAGGTCCTTCACCGTCCGGCCCGCCGCCAGGCCCCGCGCCACCTCCAGCACCGTGCGCTCGCCCATGCCGAACACGACGAGGTCGGCCTTGGAGTCGAGGAGGATGGAGCGGCGCACGGTGTCGCTCCAGTAGTCGTAGTGGGCGATGCGACGCAGGCTGGCCTCCACGCCGCCGGCCACGACGGGCACGCCGGGGAAGGCCTCGCGCGACCGCTGGCAGTAGGCCAGCGTGGCCCTGTCGGGACGGCGGCCGATCGCCCCGTCGGGCGAGTAGGCGTCGTCATTGCGCACCTTGCGGTTGGCCGTGTAGTGGTTGATCATCGAGTCCATGTTGCCGGCGGAGATGCCGAAGAAGAGCCGTGGCCGGCCGAACTGTCGCCAGGCCTCGCAGGTCGACCACTCTGGCTGGGCCAGCACCGCCACGCGAAAGCCCGCCGCCTCCAGCAGCCGGGCGATGAGGCCGTTGGCAAAACTTGGATGATCGACGTAGGCGTCACCGCTGACGAGCACCACGTCGACCTCGTCCCAGCCCCGTGCGCGCATCTCCGCGGGGGTGGTCGGCAGCGGCGGCCGCCGCGAGCCGTCAGTCGTGAGGGGGAGCGTCATGGCGGCCACGGCGTGGAAGCCGGGGCGAGGGGGTTGGCGATCCTTGAAGTGTACCCTTGAAACGGCACCGCACCCGCGGCTGGTATATTCGGCGTTTTCGTCGGAGTCGCCATGGTTTCTGCAGCACGAGCCTGGAGCATCCTGCCAGCGGCGTGGCTGCTGGCAGGGGCCGCGGCGGTCGCGGGGCCTGCGGCGGCCGACATCGACCGCTGGATCGAGCAGCTCGGCTCCCCCCAGTTCGCCCAGCGCGAGGCGGCCTCCCGGAACCTCGTACAGGCCGGTCCCGCGGTCTCGGACCGTCTGGCGGCGGCGGCCGACGGCGGCGATCTGGAGGTCGCCAGCCGGGTGATCGAAGTGGTTCGCGAGTGGCTCGCCAGCGACGACGCCGAAGTCGTGGCCACGGCCGAGCGGTTCCTGGAACGCTGCACGGAACGCGCGTCGCCCGCCACGGCCCGGCTGGCTGGCTCAACGCTCGAGTTTCACGCGGTGAGCACCGCCGCCGCGGCACGGGAGCGATTGGAATCGCTGGGAGCCGTGATCCGCGAGCGGCCGGCGGTCGAGCGGCGCGGACTGGAAGTCGACCTGGGTGCCGACTGGCAGGGCGCCGCCGGCGACCTGCCCCTGCTGACGCGGCTGCGCGGGCTCACGGTATTGAGCGTGCGCGGTGTGTCGCTCGATGCCGCGGCGCTCGACCTGCTGGGGCGGCTGCGCACCCTGGAGCGGCTGGATCTCTTCGGCACCGGGGCGGGTGCGGCCGAGGCGGCAGCCCTGGCGGAACGGCTGCCCGACACGCGGATCGACGTGCGCAAGGGAGGGAAACTCGGTGTCGCCTCGCTGGCGTTGGGGGGGCCGTGCGAGATCAGGACTGTGGAGCCGGGATCGGCCGCCGACCAGGCCGGTATCCGCAGCGGTGACGTGGTCGTGGCCGTGGATGCGCAGCCCGTGGCTGATTTCGAGGCGCTGACCGCCCGCCTGTCGGGCCGTGGCCCGGGAGAAGTGCTGCGGATGGAGATCCTGCGCGATCGGGCCGACGGCGATGCCGAACGGTTGACGTGCGAGGTCAGGCTCGATGCGTGGTGAGGCAGAAGAGGAACACCGGGAGGTCCGTGGCATGACGGTCGATGGCAGGCATGGCGAGGTGGTGGACGTCCGCTGGCACGCGCATGCGGTGAGCCGCGAGGAGCGCGAGCGCGCGGCTGGGCACAAGGGCTGCGTGCTCTGGTTCACGGGGCTGTCCGGCTGCGGCAAGAGCACGCTGGCGAACGCCGTCGACCACCGGCTCCATGCCCGCGGCGTGCGCAGCTTCGTCCTCGATGGCGACAACGTCCGACTCGGCCTCAACGCCGCTCCGGGCCTGCTTCGCGAGCGGCACGGCGAGGAGTTCGCCAGCCGCTTCGGCCTGGGGTTCGCAGCCCAGGACCGCGAGGAAAACATCCGCCGCATCGGGGCCGTGGCCGAACTGTTCGTGCAGGCGGGCCTTGTGGCGCTGACCGCCTTCATCAGTCCCTACCGCCGCGACCGGGAGGCCGTCCGCCGCATGCTCGCGCCGGGTGACTTCGTGGAGGTGTTCGTGAAGGCTCCGCTCGAGGTCTGCGAGGGCCGCGATCCGAAGGGGCTCTACAAGCGGGCCCGGGCCGGCGAGATCAAGGGGTTCACCGGGATCGACGACCCCTACGAGGAGCCGCTGGCCCCCGAACTCGTCGTCGACTCCGCGGCCCGTCCGCCCGAGGAACTCGCCGCCGAGGTGCTGGCCTGGCTGGAGCGTGCCGGGAAGATTCCGCGGTCGGAACGCCCGTAAGAAGGCGGCCCGCAGCTACTTCCGCGGGCCGATCAGTTCCACGAGGTTCCCGTCGGGGTCGCGGACGCACGTCAGGTGCATGCCGGGGGCCAACGAGTCGGGCAGGGCCATCGGTGATTTGGCGATCGGCTTCACGCCCATCGTGGCCAGCCGGGCCAGGGCGGCATCGGTATCGGCCACCATGATCGTGAGGTAGCGGAAGCCGGTGTGCGAATGGATGAAGTCGTTGTCGCCCGGGCGCGGCAGCGTGTCCTTGATCTGCATGAGCTTGAGTTTGGTGGCACTGTCCCCTTCGCCGAGGACGAGCACCCGCACGGCCAGCGGCTTGCCGTCGGTGAGTCCGGCGTCACGGGCCAGTTCCGCCGGCACCTCGAAGCCCTGTGTCTCGCGGAACCCGATCCCCTCGGTGTAGAAGCGCACCGACTTCTCCACATCGGCACACACGGCGCCCAGGTCGATCGTGGTGCGCGGAAACTTCGCGGGCTCCGCAGCCGTGCAGGGCAGGGCGAGGATCGCCAGCAGGGCGCAGCAACATGACACGCGGGACATGGATCGGTTCCTGGTTGGGGTATGGGGTACGAGACACGCGCGGCGGGCGGCATCTCGGCTGCCCCCGCGACGGGGCACGGCGGCACGGGCCATGGAAGGCCGTGCCGCCGTGAAGCAAGGTCAGTCGATGAAGCCAGAGAGTTCCTCGCTGCGGGCCGGAGCCTGCAGTTTGCGAACCGCCTTGGCCTCGATCTGCCGGATCCGCTCGCGGGTCACCTTGAAGATGTGCCCAACTTCCTCGAGCGTGTAGCTGTAGCCGTCGCCCAAGCCGTAGCGTAGCTTGATGATCTCGCGCTCGCGGTAGGAGAGGGACTTCAGCACCTTGGCGATCCGGTTGCGGAGCATCTCCTGCGCCGCGCCCACGGCCGGATTTTCGGCGCCGGTGTCGGGAAGCAGGTCGCCGAAATGGCTGTCCTCGCTGTTGCCCACCGGCCGGTCGAGGCTGATGGGGTAGCGGCTCATGGCCGTCACGCGGCGGGTTTCGTCGACCGGCGTGCCGGCCCGGGCGGCGATCTCCTCGATCGTCGGCTCGCGGCCATACTCCTGGAGCAGTTGCCGGGCCACGTTCCGCACGCGGCTCATTGTCTCCACCATGTGCACGGGGATGCGGATCGTGCGGCTCTGATCGGCCACCGCCCGGGTGATCGCCTGCCGGATCCACCATGTGGCGTAGGTGCAGAACTTGAAGCCACGCCGGTATTCAAACTTGTCGACGGCCCGCATCAGGCCCGCGTTCCCCTCCTGGATCAGGTCCAGGAACGAGAGGCCGCGGTTGCGGTACTTCTTGGCGATCGAGACGACGAGCCGCAGGTTCCCCTCGGAGAGGCCGCGCTTCGCCTGCTGATAGCGGGCGAAAATGCCCCTGATCTCATCCACGCGGCGCTTCAGGCTGCGAGGCGTCTCCTGGCAGGACTTGAGAATGAAACGGTACTCCTCCACGAGTTTCTGCCGGGCGGAGGGGGGCTGCTTCGACTTCTTGTGGGCGTCGATCTTCGACTTCAACTCCTTGATCCGGACCACGAACTTCTCGAGCGTGGGGATCATGGCCTCGATCCGCTGCGTGCGCAGACCGAGTTCCTCGACGAGGCGGACGCAGCGCCGGCGCCGGCGTCCCAGCCGCGCCCAGGCCTCGCGCCGCTCGGCCATGCGCTGCTTCTTGGAGAGGGCGATGCGGTAGTCCGCCTTGTTCTGCCTGATCAGCACTTCCAGCGTGCGCAGGTTATGGGGCAGGCGGCCGAGGATCTGCTCCTTCTCCAGCCGGTCGGTCACCGACACCTGCACCGTGCGATCGAAGGGCAGTTCGCCGCGGTGCACCCGCAGCAGCACGCGGTAGGCCTGCTGGCAGACGTACTCGCATTCCAGCAGTTTGGCGCGGAACTGCGCCCGCGTGGTTTCGATCTGCCGGGCGAGGTAGATCTCCTGGGCGCGGGTGAGCAGCGGGATCTCGCCCATCTGCGTCAGGTACATGCGAACCGGGTCGTCGGACCAGTTCTCGACCTGCTCGACGAGCACGTCCTCGGCCTCACCCGAGGCGTCGATGTCGGCATCGGCCTCCGCCTCGACTTCCGCTTCCGGAAGCACGGTCGCCTCGGCATCCTCGACGAGCAGGTCAGCGTCGGCCTCCTCGGCGTCGACGACCTTCTCGGTCAGTTCCTCGACCTCCTGGGGATTGGAGACGACGTCGTCCTCGAGTTCATCCAAAAGCGAGTCGTACAAGGTGGGCTCCTTCGCGAAACCAGGCAACCGAATCCAACGCCGGCAAACGCCGGCTCTCACGGTGCGTCCGGCACCGATGCATCTTTCGAAGTGCGGTCAGTGTGATTCAAGGGGCGGCCAAGTCCAGTGCCCGGCGCAGCCTGCGGCCAGGGAGATGGATCGTGCCATCCCAGCGCCCCCCCCCCCCCCCGCAA
>QWPN01000069.1 GCA_003671185.1 Planctomycetota bacterium
AGCAGTTCGCCCGCCAGCGACTCGATCGCCAGCGCCGCGCGGGCCGCCGGGTAGATCGCGTTGCGTCCCTGTTCCGGAAACGCACTGTGGCAGGCCTGCCCGTGGGCGCGGGCCCGCCAACGGATGGCGCCCTTGTGTTGCACAACGAGATCGAGGCCCGTGGGCTCGGCGACGATGGCCAAGGCTGGCCGACCGCCGACCATGTCGCGAGCGACCGCATCGGAGACCGGCGCGGCCGCCGCCGCGGAAGTGTCCCACAGCCGGGCCAGGGCCTTGGCGCCCGAAAAGCCGAATTCCTCGTTGACGGTAGCCGAGAACACGACGGTCGCACGCCGCTCCCCCCCGATCTCCAGCAGCGTTTCCAGGGCCGCGATCATCGCCGCCATGCCCCCTTTCACGTCGCAGGCACCGCGACCGTACATGCGTCCGTCGCGCACGAGCGGCGTGAAGGGCTCGACCGCCATGCCGTCGGCGGGCACGGTGTCCTGATGGGCGTCCCAAAGCAGGACCGGCGCATCGGGCACCGTCGCCTCCAACCGCACCACCACGTTGTCACGCCCCGGTGTCACGGGCTGGCGGGCCCAGGTCAGGCCCGCGGCCGTAAAACGCTGCACCAGCCAATCGGTGACTCGTCCCTCGAGGAACTCCGGTCCAGAGACGTCGCGACCCATCGGATTGACGCTGGGGCGGCGGATCAGATCGGCGAGGATCGCCACGTGGTCGACCATGCTCAGCACCCTAGCAGAAGCGGCGGCGTTCGTACTGTTCCCGGTTGTCCCGCGTGCTAGAATTCACGCTTCTGGCGACGGCCGCTCCGTGCCGCCCCAGCGCCGAGTGTCCATCACCGAGGTGCCGCATGTCCTCCTCGCTGCCGTCCGGTCGCCCCGTCCGCAACCCGTGCCGAAGCGCGATGCTGCCGGGGCTCTGCCGCGTCGTGGCCGCGACTGCCATCCTCACCGCGGTGGCCGGGGCCGCGGAGCCGGCCGACCGAGGCCGTGACCTGGAAGCGATCCGTGCCGCGGCCCGCGCCTACCAGGATGCACTCGGCCGGGGCGACGCACAGGCGATGGCGGCCCTCTGGACGCCCGACGGCGACATCATCGACGACGGCGGCCGCGTGCTTGCGGGCCGCACCACGGTGTCGCTCGCCCCGCCATCGGCGCAGCCGGCAGCCGCAGTCCGGCCCGACGTCACCGTTCGCGAGACCTCCATTCGCTTCCTCACCGACGATGTGGCGATCGAGGACGGCACGGTGGAGGTGCGGTTGGCCGGCGGGGCTCCGCTCGAGGGCAGATTCTCTGCCACCTGGGTGCGGCACGAGGGCGGCTGGAAGTTGGCGGCGGTCCGCGAGTCCCGGGGCGAAGAGCCACTCGGTGCCGAGCGGCTCGCCGACCTCGATTGGATGGTCGGCGACTGGTCCGTGGTCGACGAGGGGGAGACGGCGGGCGACGATGCCGCGAAACCCACCGTCAACCTCACGGTGCGTTGGAACACCGGCCGCACGTTTCTGCTCCGTGACCTGAAGATCATCGCCCCCGGCGCCAAGGAGCCAGCGGTGCACATCACGCAGCGGATCGGCTGGGATCCGCTCTCGCGCAGCCTCCGCTCCTGGGGGTTCAGTTCCGACGGCGGCCATGGCGAGGCCACCTGGATTCGCGACGGCGGCTCGTGGGTGGCCCGCACGGCGTTCGTGCAGCCCGACGGCAGCCAGACATCCACACTCAACATCTACACCTACGACGGCAAGGACCGCTGCACATGGCGATCGTTGCCCACCCACGTCGGCGGGGAGCACACGCCGCAAGGGAACAAGATGCTGATCCGCAAACCGCAGGGGGCGGGCCGCTGAGGCCCGGCAGTCCGATGTGCCATTTTGGCTCGATGCGCCGCACCGCCGTGTTCGCCGCCACGCTGACGTTCGGCCTGATCGCCTGCCCGCCACGGCTGGCCGCCCAAGAGCAGCCGCCCGCCGCGCCGAGCGGCGCGCACAAGGACGGTGCCACCCCCGCCACCGACGCGGCCGGCGATCTGGCCCGCAAGGCGGAGATCATGAACAGCAACCGCTGGCGGCGGGCGATCTTCGAACTTGGGGAGTGGCTCTCGGCCCAGCAGATCTACTCGCCGCAGGATGTGCGGTCGATCAAGGCCGACTTCAATCGGCGTGTGGCGGGGATGTCGTCCTACGAACTCGAGTACCTGCTCGACGACCTGGATGCGAAGTTCAAGATCCTCGACACTCCCGAGGCGAAGGATGCGCGGCAGTGGGTGGGGCAGTACCTGGCCGTGATGTCGGACCAGAGGCGGGCCGAAGTGCTCAAGGACGTGCCCGACGTGGTGAAGATGTCGTCAGGACAGCTACAGCAGGAGATCGAGAAGCTGGAGCAGAAGAAAGCCGCCCTGCAGCGGCAGCAGGCGGCCTTCGACCAGGGTCGCCAGCAGCTCGTGGATCGGGCCCAGGCGGCGCGGCAGGCGACCGCGGCCGCGTCCACGGCGGCGGCCGCCCAATCGCAGTCTGGCGTCTCCTACTCGCCGTACCGCAGCCAGGGCGGCGGCAAGCCCCCCTTCTCCGACACGCACAGTTCCGGCATGAACGTGGGCGTCGGCCCGTGGGGTGCCTACGTGGGCTTCAGCGTGGGCGCCTTCTGACCGGCTGCGTGGCGGCGGTCTGGGCAAATCCGGGAATCCGGGGCGATTCACTCCGGCCCGCAAGGTTGGATGCGGGCTGAATTTTTGAGGCCCGTGGCGCCAATCGCCGTGGCCGCGACTGCCGGCGGGATGGTACTTCTCCCCCCCATCGCGTCCCGCACTCCTAGCAGCCCCGATGCGCATCCTGACACCACACGCCGACGCCGACCCGCCGCCGATCCGGCCCGTCGAGCAGGCTGCGCCGCGGCCGCTGCTCTCCGTGATGGTGCCCAGCCGCGAGCCCGACGAGCGGCTCTGCCAGACGCTCGCGTCGGTGCTGGCCCAAGCGCCCCGCGCCGCGGACATGCAGATCACCATCGTCGACGACGCGTCCCGGCCGGGGCTCGTCTCCCGGCTGGTGCGCTCGGTGGATGCCGACGGCCGGGTGGAGATCGTGGAGTGCGCCGAGCGGCTGGGCCTGAGCGGAAACTGGAACCGCGCCATCGCCCTGGCCCGAGGCCGCTTCGTGCACCTGCTGCACCAGGACGACTACGTGATGCCCGGGTTCTACGCGCGAATCACCCGTGGCTTCGATCGCGCCCCCTCCGCGGGCATGGCCTTCTGCCGGGCCCGGATCGTGGATGGCGACGACCACCTCATCAAAGTGGCATCGCGGCTGCAATGGATGCCGGGCCTGCTCGCCAACTGGTTGCCCGCGATCGCGGAACGGCAGCGCGTGCAGACGCCGTGCGCCGTCGTGGCCCGGGCCGCCTACGAGGCCGTGGGCGGCTACCGGTCCGACCTCCACCATGCGCTCGACTGGGAGATGTGGGTGCGGATCGCCGCCCGCTTCCCGGTGTGGTACGACCCGCGGCCGCTCGCCTCCTACCGCCGGCACGAGGCCAACGAGACCTCACGGCTCGTCGCCAATGGCAAGGTCTGGCCCGACATGACCCGCGCCATCGGCCTGATCGCCGACCTGATTCCCTCCGCGCTGCGACCGCGTGTGCTTGCGGCCAGCACGCGCTGGTGCGCCGCCTCAGCGCTGCGCACGGCGACCCGGCAGATCGATGCCGGCCATCTCGACGCCGCGGCCGCCACACTGGCCTCGGTGCCGGAAATCCTGGCCCTGGACGGCGGTGGCGATACGGCCACGCGCCGCCGGCTGGCGACCTTGCAGGCTCGCCTCGCCCCGCCCGCCCGCCGGGCCGCATGACGCTCCCGGGCCCTCGCGGCATGCCCGCTTCACCACCACGCTCCGCTGACGTGATCCGTAGCCGGGCCATCGTGTTCGCGCACTACGACCCGGCCGGCGCGTTCGACCCGCACGTCGTGCACGCGCTCGGGCAATACCGTCGGTTCGCCGACCGACTGGTGGTGGTGTCGGCTTCGGCCCGGCGCCTGCCGGCGGAGCTGGCCGGCATGGTCGACGACTTCCTGCCCCGGGAGAACGTGGGCTATGACTTCTGCAGTTGGCGCGACGGCTTGCGGATGATGCGGCCCGGCGACTACGACGAGGTGATCTGCGTCAACGACAGCGTGTACGGCCCGCTCTTCGATCTGGCCCCGGCGCTCGCAGATCCGCGCACGACTGACGCCGACCTGTGGGGCATGGTGTTGTCGGATCAGGCGGCCGCCCGCGGGCGGCCCTGCCAGCCGCACCTGCAGTCGTGGTTCCTGGGCATGCGGCGCCGACTGCTCTCCGCGCCGGCCTTCGAGGAGTTCTGGGCGGCGGTGCGACCGCTGCCCACGAAGCTCGATGTCATCGAACGCTGCGAGATCGGCTACTCGGAACACGTGCGGCGGGCGGGCTTCAGGATCGCCGCGCTGTACGACGCCACCACAGCCCCCGGCGTGACCGTCCGCGAGGTCTGGCCGCACCTTTCGCCATTGCACCCGCGGCGCTCCTGGCGGCTGTTGCGGAAGAGCCGCCGCCGGCCGCACAACCCCAGCGAACTGGTGTGGTGGCGGCTTCTGGAGGCAGGCGTGCCCTACGTGAAGGTGGGCCTATTCCGCGTCAACCACTACGGCATCGACCTTGAGCGGGTGGAGGCCGGACTGCGGCGTTCGACCCCCTTCGATCTAGGACTGATTCGCGGCCACCTGGACCGCTGCGGCTGACCGCGAGTGGCGTCCCCCCTGGCGGAGGACGGGCCGCTGTCCCACACCGGGTGGCGACAAAACCGCGATCGACGCCCGAAAAGCCCCGACTCGTCGGGCCGCCGGACACCGTGTATAACGGTGCCGACTTCGTGACGAATTTCACGAAGTCCGATTCTGCGGCCGAAATTCGCGTTTTCCCCGCCCACCTCCGAAATGCCGGGCCCGCCCCCGATGGACGCCATCCTTCCCGTCCTGCTGTTTGTCGCGATCGCGGCGGCAGTGTCGATCGGGCTGCTCGTGGCCGCCCAACTGATCGGCCCGCGACGGTCGGGTGCGGTCAAGGAAATGCCCTATGAAAGCGGCATGGATCCGGTGCACGACACCCGGCGTCGCTTCGACGTCCGTTTCCATTTGGTTGCGATCACGTTCCTGGTCTTCGACGTCGAGCTGCTGTTCCTCTACCCCTGGGCCGTGGCCAGCCGCTCGCCGGCCGGGATCGATGCGGCCGTCGACGGGGGCCTGGTGGCGTCGCGGGGCCTGGTATTCGCAGGAGCGATGCTGTTCATCACGCTCGTCGTGGTGGGTTTCGCCTACGACTGGCGCAAGGGGGTGTTCCGATGGCGCTGATTCAGCAACCACGACTGGAACTGCCGGAGAACGTCGTCGTCGGCAGGCTCGACGCCCTGGCCAACTGGTGCCGCAAGAACAGCCTCTGGCCCATGCCCTTCGCCACGGCCTGCTGCGGCATCGAACTGATGGCGACCGGTGCCAGCAAGCACGACCTGGCCCGGTTCGGAGCCGAGGTGTTCCGTTTCAGCCCCCGGCAGTGCGACCTGATGATCGTGGCGGGCCGCGTGGTGATGAAGATGCTGCCTGTCCTGCAGCGGATCTGGCAGCAGATGCACGAGCCCAAGTGGTGCATCTCCATGGGGGCTTGCGCCAGCACCGGCGGCGTGTTCGACACCTATGCCGTCGTGCAGGGCATCGACCGTTTCATCCCGGTCGACATGTACGTGCCCGGCTGCCCGCCGCGGCCCGAGCAACTCATCCAGGCAATCATCGACCTGCAGGACAAGATCCAGCGCGAGGGCACGATCAGCGGCCGCGAGTTCGACACCGCGGGTCGGCAGCTCCGCAAGCGGGCGCTCGTCGAGCACGCCGGCGTGCTGTCGACCGATGCCTCGCGCAATCCCGTGCTGCAGCGGGAACTGGCCGCCGCGGCCGAATCCGCCGTTCCCCGCACCTGACCGCGCCCGCCCCATGCCCTTCACACCGCCCCCCGTCGATGACGTGCTCGCCCGGCTCTGCGGCCGGTTCGGCAGCCTCGAGTCATCCGTGTTCCGGGGCCAGACCCGGGTGATCGTGCCGGCCGAGGCGTCGTTCGACGTGCTCTCCTTCCTCAAGGAGACCGGCTTCGACCTGCTCGTCGACGTGACCTGCGTCGACTATCTGGAATATCGTGGCGCGCGGCATCGCTACGGGCTCGTGTACCTGCTGGCCTCGACGGCCACGAGCCAGCGGCTCACCGTGCGGGTGTTCGTCGACGACCCACGGCCCGCCGTGCGCAGCGTCGTGCCCCTCTGGGGGGCCGCCAACTGGCTGGAGCGCGAGGTCTGGGACTTGTTCGGCATCCGCTTCGAGGGACACCCCGACCTACGTCGCCTGGTGATGCCCGAGGAGTTCACCGCCCACCCGCTGCGCAAGGACTACCCGCTGCAGGGCCGCGGCGAGCGGCACAATTTCCCCGTCATCACCCGAGACCACAGCTGAAGCCCCCATGTCGATCGCACCGGCTGAATTCGGCACCACGAGCGCAGGCCCCGAGGCGGGCGTGCGGTCCGAGGACTACCTCTGGACGCTGAACTTCGGCCCCCAGCATCCGGCCACGCACACCACGCTGCGGCTCGTGCTCAAACTGGACGGGGAGCGGGTCGTGGATGCGATGCCGGAGATGGGCTACCTGCATTCCGGCTTCGAGAAGATCGGCGAGCACCTCACGTTCAACCAGTACGTGACGGTCACCGACCGCATGAACTACATCTCGCCGATGGCCAATAACGTGGCCTGGCACCATGCCGTGGAGGCGCTGCTGGGCATCCAGCTCACGCCGCGCTGCACCTACATCCGCACGATCATCGCCGAGTTGGCTCGCATCAGTGACCACCTGCTCTGCAACGGCGCCGTCGGCCTCGACACCGGCGCCTTTACCTTCTTCCTGTACGGCTTCTACCAGCGCGAGGTGATCTACGACATCTTCGAGACGCTGTGCGGGGCCCGCTTCACCAACAGTTACACGCGGGTCGGGGGCGCCTCGCAGGATTTCACACCGCTGGTGATCGAGAAGATCCGCACGTTCCTGCGCACGTTCCCCAAGACGCTCGACGACATGGAGCGGCTGCTGACGCGGAACCGGATCTTCGTCGACCGCACCAAGGGCGTGGGCGTGTTGTCGAGGGAGGAGGCGATCGACCGCGGGGCCACGGGCCCGGTGGCCCGGGCCAGCGGCGTGACCCGCGACCTGCGCAAGGACGAGCCCTACCTGGCCTACGCGGACCTCGACTTCAAGATCTGCTGCGCCAGCGCCGGCGACTGCTACGCCCGGTATCTCGTGCGCATGCAGGAGATGCGTGAGAGCCTGCGGATCGTGGCCCAGGCCCTGGACAACCTGCCGGCCGGCCCCGTCGACGTGGGCATCGACCAGCGGGTGGCCCGGCCCACCAAGCAGCAGGTCTACTCCACGATCGAGGGCACGATCTCACACTTCGAACTCTCCATGAGCAACCGCGGCTTCGAGGTGCCCTGCGAGGAGTCGTACGCCGCGATCGAGGCCCCCAACGGTGAACTCGGCTTCTACATCGTTGGCGATGGCGGCGAGTCGGCCTACCGGGCCCGCTGCCGTCCGCCCTCGGTGCTCCACTTCTCGATCTTTCCCCAGCTCATCCGCGGCCACACGCTCTCCGACGTGGTGGCCGTGCTGGGCAGCCTCAACATCATCGCCGCGGAGCTCGACCGATGACGACAACGTCCGCCGTATCGTGGGGGGAGGATGGGGCTGCCCGTGCCCTCGAGCCGGCGTTGCTGACCAGCGAAGCCAGGGTGGCGAAGTGCAGGCAGCATCGAGCGAGCGCAGGGCAGGATGCCCGCAGCGAACGTCCGGCGCGGGGGTGCGGGCAGCCCCGTCCGGTGCCATGGAATGACGCAGTCAACGCATGATCGCCCCACGAAAAATCCTCACCGACGAGATGGTCGCGAAGATCGAGGCGCTCGCGCCGCGCTACCCCAACCGCCGCGCGCTCACGTTGCCGGCGCTGCACATCGTGAACGCCGAGTTGCGGCACGTGCCGCTGCAGGCGGTGGCGGAGATCGCCGCCGTGCTCGGCCTGGCCCCCGCCGAGGTCCAGGACACGCTCACCTTCTACCAGTTCTTCCACCAGGAGAAGCCGCACGGCAAGGTGCGGGCGTTCGTCTGCCGCTCGGTGTCGTGCGCCCTGCGGGGCGGCGACCACCTGCTCGAGCACCTCTGCCACAAGCACGGCGTCGAGCCCTACGGCACGACGGCCGATGGCGAACTCACGATCGAGCCGGCCGAGTGCCTGGGGGCCTGTGATTTCGCCCCCTGTATCCTCGCCAACGACGACCTGCTCAAGAACATGACTCCCGAGTCCGCCGAAGCGGAGCTCAAGAAGCCGCGGGCGAGGGCCACCTGACCATGCAGCCGTTCAAGCCGGTCCTCCTCGAGGCCGTCGGCGTGCCCGACGGCCACTCCATCGCGAGCTACAAGAGTCGTGGCGGCTACGCGCCTCTGGAAGCCACCCTGGCCGGCAAGCAGCCCCTGGACGTGGTCGAGATGGTGAAGGCCTCGGGGCTGCGCGGCCGGGGCGGCGCCGGCTTTCCCACGGGCCTCAAATGGACGTTCCTGCCCAAGGACCATCCGGGGCCGATCTATCTCTGTGTCAACGCCGACGAGAGCGAGCCCGGCACGTTCAACAACCGGATCATGATGGAGGACGACCCGCACCAGGTGATCGAGGGGATCATCCTCTCGTCGTACGCCACGCGGGCCACGACGGCATACATCTATCTGCGCTACGAGTATCCGCAGAGCTGGCATCGGCTGCAGGCGGCGATCGACGAGGCCTACGCGGCCGGCTACCTCGGCAAGAACATCCGCGGCACTGGCTTCTCGCTCGACATCTATCTGCACCGCGGCGCGGCAGCCTACATCTGCGGCGAGGAGACCGGCCTCATCGAGAGCCTGGAGGGCAAGCGGGCCTGGCCGCGCATCAAGCCTCCGTTCCCGGCGATCGAGGGCCTGTTCCGCAAGCCCACGGTCGTGAACAACATCGAGACCATGGCCTGCGTGGCCCAGATCGCCCGTCGCGGCGTCGACTGGTTCAAGTCGATCGGCGTGCCGGCCGACCCGGCGAACCCGCGCGACCCCGGCAGCTACGGCCCCAAGCTCTACTGCCTGTCGGGCCACGTGGAGAAGCCGGGCTGCTATGAGGCACCGCTGGGAATCACGGCTCGCGAGCTGATCGACCGTTTCGGTGGTGGCGTCTGGCAGGGCCGCAGGGCCAAGGCGGTGATCCCCGGCGGGATCTCGATGGGTCTGATGACCGAGGGCGAACTCGACACGCCGCTCGACTTCGCCGGGCCCGGCAAGGTGGGCTGCCTCGGCCTGGGCACGGCCGCCGTCGTCGTCATCGACGATCAGACGAGCATCGTCGATTTCCTGCACAACTCCTGCCGTTTCTTCGCCCATGAGTCATGTGGCCAGTGCACGCCCTGCCGCGAGGGCACCAGCTGGTCGCTGCGCTTGCTCGAGCGCATCAAGGCGGGCAAGGGGCGGCTCCGGGATCTCGACATCCTCCTCGAGCTCGGCAACACCATGGGCATGATGCCCGGCAGCACGATCTGCGGGCTGGCCGACGGTGCCGCATGGCCGATCAAGAACGCCATCAAGAAGTTCCGCGGCGAGTTCGAGGACTACATCAAGCGCACGAACCCCTCAGGCTGGATGGTCACCGACCCCGTGCCCGCCCTGCAGATCGTGGGGGCGCACTAGGAAGTCTCATGGCCACAGTCATCGTCGACGGACAAGAGATCGAAATCGGGGCCGACGAGCGGCTCAATTGCATCGAGGCCGCACGGCGTGCGGGGAAGGAGATTCCCCATTACTGCTGGCACCCGGGGTTGTCCGTTGTGGCCAGTTGCCGGATGTGCCTGATCGAAACGGGGCAGCGGGACGCGGCCACCGGCAAGGTCACGATGGTGCCCAAGCTCGTGCCCGGCTGCCAGACGCCGGTCAAGGACGGCACGGTGATCGTCACCGAGAGCCAGCTCGTGAAGGAGAGCCGGGCCCGTGTCGAGGAGGCGTTGCTCATCGACCACCCCATCGACTGCCCGATCTGCGACAAGGCCGGCGAGTGTCTGCTCCAGGACTACCACTTCCAGCACGGCCAGGCCGAACGGCGTGCCGACCTGCACCCGTTCACGAGCCGCAAGCGCGACGTGGGCCCCACCGTCACGCTGTTCGTCGACCGCTGCATCATGTGCACCCGCTGCGTGCGCTTCACCCGCGAGGTCGCCGGCAGCGCCGAACTGATGGTCACCAGCCGCGGTGCCAAGGAGGAGATCGACGTCTTCCCGGGCCATCCCCTCGCCAACAAACTCGCCGGCAACGTCGTCGACCTGTGCCCCGTGGGGGCCCTGGGCGACAAGGACTTCCTCTACCAGCAGCGGGTCTGGTTCCTGAAGCGCGAGGCCAACGTCTGCGGTGGCTGCGCGGCCGGCTGCTCGATCCACACCGAGCACAACCAGGACACGGTCTACCGACTCAAGCCCCGGGAGAACCCCCACGTCAACACCTGGTGGATGTGCGACGACGGCCGCTACGGCTGGCATCACCTTCACGACGACTCCCGCGTCCTCGACGTGATGCGGCGTGATGCGGGCTCCGCGCCCGGATCCGCCACGACGCTCGAGTGGGCCGATGTCGTCGTGCGGCTGCGGGACGACCTCAAGGCCGCCGGCCGGCTGGCGGTTGCGGTGTCGCCGATGCTGACCGTGGAGGAGGCCTGGATGCTCTGCGCGGTCGCCCGGTCGATCGATCCGCAGGCTTTTCTGGCCGTCGGCCACGTGCCCGTCGTCGGCGCCGACGAGACCTTCCCGGGCGGGTTCACCATCCGGGCGGAGAAATGCCCCAACCAGCGCGGCGTGGCGGAGGTGCTGGCTCTGTATGGGGCGGGCGGCAACACCTGGGACAACCTCGTGGCCCACGTCGCAGCCGGCCGCGCCGACGCCGCCTGGATCACGGGTGCCTACCCTGGCGCCTGGATCGACGAAGCGGCTGCGGCGCCGTTTGCCGGGCTGCGGCACCTCGTCGTGCAGGACCTCTTCGACTCGCCGCTGATGCAACTGGCCACCTGGCGGCTGCCGGCCGTGGGCTTCGCGGAACGGGCCGGCACCTGGGTCAATGTGGCCCACCGGGCGCAGAGCTTCGCGCAGGCGATCCGGCCTCCGGCCGGCGTCTGGCCGGAAGGCCGCCTGTTCTGGAACATGCTGGGCCGTCGCGGCCTCTACGACCCGGTCGCCGTGCGGCGGCAGATGGCCGAATCGTCGGCGGCGTTCGCAGCCCTGGCGGGCGACCTGCCCGCCGTGGGCGTCGACCTGCGCATCCATCAACTGGCCTGAAACACGCCCATGAACGCACTCCTGCCCTCGCTGCCCACGATCGTCGCGCTCGTGAAGATCGGCCTGCTCGTCGGCGGGCTGATGACGGCGGCGGCCTACCTCGTGCTCGTGGAGCGCTGGATGGCCGCCTGGGTGCAGGATCGCAAAGGGCCCAATCGCGTGGGCGTGCCGCTCACGAAGATCCGCCTCTTCGGCCTCGGCCAGCCGCTGGCCGACGGCTTGAAGATCATCCTCAAGGAGGACTTCACGCCCCGGCACGTCGACAAGGTGCTGTACACCGCGGCGCCGCTGGTGATCCTGGCGGCATCGCTGGCGATCTTCGCCGCCATCCCCTTCGGCAGCGCCCTGCCGCCGATCCCGGCCCTGGGGCTGACCGGTGAGGAGCCGCTCCTGGTGGCCCCCGGCCTCGACGTGGGCGTGCTCTGGGTGTTTGCCCTCTCCAGCATCGCCGTGTACGGCGTGCTCTTGGGCGGCTGGGCCAGCAACAACAAGTACGGTTTCCTGGGCGGGCTGCGCTCCAGCGCTCAACTCGTGGCCTACGAGATCCCGCTCGGCCTGGGGTTGCTCGGCGTGGTGCTCGCGGCCGGCTCGCTCAAGCTCGACGCCATCATGGGGGCGCAGGCGGACAGCGGCGTGTGGTACGCCTTCGCGCAGCCGCTGGGCTTCGTGGTGTTCCTGGTGGCCAGTTTCGCCGAGGCGGCGCGGCTGCCCTTCGACCTTCCGGAGGCCGAGCAAGAACTGGTGGGCGGCTATCACACCGAGTATTCGGGCATCAAGCTGCTCCTGTTCCTGGTCGCCGAGTTCCTCCACATGGTGACCGCGGCGTTTCTGATCGTGATCATGTTCCTGGGCGGCTGGCACCTGTGGGGTGTGACTGGCTCCGGTGCGGTGGAGACCTGGACCGTGGCCCTGCTGCGCTTCGGCGTTCTGTCGGCGAAGATCTTCGCCGTGATCCTGTTCTTCATGCTCGTGCGCTGGAGCTGGCCGCGGTTCCGCTTCGACCAGCTGATGAACCTGGCCTGGAAGGTGATGCTGCCGCTGGGTCTCGTGAACCTGGTGACCGTGGCCGCGGTGGAGGAGTTCCGGCCGCAGGTCACCGCCGCGCTCGGTGCGGGCTGGGCGCGGGCGTTGGCACTGGCCCTGCCCTGGGGCGTGTTCGTACTGGGCTGGTTGGCGGCCGGCCTGCTCACGCCATCGGGCACCGACAACACGCCGATCCGCACGCACGGCCCGCTCGACGTCGAGCACGAACTGGTGGAGGTGTGACATGAAACCGACCGACCCTTCCATCGTCTGGCTCGAGGAGCGGCCGCTGGGCCTGGCCGAGCGGCTCTACCTGCCGCTGTTCATGCAGGGCCTGACCACCACGGCCCGCCATCTCGTCAGTCCCAAGGTGACCGTCAGCTTCCCCGAGCAACGGCCGCAGGTGGGCAACCCGCTCATCTACCGCGGCGTGCACCGGCTCAATCGGGATGCGGAGAACCGCGTCAAGTGCGTGGCCTGCTTCCTCTGCGCCACCGCCTGTCCCGCACATTGCATCGACATCGTGGCCGCCGAGAGCCCCTGGCCAGACCGCGAGAAATACCCCGAGAGCTTCCAGATCGACGAACTGCGCTGCATCTTCTGCGGCATGTGCGAGGAGGCCTGCCCCGTCGACGCCATCGAGCTCACGAGCCTTCTCGACCTCACCGGCAAGAGCCGTGAGGAGATGATCTTCGACAAGGAAAAGCTGCTCAGCGTATACGACATGACGAAGGACGCCGAACCGATGAAGTCGGCGGAACTGGGAGGCACGCTGTGACCGAATTGCTGGCCGGCCGTACGCCCGGCATGACGCTCTTCGCCGCCGTCGTCTGCGCCGCGGCGAGCCTCTGGCTGCTCCTGCCGCGCGGCCAAGGGGGGCGTACCGAGCGCGTGAGCCGCTGGCTGGGCGGGCTGCTCGGCGTGGCGGCGCTCGTGGGCCTCGCCAGCACCGGCCGTCGTCTGGGCGGCCTCGGCGAGGAGTCGGTGTTCCTCGTGGTGTCGATCGTGGCGGTCGTGTCCGGGGCGGCCACGGTCGTGTGCCGGTCGCCGGTGTACGCGGCGATCTGGTTCGCGCTGGCGCTGGCCGGCGTGGCGGGCGTGCTGCTCGTACTCGGCGCCCAGTTCCTGGGCGTGGCCACGATCGTGGTCTATGCCGGGGCGATCCTCGTCATGTTCTTGTTCGTCCTCATGCTGGCACAGCCCGCGGGCCTCGCCCCCTACGACCGCGTCTCGAATGAGCCGTTGCTCTCGGCGGTCACCGGCGCCGTGCTGCTCGGCCTGCTCACGCTCGCCATCGGCCGGATGTCGGCCGGGCCGCCGATCTGCTGCCGCATGCCCTCCAAGGCTGCGGCCCTGGCCGGGACGGAGCCGACCACGTCCCCGGCGTCGGCGGCCAGCGATGCCCTGGCCGCCGATCACGTCGCCCGGCTGGGTGCGGAACTCTTCGGCCGGCACCTGCTGGCGGTCGAGGCCGCCGGCCTCCTGTTGTTGGTGGCGCTCGTGGGCTCGATCGCCATCGTGTCGCGCGGCGCGGCGGACGCCGGCACCGCCGGCGGGAGGGCCGCGACATGACGCCCGCCGCACTGCTGCACGATGCCCTGCTCGTGGGCGCGATCCTCTTCGCCCTGGGGCTGGTCGGCATCCTCTCGCGCCGCAACCTGATCGTGATGTTCCTGTCGGCCGAGTTGATGCTGCAGGGGATCTCGGTGAGCCTCGTGGCCTGGAGCCGCCACCACGGCGACTGGGGAGGCCACGTGCTCGTGATCTTCGTGCTCACGGTGGCCGCCTGCGAGGCGGCGCTGGCGCTCGTGTTCGTGCTCCAGGCCTTCGCCCGCACAGGACGGCTCGACGCCGCGGCCTGGCAGGCCCTGCGCGAGGGGAATCTGCCGCGCACGGTCGATCGCGGCCTGCCCGCCGTGGACACGCTGCCCCCCACGTTCCCCAGGCTCACCCCGGCGGGCGTCGAGCCCGCGGCCGACGAGGATGAACTGCTCGAACGCGAACATGTCTGACACGGCCGCCCACGCCGCTCCCGGATTCCCAGCGATGCCCATCGATTCACCCCTCACCCTCCTCGTCCTCGTGCCGCTCTTGCCGCTCGTCGCCGCCCTCGTGGGCGTCGTGTTCGGCCGCCGGCTCGGTGGCTGGGCACACCTGCCGGCCGTGGCGGGCATCGGTGCGTCCGCGGCCATCTCGCTCATGCTGCTGGCGGGCACGGCCGAGCGTGTGAAGTCGGCCTCGAATGACGTCGACTCGGCGACCTCCGTGTCCGTCGAGGGGGTGACCACGCTCTGGCAGTGGGCCACCGTCGACCATCCGGACCTGCCCGCGGCCCGGCCTCCCGCCGCGGTCGGCAGCTTCTCCATCCCCGTGGCCCTGCGGCTCGATCCGCTCACGGCCACGATGCTCTCCATCATCACCTGCGTGGGCCTGTTGGTGGCGATCTATTCCGCCGGCTACATGCACGGCGACCCGGGGTACCCCCGGTTTTTCGTGCTCGTCTCGATGTTCGTGTTCTCGATGACGATGCTCGTCGCGGCCAGCAACTTCCTGCTCGTGTACGTGTTCTGGGAGGCGGTGGGGGCCTGCAGTTATCTGCTCATCGGCTTCTGGTACACGAAGCCCGAGGCCGCCCGGGCCGCCAAGAAGGCCTTCCTCGTCAATCGCGTGGGCGACTTTGGCCTGGCCGTGGCCACGTTCCTGCTCTGGATGACCTACGGCACGCTCAATTTTCACGACGTGACGGCCGCCGACGGCACGCTCCTGCCCGGCATCCTCGGTCCCGCCCGGCTCCACGACGCGGCCGGCTACGTGGGGGGCGCGGTCGGCGCGGCAATCTGCCTGCTGCTGCTCCTGGCAGCCTGCGGCAAGAGCGCGCAGCTGCCGCTTCACGTCTGGCTGCCGGACGCCATGGAGGGGCCGACGCCCGCCAGCGCGCTCATTCACGCGGCCACGATGGTCACGGCCGGCGTCTACCTGGTGGCCCGCTGCGCCCCCATCTTCGTGGCCTGTCCCGACGCGCTGGCGGCGGTGTCGATCGTGGGGGCCACGACGGCGCTGGTGGCCGCGCTCATCGGCACGGTGCAGAACGACCTCAAGCGCGTGCTCGCCTACTCGACGATCAGCCAACTCGGCTACATGTTCGCCAGCCTCGGCACCGGCACGCTGCTCGGCTTCTCGGCGGCGATCTTCCACCTCGTGACACACGCCTTCTTCAAGGCCCTGCTCTTCCTGGGCGCCGGCTCCGTGATGCACTCCATGGGGGGCGTGATCGACATGCGGCGCTTCGGCGGCCTGCGGCGCATCATGCCGGTGACCGCGGCCACGTTCCTGGTGGGGAGCCTGGCGCTCGCCGGCGTGGCCCCGTTCGCCGGTTTCTTCAGCAAGGACGAGATCCTGGCGGCCCTGCACGGCAAGGGCTGGCCGCACGCACACGCGGAACACCACGAAGCAGGCCCGGCCCACCACGCCGCGGTCGGCCCCGCCGTTCTCCCCGCCACGGGCTTCAGCGCCGCGGGGACGGCGGCAGATTTCGTTTCGGACACCCGTGTCGACGCGGCGGCCGCTGACTCCGCTGCCGTGGTGCTCGATCGTCCCGCCACGTGGCGGGTGCTGTTCTGGATGTCGCTCGTCACCGCCGGCCTCACCGCCTTCTACACGTTCCGCGCGGTGTTCATGACGTTCACGGGGCCCACGCGGGTGCCCGACGAGGCCGGTCATCACGCCCATGAGTCGCCGCTGCCGATGACCGGGCCGCTCGTGGTCCTCGCCGTGGCGTCGGCCGTGAGCGGCTGGTGGCTGTTCACGACCCATGCCCTCGCCGATTTCCTGGCGGCCACGCCCTCCTTCGCCGCCCCGGCCGTGGCCGCTACGGCCGTGCCCCACGCCTTCCACGTCGACCTGGCAGTGCAGGGCACGCTGGCGGCGGCGATCGGCATCGTGGTGGCGGCCTTCGGCCACCTCGGCCGGCGCAGCGACGGGCCACAGCTGGAGCGGTTCCTCGGACCGCTGCGCACGCTGTTCGCCGAAAAGTTCTACTTCGACCCGATCTACTCCGGGCTGATCGTCAAGCCGCTGCAGGCCCTGGCGTATCTGGCCGCCCTCATCGACCGCCTCGTCGTCGACGGCCTCGTCGACGCGCTGGCCCGGCTGCCCGCCGGCCTGGGAGCCATCGTTCGCCGACTGCAATCCGGCCTCCTGCAGCGCTACGCGCTGGCCGGAGCGCTGGGCACGCTGCTCATCGTGCTGGCCCTCACCTGGCGGATGCGCAGCTGACGGTCCCACCCCACGCTCGACCACCCATGAACAATCTCCTCGATCCCGCCGCCTTCAGCCCAGACCGGCACCTGCTGCTGGTCATCGCCACGCCGCTGCTGGGGGCGCTCGTGGCCTGGGTGATGGGTTCCCGGGGCCTGACGGCCGTGCGACAGAGCGCGGCGGTGACCGCCACCGTGACACTCGTCCTAGCGGGCTGGCTGATCGTGCGCTATCTGGGAGATCCCGGCAGCGAGGCCGCCCTGCCCTACGCCACCGTGCAACTGCCCTGGCTGACGCAGGGGATCTTCGACGTGCGCTTCTCGCTCGGCCTCGACGGCCTCTCGCTGTGGATGTTCGGCCTGTCGGCCCTGCTCTCGTTGACGGCCGTGCTCGTCAGCTGGGACGCGGTCAAGGATCGCCCCGTCGGTTTCTACGTGCTGTTGCTCGTGCTCGAGGCGGCGATGCTCGGCGTGTTCGCGGCCCGGGACGTGATCCTGTTCTACGTGTTCTTCGAGTTCACGCTCGTCCCGCTGTTCTTCCTGATCGGCATCTGGGGGCACGAGGAGCGGCGCCGGGCGGCGGTGAAATTCTTCATCTACACACTGACCGGCAGCGTGCTCACGTTCCTGGGCCTGCTGGCGATCGTGCTCTGGAACTCCTCGCACACGGGCACCGTGTCGTTCGACATCCAGACCCTGACCACGAACCTGGCGAACCATCCGCTGCCCATGACGGCCCAGGGGGGTTGGCTGCAGATGGTGGTGTTCCTGGCACTGCTGGCCGGATTCGCCGTCAAGGTGCCGATCGTGCCCTTGCACACCTGGCTGCCGCTGGCCCACGTCGAGGCTCCCACCGGGGGCAGCGTCGATCTGGCCGGGGTGCTTCTCAAGATCGGCATCTACGGCTTCCTGCGCTTCTCGATGCCGATGCTGCCCGAGGCCACGGCCGTGGCGGCACCCTGGCTGTTCGGCCTGGGCGCGGTGGGCATCGTGTACGGCGCGCTGGTGGCCCTCGTGCAGACCGACCTCAAGCGGCTGATCGCCTATTCATCCGTGAGCCACATGGGCTACGTGGTGATGGGGCTGTTCGCCCTCACGCCCGTGGCCGTCGAGGGTGCCAACCTGCAACTGATCAACCACGGGCTGTCGTCAGCCGGCCTGTTCGCCCTGGTGGGCATGATCTACGAGCGGTTCCACACCCGCAGCATCTCGAACCTGGGTGGCATCGCCTCGCGGGCGCCGTGGCTCACGGTGCTGTTCATGCTGTTCACATTCTCCAGCATCGGATTGCCGGGCCTGAACGGCTTCGTGGGCGAGTTCATGATCCTGGCTGGCTCGTTCCAGCGGGCCTGGGGCGGCGTGGCCCCGGGCCTGCAGACCGCCTACCTGGTGCTCTGCCTGCTGGGGGTCGCCGGTGTCGTGCTGGGGGCCTGGTACATGCTGTGGGCCGTGGAGCGGGTGTTCTTCGGCGGTTCGCGCGAGCCTCCGCGCGGCACGGCGGCGGGACGGCACGGCCACGGCGCCGACCACCACGGGCATGACGCCGGCCACGCCGACCGCTGCGATCTCCGCTGGCACGAGGTGGCGGCGCTCGTGCCGCTGGCCGTGTTCGTGATCTGGATCGGCGTGGCGCCGGCCACGTTCCTGGAACCGGCCGCCATGGCCGTCCGCGACACGACCCACGACGCATCCGCCAGTTTCGCCGCCCGCATGAGCGCGGCCACGCCCCAGGACCAGGTCGCACACGCTCCATGACCACGCCACCCACCTCGTTTGAATCCTTCCTGCTGCTGGGGCCCGAGATCGCCCTCGTGCTGGCGGCGCTGACCGCCTGGCTGGGCGGCGCGTTCCTGGGGCTGCGGTGGGGCTGGCCCGTGGCGCTGGTGGGCATCGGCGCGGCGCTGGGGATCGCCCGGTTGCAGCCTGCGACCGCGGCGTCCGCCGGCGTGACGCTCGACGCGTTTTCGGGCTTCATCCGCTGGCTGGTGCTCGTGCTCGGCGGCCTCCTGGCCCTCGTGCAGTCCGGAGATCTGTTTCTTTCCGCCAGCAGTCGGGGGCCCGGCCGGCACCGCGGCGGCACGTGCGAGGAGGCCGGCACGTTCCTCGTGCTGCTCGCCGGGCTGTCGCTGACCGGGCTGGCCAGCGACCTGGTGACGCTGTTCGCGGGGCTGGAACTGGTGTCGATCCCCACCTACATCCTGCTGGCCCTCAAGCGCAGCGACGCCCGTGGCCAGGAGGCAGGACTCAAGTACTTCTTCCTCTCGCTGGTGGCGTCGGCCCTCTTCCTGTACGCGATCGTGTGCCTCTATGGCCTGGGCGGTTCCACCGACCTGGGGACGATCGCGGCCCGACTCCGGGAGCCGGCTGCAGCCGAGAGTCTGCGGGCCCTCATCCCGGTGGCCCTGGGCATGGCGATCGTGGCCGCGGCGTTCCGGCTGGCGGCCGTGCCGATGCACTTTTATGCCCCCGATGTCTACGAGGGCACGAGCCCGGGCAACGCAGCCCTCCTCTCCACGCTGCCGAAGGTGGCGGGCCTCGTGGTGCTGGCCCGGATCGTCTCGCTGTCGGTGCCCCTGGAACTGTTCTGGCAGGCCGCCGCCGTGCTGGCGGCCGTCACGATGACGGTCGGCAACGTGATGGCGCTGTGGCAGCGGAACCTGCGCCGCCTGCTGGCCTGCTCCTCGATCGCCCACGCCGGCTATCTGCTCGTGGGCGTGGCCGTAGCCGCCGCGGCCACGCCGTCCACGCAGCAGCCCGCCGATCCAGCGGCGGCCGCCCTGCTGGCAACGTCCACGCTCGACGGCATGTCGGCCACGCTCTTCTACCTGGCCACCTACGCGGTGGCCACGATCGGCCTGTTCGGCGCCCTCGCCTATCTCGGCCATCGCTGGCCGGAATGGACGAGCGGCAGCGGCCCCCGTCCGCCGCTCGAGGAGGTCGCGTTGGTCGACGACCTCGACGGTCTCTCCTCCACCAATCCGGTGGCCGCCTTCGCGATCGCCCTGTTCCTGCTCAGCCTGGCGGGCATCCCGCCGCTGCCGGGCTTCTGGGGCAAGCTGTCACTGGCGGCTTCGGCCCTGCAGGTCGATTGGACCGCGCCGGTCACATTCGGCAGCCGGCGTGCCGCCTTTGTGGCCCTGGCGGTGGTCTTGGTCGTCAACGCCGCCATCGCGGCCGCCTACTACCTGCGAATCATCGGGGCCATCTACTTTCGCACCACCAAGCGCGGCGTGCAGGCCGACGGCGGCCTGGCTGCGGGCGTGGCCATGCTGGCCTGCGGCCTGATCGTGCTGATGGTCGCCCTGCAGCCGATCGGCCTGTTCACGGTGGCGTCGCGGGCCGGATCATCAATGTCGCGGATCGTGAGCGGCAACACCGTCGGATACGTGCCATGAGTGGCATGCCCAATGACGCCGCGGTGCGGGCCGTGCTCGCCGGTATCGCCGACCCGGAAACGGGGCGGCCGCTCACCGAGATGGGCCAGGTGCGGTCCATCGCCGCCGACGCGGGCTCGATCGCCGTCAGCATCGGGCTCACCACGCACTCGGCCGTGCTCTGGGCGGCCACCCGGGCCCGCATCGAGGAGGTGCTCCGCAGCCGGTTTCCCGCCGTGCCCGCCGTGGCCGTGGAGATCGTGCCGCACGACCGGCCGCCGGGAAAACTGGGACAGATCGGCCTGGAAGCCAAGAGCGTGATCGCGGTCGGCTCGGGCAAGGGGGGCGTGGGCAAGAGCACGATCGCCGCCTCGATCGCCATCGGCCTGGCCCGGGCCGGCTCCCGCGTCGGCCTCCTCGACGCCGACGTCTACGGCCCCAGCGTGCCGCACCTGCTCGGCCTCACGGGCCGGCCGCAGATCGAGGAGGGCAAGATCGTGCCCCACCTGCTGGACGTGGGCCGGCAGCGCATGCCCGTGATGTCGATGGGCTTCCTGGTGCCGGCAGGCGAGGCCGTGGTGTGGCGTGGCCCGATGCTCCACGGTGCCATCACGCAGATGCTCCGCGACACCCTCTGGGGGACGCTCGACTATCTCATCATCGACATGCCGCCTGGCACCGGCGACATCGCCCTCACGCTCTCGCAGGTGCTGCCGCTCACCGGCGCCGTCGTGGTCTGCACGCCGCAGGACGTGGCCCTGCTCGATGCCACCAAGGCGATCGCCATGTTCCGCAAGGTCAACATTCCGCTGTTGGGCATGGTGGAGAACATGGCGTTCTTCGTCTGTCCCGACACGGGCAAGCGCTACGACATCTTCGGCTCCGGTGGCGCGAAGCGGACCGCGCAAGAACTCGACATTCCGTTTCTCGGCGAAGTCCCGATCCAGATTCCGATCCGCGAGCACGGCGACGCCGGCCGCACGACCGCCAACTACGACGACCCGCAGGCCCGCCCCTACCTGGAGGCGATCTGCACGCGGCTCATCGGCAACCTCGCCGCCACGAGCGCCGCCCGGCCCCCGCTCCCCTCGCTGCCGGTGCTGTAGGGCCTCGAAGGCACGGTCGGGCGCGGGCCTGGGGCTGCCCGTGCCCCGAGAGCCGGCGTTGCTGGCCAGCGGAGCCATGGATGGCGGAGCGCGGCCGCTTCAGTACATCCACACCCGCAGCCCGGAACGCTCGACGACCGGCTGCGGCGTGAATCTCACGGTGCGGGCCAGCGAGCGGACCTCGGCCCCCCGCGAACCGATCGCCGCCCAGTCGCGCCAGGTCGCGCGGGGCGAAGCCGTCGTGCAGGGGAGGCCCCAGGCATCGCAGACCCGCTGCCAGAGGGCGTCGAGATGCGGACGCCGCACATGGAGCGCATCGAGGCCATACCAGTCGGCCGGCTGCTCGATGAATGTGGCACCCGTCTCCACCGCGAGCGCCTGTAGTTCCTCGTCGAGCCAGCAGGTCGCCTCTTTGAGTTCGTCGAGCCCGAGCAGGCAGCGGGGCACGTAGAGCATGCGCAGGAGTCTGTAGCGCACGGCGCCCACGCCGGCGACCGCCGCAAGGGGCAGACCCGTGATCACGAGACGGCCGCCCCGGGTGGCGAGGCGGTGAGTGGCCTCGCGCACGGCCCCAGCGACCGCGGAAACACCGAGGCCGTACAGCAACTCGTTGCCCACGTCGGTCACGACGACCATCGGCCGCTCGATGCGCTCGCGGTCAAGCGCCCGCCACAGCCCGCAGCCCAGGATCGAGGGCAGCCGACGCCACGCCACACGGGTGTTCACGCCGTAGCCGCGGCCGTGCCCTGCGGCCACGAACAGCGAGACCGGCGCCGGCGCCCGCGCCCGCACGATGGCCGACAGCCGGGCCAGGCCCCGCGATACGTTGCTGGCGCCGAGCACCACGACCGCCCGGGTGCCGGCGGCATTCAATTCCAGCGTTTCCATGGCGGGCTACCCGCGGAGAGTCCCTGGAAGCACGACGCGGCCAGCATCGCGAACATGATCCCCAGGTAGGGCTCGTTGCGCGTGTAGCCCCACCAGGCCACGGCGGCGCCGGCGGCCACGCCGATCATGCCTGCGATCCGATGGGCGTCCTCGATGCCGAGGGCGAGCAGACCCTCGCGGACGATCTGGCCGCCGTCGAGCGGCGGCACGGGCACGAGATTCAACAGCGGCCAGAAGATGTTCACGAACAGCAGGAAGGCGCAGGCCGCCCGCGCCGGGAGCGACGTGAAGTCGGCGCCATCGTAGAGCCCGAATGCGACGCCCAGCGACTCCACGGGGAACGGCACGGCACGGCCCATCCCCTTGAGGCCGATGATGATCACGAGGGCGAGCACCAACTGCGCCAGTGGCCCGGCCGCAGCGACGGCCAGCCGTTGCAGCGGCCGCAGGTGCGTGCGGCGTCCCCAGGCCTCCGGGATCGCCAACCCGCCGAAGTGGTAGAGCACGATGTGGGCCCCCTGGCCGAACGCCCGGTAGGCCAATGCGTGCCCCATCTCGTGGACGAGGATCGACACGAACACGACGCCGATCCAGATGGCGAGAACCTGCAGGAGCGTCCGCTGATCGGGACCGGCCAGGCTCCGGCAGGTATTCCAGCCGAGCAGGGCGGCCGCCAGCCAGAACCAGGCCGAGACGCGGACACGAATGCCCGCCACTTCGAAGTGCCAGTCGGCGGATGTGGGCTGCGGTTCGGCGAGAAACATGGTCAGGCGGCCTGGCTCTCCGTGAGGGGGGCGGATGGGGCCGCGCGGGCGGCCACGATGGCCAGCACCGCGGCGGCGGCCCGGGCGGCCGAACCGGGCCGGGCGATATCGCGGGCCAGCACCTCGAGCCTGGCGACCACCCGGTCCCGGGCCAGGGGATCCTCGAGCCATGTGATAACGTGCCCCGCGGCCGGCAAAGCGGGATCCTGCACCGCCAGGTATTCCGGGTACACCGCCTCCGGATCGGCGGCGGCCACCTCCCGCGGTGGCCACCACTGCGGACGCACCGGGCCGACCGGCGCGCGGACGGCCAGCAGGTTGACCAGCGTGATGAACCGGGCGTGGCGGAAGAAGCTCTGCACGATGTAGGCGAAGCCGCTGATGCGGTACACGATCACAGTCGGCACCCGCGCGGACATGAGTTCCAGTGACACGGAGCCGGAGCAGGCGATCGCGGCCGTCGCCTCGCCAATCAGGCTCCGCGTCCGACCCGCATGAATCTCGATCACCGGCCCGTCCGCCCCGACGCTCGAGCGCAGCACGTCGGCCATGTGACGGGCATGCCGGTCGTGGAGGGCACCGATCACGAACCGGGTCCGGGGGACGCGTTTATGGATTTCGCTGGCCGCCCGCACGAGCGTGCCCAGCACGCCCTCGATCTCCTGGCCGCGCGATCCGGGCAGCAGGAGCACGAGCGGATCCGCCTCCTGCCCGGCCATGCCACGGTGTGCGGCCGCCGCGCCGAACTCGTCGAAGAATGGATGGCCAACGAGCGTGCTGCGCATGCCGCGGGCGCTGAACCAGTCGTGCTCGAAGGGCAGCGCGGAGAGCACGTGGTCCACGAGCCGGCGCATCTTGCCGACCCGCCAACTGCCCCAGGCCCAGACCTGGGGTGGGCAGTAGAACACGACCGGGATGCCGTGCCGCTTCGCCCGCCAGGCCAGCCACCAGTGGAATCCCGGGAAGTCGACGAGCACGCACACGTCGGGGCGGGCATCGATGAAACTCCGCTCGGCGCGGCGGGCCATGTCGATGAAGCGGTGGATGTTGAGGATCGCCCGCAGGAACCACATCACGGCCAGTTGCGTCAGGTCGGCCACGAGGCGGCAGCCCGCCGTGGCCATCTGCGGCCCACCCAGCCCGATGCATTCCGCATCGGGCCGCCGAGCATGGATCGCGTGCACGAGCAGCGCGGCATGGTGGTCGCCCGACGGCTCGCCGGCCGAGATGAAGACGCGCATGAAAAAACTCCGCGGGGCCCGGGCGGCCCACGCGGAGTATTTCACATTCAGCATGCCCACCCTAGCCCACTTTCACGGGGCCGGGGGCTTTACTTGGCGGGGGCGAAGCCCTTTTCGATGTTCCCGAACACCATCGTCAGCTGCTCATCGGCGGCGGCCTTCTCCACCTTGCCCTTGCAGTTGGGGCAGCAGAAGCCGACCTCGGCGTCACCGATCGCGATCTTCGTGCCGTCCTTCACCGGGCCGCCGCTGAACGGGCAGCCCTTCTGCACGAGCTGGCCCGTGCTCACCATCTGCTGGTGCGCCTTGGCGGCGAACTTCGTCGAGTCGCCGGCGAACGCCTTCGCGCAGTTGCCGCAGCAGAAGTAGACCTTGCCGCCGGCGAAGTCGGCACTGGCCTCGGGGTTGCAGCCCTTGCCCGACACCGGGCACTTGGCGTCCTTGGGCTCCTTCGGGGCGGCCGACACGACCACCTGGCTGACCGCGGCCAAGCAAAGGACGGCGATGGCAACGGCAACACGGCTCTTCATGACTTGGGTTCTCCTCGTGGGTACGGCATGTGCGGCCGGGACGCCGCGAAACGCCGGTATGATACGGTCCCGACGCGGCCGGCCGCAATCCGCGAATCCGGCGTTCTTTCCCGGTGACATGCCTGCGGGACGGCTCACCGACGGCGGGGCTCCGGCAGCCAGGCCGCCACCGCGGCCCCGCCGGCGATCACTGCCGCACCGGCCACGAACACATGCCGAAAACCGAGCAGGTCGACCGCCATCCCCACCAACGGCGACACCACGAAGGGCGCGGCCAAGGCCACGCCCACGATGCTCACGTAGCGCGGATGCTCGCCGGCGGTTGGTGCCAGTTCCAATGCGTAATTCGTGAACACCTTCAGCGCCACGGGGTTCAGCCCCAGCGGCACGTAGACGATCCAAAACCAGTGCACGGCCGTGGCGTGCGGCAGCAGTGACAGGCCGGTGACGATCAGCGGTGTCGACGCCGACAGCGCCACGAGCCAGACCAGCACCACCTGCGTGCCACGCTGGTCGCAGAGCGGGCCCGCGAACAGGCTGACGACGCCGGTGGCGGCGTTCTGCACGATCACCCAGGTGAGCAGCGCGCCGAGCGGGCTGCCCAGCCGATCGCGGGCGAACGCCTGGTAGTGCGGAAACAGCATGATGACGGTCGAGAAACAGGCCGCCACGACGGCCAGCCGCACGAGCCCGCGGTCGGTGGCCAGGAGCCGTTGCCAATCCCGCAGGCCGGCACGGAATGCGGCGGGTCCGCGCACGCCGGGATGCGACGCGTCGCCCGCCGCGTCTGGCCGCTCGTCGAGCAGCATCGGGAACAGCGCCGCCAGCGCGAAGAATGCCGCCGTGGCGGTGAAGATCAGCGGAAACCCGTCCTCCATCGCCAGCCAGGGGCCCAGCAGCCAGAGCGCCGCCACGATCGCCAGCGCGCTGCCCAGCGTGGCGCTGACGAGCATGGCGCGGCCGCGCCGCGTTACCGGCACGAGCTTGCCCTGCACGGCGGCCAGCACCAGCTGGTTGAGGCCGTTCGCCGTGGAGAAGGCGGCGTAGAGGACGAGAAACAGTCCCGCCAGCAGTTCCCGGCGACTGCCCTGGAGCAGGGTCCAGGCGCCGGCCAGCAGCGCGAAACAGGCGGCCATGGCCAGGCTGGTGCGCACCAGCGTCCACTTCTTGAGGGGCCGCCGGGCGAGCGCGGCCGAGAACAACAGCGGCGGCACGCTCTGCCCGCCGCGGTTGAGGACGGGCAGCAGGCCGCGCAGGAGCCCGGAGTCGACGACCGCGTCGAGCACCGCGGGCATGATGATGGTCTCCGTCTTGAAGATCCATCCCACGCGCAGGAGTATCTGGTAGCACTCGAGCCAAAACGTGTTGCACGCCTCGCGGCGGGCCGGATCGACATCCGGGGCTCGTGCATCATCGGGCGGGTCGGACATCGTGCGGAATCCGGGCGGCAGGTCGGGCGGGCAGACGGGAGCATGGGGGTTCATGCCGCGGCCGTCCATCCGCGCGACGAACCCCCGACCCGTCGAGCCCGCTGCCGGCACAGCGGCACCCCGCCGCTCAGCAACCGGCGGCGATCAACAGTTCGAGGTAACTGCGGCGCTCGGGGGCCGTGCAGCCGAGTTCGCGGGCCAGTGCCGCGATACAGGCGGTGGCCTGCGGCACCTCGCCGGCACCCGACTGCAGTTCGAGTTCCAGAAAGTCGCCCAGGCCGGCCACGGTATCGAGAGCCACTTCGACCTCGGTGCCCTGCCAGGGCACGCGGGCGGGCCGGCGGCGCTTGGCGACGTCGCGGACACGACGGAAGCCGAGGGCCTCGAGGAGATCGGTCCAGCGATCGATCGTCGCCTGCCCCCCCTTCGGCCCGCCCGGCAGGGGCGTCACCTGGGCCAGCCCCAACTCCATCTCCAGCCGCGTTTTGGTGGCAGTGTCGATCCGCGGACCTTTCCACGTCACCATCACGTCATTGCCCGTGCGGCGCAGCCGCAGCGCCTCGTCACTGCGGACGAAATCCCGGCAGGGATGGGCGAAGTAGCGGTCCACCTGCTCAACCGGGTCGCGGAATCGGGCGGCCAAAACCACCAGCTGGCGCTCGACTGCGGCCGGGTCGGCGACGCGGAACTTTTGCTCGACTTCGTACACTGCTCTTGCCCCCGTCGGCCTCGCGGCACCCATCCTGCGCATGATACCCTCCCGCACCCTCCCGGCAGCCGTCGGCCTGCTCGTCATCCTGGCCGGCTGCGACGCACACCCCGACGGCCATCCGGCCCTCGGCCGGCCGCTCGAGCCCCTGCCCGTGGTGTCGCTGGCTGATCCGCCCGCCGCTCCGCCCGAGTTCGCCGGCAAGGTCACGCTGCTCAACCTGTGGGGCACATGGTGCCCGCCCTGCCGCCGCGAACTGCCCGCGCTGGTCCGGCTGGCCGGCAGGCTGGCCGGCGACGCCCGGTTCCAACTCGTCGCCATCTCGTGCGGCCCGAGCGGCGACGAGCAGGCTGACGCGCTCGCCGCCGAAACCCGCGGTTTCCTCGCCGCACAGCGGCTCGCCGTCGAGGCCTGGGTGTTCGCCGATCCGCTCGCCCGCGCGGTGTTCACGTCGCAACTGGCCCTGGAGGCGTTTCCCACGACCTACCTGGTGGGCCCCGATGCCCGCGTCCGCGCCGTGTGGGTGGGCTACCGAGCGGGCGACGAAGCGGCCATGGCCGCCGCGGTGCTGGCCCTGCTCAAGGAGCAGAAGCCCGTCGTGGAAGCGGCACGCTGAATCAGCGCCCAGCCGCCGTCAGCGCGTGCCGGACGCGGCCAGTCGCGCCAGGCCGTCGATCAGGTCGCGGGCGGCGCGGGCCGGATCGCGGGCCTGTGTCACGGCGGAAGCCACGGCCACGCGGGTCACCCCCAGCGCGGCAAGGTCCGCCAGCCGCTCCACGGAGATGCCGCCGATCGCGAATGACGGCAGGGCGATCTCGCGCACCACGGTCTGGAGAAACTCGGGTGTGGCCTGCGTGGCGAACGCCTTCGTCGCCGATGGGAAACAGGGGCCGATGCCGAGGTAGTCGGCACCCGCGGCCGCCGCGTCACGGGCTTCCCTCACGTCGTGCGCCGTGCGGCCCACGAGCGCTGCCGGACCGAGCACACGGCGGGCCAGCGGCACTGGCAGGTCGTCCGCGCCGACGTGGGCCCCGACGCCAGTCGCGGCCGCCACGTCGACGCGATCATTGACGACCACCAGCGGCCGCAGGGCGGGATCGCGGCGCCGCACGATCGCCACCGCCTGCGTGGCCCGTGCCGCGAGTTCGGGCACGGTCAGCCCCTTGTCACGAACCTGGAACATGCGCACCCCCGCCTCGACGAGCGACTCCATCATGCGGGAGAAGGCCGCCGGACCGTCGCGGCCATCGACAAGCACGCAGAGGCTGATGTCCGCCAGCCGGTCGCGGGCCCGCACGGCGGCCAGGAGACCGCGCTCCAGGTCGTAGAGCCGGTAGCGGATGCGTTCGAAGCGCGGGGCGGCGGTCGGGGCCACGATCGCGGCGCACTCCTGCAGGCTGCGCAGTGCCTGTGCTCCCCGTGCGGCATTGGCCACCACGAGATCGTCGCTGTTCACTCGCGGGAGGGCAGCCGCTGCCGCCAGTCCCACGCCCACGTCGCCACCCACGTCGCGGGAAGCCGCCCGACGGCGCCACGGCTCGCCCGCCAGGATCGCGGCGAGTTCGTGCCGCAGGTCCTTCGCCAGCGCCGTGAGCGGCACATCGTCCAGGCCGAAGCGAGCCACGTCTTCCAGCACCCGCAGCGCCTCCGCGGCGCGGTTGGCGGAAGCGTCGACCACCCGCCACGCGCCGGCCCAGTCTGGTCGCAGCGGTTCGCCGGCAGATTCGCTGGTTTGCATGGCTTTCCCCGTCCGTTGTAGCACGCCCCGGACGCCTTGGAGAAACCGTCCCGGGGGCCTACACTCCCGCCCCCCTTGCGGAACGCCCCCATGCCCGCCGCCCGACACCTCACGCTCCTCTGGCCGGGACTGCCCTGGCTGTGGCTGCGCGGCAGCCTGACGGGGCTTGTGCTGGCGCTGGCGTTCGGCGTGGCGTTCGACGTGGCAGTGGTGACGACGTGGATTTGGACGGGCCTCGTGGAGCCCCCTTTCCTGATCGCATTGTGGACGGCCACGGCTGCCATCTGGCTGGTCTCGACGGCGTCCGCCGCGGCGGCCTTTCCGCCTCCCATCCACAGCGCCCGTCCAGAGGAGGCCGACGCGCTGTTCCTCAAGGCCCGCGACGCCTACCTGGCCCGTGACTGGGTCGCCACGGAGACTCGGCTGCGGGCACTGCTGGAAATCGCCCCCACCGACGGCGAGGCCCAACTCCTGCTGGGCACGCTGCTGCGCCGGGTGGGACGAGGTGCGGAGGCCAGGCAGGCGTTGCAGAAACTGTCTGGCAGCGATTCCGGCGCCGCCTGGCGAGACGCCATCGGGGCCGAACTCCGCCGGCTGGATGCCGACGCTCCGGTTCCCGCCGGGGCCGTGCTGCATCTGGCCGAGGCGGCCCGTCCGGCCCGGTCACGGAACGCGGCCGCCTGACGCATCGGTGAAAACGGCCCGCGCAGCGGCCACCACATCGGCCACGGACGGCTTTTTTACCCACTGCTAGAATACGTGGACGGAATTGGCGTAGGGTTTGCACCGTCCGAATTCGGAGTTCCCGGGACTGCCGGAATGACACCCGCCTCGGGCGGGACGGCGGCCGGGCCTCGAGGCACGAAGGATTCCCCCATGTACGAGCGTTTCACGGACCGCGCCCGCAAGGTGATGCAACTGGCCAATCAGGAGGCCCAGCGCTTCAACCACGAGTACATCGGCACCGAGCACGTCCTGCTCGGGCTGATCAAGGAGGGCAGCGGCGTCGCCGCCAACGTGCTCAAGAACCTCGACATCGACCTGCGGAAAATCCGCATGGAGGTGGAAAAACTCGTGCAGAGCGGGCCCGACATGGTGACGATGGGCAAGCTCCCACAGACGCCCCGCGCCAAGAAGGTGATCGAATATTCGATGGAGGAGGCGCGCAACCTCAACCACAACTACGTGGGCACCGAGCACATCCTGCTCGGCCTGCTCCGCGAGCAGGAGGGGGTGGCGGCGCAGGTCCTGATGAACCTGGGATTGAAACTCGAGGATGTCCGCGAAGAGGTGCTCAACCTGCTCGGCCACGGGATGGAGAGTGAGGGGGGCGAGCGGGCCGGGATGGGTGGTCGCCAGCCGGCCGGTGCCGGTGGCGGCGGCGGCGAGGCCAACCCCAAGGGAGGCAAGAGCAAGACGCCCGCGCTCGACAGTTTCGGCCGCGACCTCACGGAACTGGCCCGGCAGGGCAAACTCGACCCGGTGATCGGTCGCGAGAAGGAGATCGAGCGGGCCATCCAGATCCTCTGCCGCCGCACCAAGAACAACCCCGTACTTCTCGGCGAAGCGGGCGTGGGCAAGACGGCGATCGTGGAAGGCTTTGCCCAGCGGGTCGTGGACGGCAACGTGCCGGAACTGCTCGCCGACCGGCGCATCGTGGTGCTCGACCTGGCCATGATGGTGGCCGGCACCAAGTACCGCGGCCAGTTCGAAGAGCGGATCAAGGCGGTGATGAACGAGGTGCGTCGCGCCAAGAACACGATCCTGTTCATCGACGAGTTGCACACGCTGGTGGGAGCCGGCGGCGCCGAGGGGGCGATCGACGCCTCCAACGTGCTCAAGCCCGCCCTGGCCCGCGGCGAGATCCAGTGCATCGGGGCCACTACGCTCGACGAGTACCGCAAGTACATCGAAAAGGATTCGGCCCTCGACCGGCGCTTCCAGATCATCATGATCGAGCCGGCCACCAAGGACGAGGCGGTGGAGATCCTCAAGGGGCTCCGCGACCGCTACGAGTCTCACCACCGCGTCTCGATCACCGATTCGGCCCTGGAGAGCGCCGTCGATCTCTCCAGCCGCTACATCACCGGCCGCTGCCTCCCCGACAAGGCCATCGACGTCATCGACGAGGCCGGGGCCCGCGTCCGCCTCAAGGCGATGACGAAGCCGCCAGACCTCAAGGAGATCGACGAGGAGGTCGAGCGTCTCAACAAGGAGAAGGAGGAGGCGGTCGCCAACCAGGACTTCGAGAAGGCGGCGGCACTGCGCGACCAGGCCGACAAGCTCAAGAAGAAGAAGCAGACCATGACCCGCGACTGGCGCGACAAGAGCCGGGAGGCCGATGGCGTGGTCGACGACGAGGTGGTGGCCGAGGTCGTCTCCAAGATGACCGGCATCCCGCTCACCCGCATGAGCACCGAAGACCAGCAGCGGCTGATGGGCATGGAGAACGAACTGCATCGCAAGGTGATCGGCCAGGAAGCCGCCATCAAGAGCGTATCCAAGGCCGTGCGTCGCAGCCGCTCCGGGCTCAAGGATCCGAAGCGGCCCATCGGCTCGTTCGTGTTCGCCGGCCCCACGGGCGTGGGCAAGACGCTGCTGGCCAAGGCGCTCGCGCAGTTCATGTTCGGCGACGCCGACGCGCTGATCCAGATCGACATGAGCGAGTACATGGAGAAGCACAACGTCAGCCGCCTGATCGGCGCCCCGCCGGGCTACGTGGGCTTCGAGGAGGGGGGGCAACTGACGGAGAAGATCCGCCGCCGGCCCTACGCCGTGGTCCTGCTCGACGAGATCGAGAAGGCCCATCCTGACGTGTTCAACATGCTGCTCCAGGTGATGGAGGAGGGCCGGCTCACCGACTCATTCGGCAGGAACGTCGACTTCCGCAACACGATCCTGATCATGACGACGAACGCCGGCGCCGAGGCGATCAAGAACGAGTCGGCATTCGGCTTCCAGAAGCCCGACAACGACGCCAGCTACGACAGCATGAAGGGCCGCGTCAACGAGCGCATCGAGAAGGTGTTCCGGCCGGAGTTCCTCAACCGCCTCGACGACGTGATCGTGTTCCACCATCTCACGGTCGAGGACCTCAAGAAGGTGATCGACATCGAGCTGGAGAAGGTCCGGGAGCGGCTCGCCGAGCGCGGCCTGAAGCTGGAACTCACCGAGGAGTCCAAGCAGTTCCTCATCAAGAAGGGCTCTGATACGGATTTCGGCGCCCGCCCGCTGCGCCGGGCCCTGGAGAACTACATCGAGGACCCGGTCTCCGAGGAGTTACTCAAGGGCGAGTTCGAGGGCAAGGACACGATCCAGGTGGACTGCATCGAGGTCGCCGGCAAGAAGCAACTCTCCTTCAAGGGGCTGGTGACGGCCGAACCCGTCGCCACGGCCGATCCGGCCGGGGGCACGACGTCCTGACGGAATGGTGCCGTGCGGCCCACGGCGGTGCCGGAAACTCCGCCCTGCCGCGCAGCATGTGGCCGGGTGCGCCGTCTCGATCAGGAGAGGATGGCCGCGATCGGCTTGCCTCCGCCGCCGATCTTGAAGGGGCGGCCGTTGGGCGCCTGAAACTCCTTGCCGCAGGGCAGGCCGCAGGCCGCGGCGATGGTGGTGTTGAAATCCGCCACCGAAACGGCATCCCTCGCGGGACTGAACCCCCGCTCGTCGCTGGCTCCGTACACCGCGCCTGCCTGCACCCCGGCCCCGGCCAGGACGCAGGAAAACACGCCTGGATGATGGTCGCGGCCGGCGTTCTCGTTGACCCGCGGCGTCCTGCCGAACTCCGTGGCCAGCACGACGAGCGTCGAGGACAAGAGCCCGCGGTCCTGCAGGTCCTCGAGGAGCGTGGCCAACGCCCGGTCGAGCTGCGGCCCCTTCTCCTCCATCTCGTCGAACACGTCGCGGTGCATGTCCCAGCCCCCGAACTCCACCTCCACGCAGCGCACGCCGGCCTCCACCAGCCGCCGCGCCAGCAGGCAACCCAGGCCCGCCTTCGACTCCCCGTACCTGGCGCGCATCTCCGGCTTCTCCTTGGAGATGTCGAACGCCTGCAGGTCGACGCTGCCCAGCAGGCGGACGGCGTCCTTGTAGAGCTGGTTGTAGGCCTGCACCTCGGGGCCTGGATAACGCTCCTTGAAGTCACGATCGATCTTCTCGGCGAGGGCCAGCCGCCGCGTGAACGACTTCTCGGAGAGGTAGCCGGGCCGCTTGGTGTTCTCCAGGCCTTTTGTCGGATCGGCGATCGGCACCGGCCCCAGCGAAGGGTCGAGAAATCCGGCGCCGGGGTGTTCGTTACCGTTGCCCACAAGCACGTAGCCCGGCAGATCCTTGCTGATTCTGCCCATGGCATGGACGGCCCAGGAGCCGAAGGCCGGGTGACGAATGCTGTTGATCATCTGGTAGCTCGTCCGCATCAGGTACTGGCCCTGCTCGTGGGCACCGGTCTCGGTGGACAGCGAGCGAATCACGGCCAGCCGCTCGGAGAGGCCGGCCAGTCTCTCCAGATGCTGGCCGAACACGATGCCCGGCGTCTTCGTGCGGATGGGCTTTGTCTCCCCCTGCTCCTCCCGGCCGGGCTTGGGATCGAAGGTGTCGATGTGGCTCATCGCCCCCTGCATCATCAGATAGATGATGTTCCTGGCCCGGGCCGGCGTGGCTGCGGCCGCTTCCAGGCAGTGTGACAGTGCTGGCAGCAGTCCCACGCCCAGCGTCGCCCGGGCGATACGGCTGAACGCATCCCGCCGGGCCAGCGGCTGATCGGCCCACGTCATATCGCCGTACATGGCCTGGTTCCTTCCTCGCTGGCCGGTCCCGATCGGGCCGCCCGCTACTGGATGAAGATGAATTCCCGAGTGTTGAGCAGCGCCCAGATCAGGTTCCCGCAGCCGGCCGCGGGCGTGTCGGCGGCGCGAATTTCCTCGTTGGCCAGCGCCCGATCCTCGGCCGACGGCCGGCGCGTGAGGAGTGCCATGAACACCACGTCGACCGCGTCCTGCGCAGGATGCGCCAGCACCTCGTCGTAGATCACGCTGCCGCGTTCCAACATGCTGTGCGTGATCGGCCCGTTGAACATGGCGAGGATCTGCGGCACGGTGGCCACGGTGCGGCCCCCCTCGATCACCTCGCGGTCGCTCTGGCCGAACTGCCGGAGGAAATGGCCCAGCGGCAGCGGAGTGGGCAGTTCGCTGGCCCGCACGAGCACCTGCCCCTTGTATCCATACGTGGCCTGCAGGTGCTGCCGATAGGCGCCGATGCCATACGTGTCAGCAAACTTCCTGTAGCTCCGTTCCACGTCGGCGTACGTCGTGTCGGCGGCCGCCAGGTCGACGTCGACGAGCTTCGCGAAGGCCGCGGACTCCGGCCGTTGGAACGCCCACTCGTTGCGGGCCACGAGCGTGAGGATCGAATCCCAGAGTTGCTCCGCGGTCAAACGCCGCAGGGCCGGTCCGGTGAAGCGGAACGGTGCTGTCGACGCGGGATCGTGCAACACGGCCCGGCGCTGGTAGGCGTCGGTCGAGACCAGCAGCCGCAGGAATTCGCGGAGATCGAAATCGAGCCGCAGCATCTCGTCCGTGAGGTGCTCGAGCAGTTCGGGATACGAGGCGGGGTTGTCATCCTTGAAATCATCGACCGGTTCGACGAGGCCCACGCCCATCACCCGACGCCACATGCGGTTGGCGATCGTGCGGGCGAACTGCCGGTTGTCGCGAGACGTGACCCAGCCGGCGAACTGCCGCCGGCCGTCCCCGGTCGGCGCCGGCTCCTCGCCCCACAGCACCTTGGGCGCGACCGCGGCCAGCGGCTTGTCATCGTCGTATTGGTAGTCGTGCGGCAGGAGGAGCTTGGCAGGGCGGTAGTGCACGCTCGTCAGGTTGGCGGCGACAAACTGGTTGAAGTCCCCGGAAAACTCACGCTCGCGAACCTTTTCCCGGACGGCGCCCACGATCTCCTTGACCCGCCGCTGGGCCTCGGCGTTCGCATTCTTCGTGGCCTGGGCTCCCTGCCGGGAAGCCTCTTCGTCCTTCTCCCTGGCACCGGCCTGCCGCATGCGGGTGCCCGACGTGAACGCGGCGAGTTCGTAGAACTGGTGCTGCGTCCACCTGTCGAAGGGATGGTCGTGGCACTGGGCGCAGCCGATCTGCGTGCCCAGGAATACCCGCACGGTGTTGTCGACGTAGGGTAGTGGCATCCCCTTGTCGCGGAGCTGGAAACCGGCGGCGGGGTTCTCCCACACCTTGCCGTCGGCCGTGAGCATGTCGTGAACCCACGCGTCGTACGGCGTGTTGGCGGCGATCGACCGCTTTACCCAGTCGAGATAGGGCTCGAAGTACAGGTCTTTCTGCGGCCGCTCGCAGAGGCGGAGGATGTCGGCCCAGAAGTTGTAGGTGTGGCTGACGTAATCGGGGCTTTCCAGCAGCCGGTCGATGAGGTCGGCACGCCGGGTGTCCGCCTGCGAGTCGAGGAAGCGCACCGCTTCGTCGTACGAGGGAATTCGGCCGCCCAGGTCCAGGTAGATGCGGCGCACGAATTGGGCGTCGTTGAGCGGCCCGGCGGCTGCGACGCCATGCTGCTGCCAATGCTTGGCCAGCAATTCATCGATCCGCGCTGCCGCCGCCGCCACCTGCGGCCGGGTAGCCCGGTCGACCGGCGCGACGCGCATCACCTTTCCCTTGGGCTGGGCCATCGCGGCCGCCGGCAGTTTGAAGGGGGCCGGCTTCGTGGACTTCTTTCCGCCCGCCGCCGGCGCCTTCCTCACGGTGTCGGGCTTGTGGGCCACTGCGGCGACCGGCAGCAGCCAGACCACCGACGCCAGGCAGATGAACACCACCTGCGGCGTCGCGCCGCGGCCTACGCGAAACATTGAACGGTGAGCGTCCCGCATGATGACCCGATGCTCGGCGGCTGCAGACGAGATACCCCCGAATTATCCCGGAATCACGGCGGCGTGGAAGTGCCGCCGGACGCGGCAGCGTACACGACCCCGCGGAGCCGTTCCGGGGGCCGCGCTCAGGCCTCCTCGGCGACCGCGCCGCGGCCCACGTCCTCCACCCCAGATATGCCATCGACCGTGAACCAGCGGGTGAACAGGTCGAAGTCGGCCGTGTCCGGCCAGTTTCCTTCGTCCGGCTGCCAGGCCTTCAACTCGCGCCTGAAAATCTCCTCGAACATGTCCTCGACGACCTCCTCCACCTCTTCGGGGTAATGGCAGCTAGGGATCAAGTAGACGGCACGATCCGCGAACTCCCGGCGGGCCATGATCGCCTCATCGGTCACTCCGCAGGTCTTGAGCCAGCCATAGAAGGCCGGTTCGTGGCCAATGACGACGGCACTGCGATTGAGCATGGGTTCCCGCCGGGTTCTTGGTATCCGGCGTTCTGCCCCGATTTCCTCCCATCGCGTTGCCTGCCACGGGAGCCGCACCGCCCGGCCCGCCTGGCGAACCGCTGCCAATGAGCATAGGCAGCGCTGGAGCGGTAGAAAAATCGCCATCGCAGCCCCGCCCCAGGAGCCCGGCCGTCGCCCCGACACTTCCGCACTCCGTGAGAAGCGGATTGCTTTGTCACGTTTTCGCCTGCCAGTCAGACCCCGCGGCGGGGGTCGGTGGTCGGCTGGTTGCGGCAACTGGCGTAGTCGTATCCGAACCGGCGGGTGTACCCGGTGACTGAGGCCGCCTCGATCGCGTTCCGGTACGGCGTCTCGGCGAAGGCCTTCCGCATCGCCTCGGCCCCCGGCTTCTCACTGCTGACGTTGGCGAAGCGCGTCAATCGCACGTGTCCCAGGCCCAGGTGATCCATCACCATGTCGAAGCTGACGGGAAGATCCTCAAAGCGAATCGCGTACGCAGAACCGGTGCCCATACGACCGAAGCGCACCTGCGGTGCGATCTCGTCGAGACAGTCGAGGGACAGGCCGGTGAACTGCTGAAACTCCTCGGCGAACCACTCGTGGGGCCGCCGAAAGATCCCGGCCATGCGTTTCATGACCAGCGCCTCGTCGTGGCTGCAGTCGAGGCAGTCACGAATCTGGGCCGGGCTCTGCCGCGCCACTTGGACGATCGTCCCTCCCTCGGCGCACAGCCTGCCGATGTTGTCCACCGTCCGCGTGATCGCCCACCCGAGCCAATCGCCCCGCTCGTCGATGCGGATGCCTTGCCCGGTGCAGATGCGACGGAAGATGGCCTCGTGCTCGAAGAGATTCTGCACCAGGTTGGAACGGGCCCAGGCCAACGGCTCCCGGGCCAACGTGATCAGGCACAGTTCCACGCCCGTCTCCATCCCCGACTCGATCTGCCGGATGCGGCGATGCAGGTCGAGGTTCGAGAGCATCTGCCGAGAGGTGTGCCAATACGTCTCCTGCGAGAAATCCGGGTTCAACGCCTTGGTCAGACTCGCCTCGATCGTGTTCTTCGCCAGATAGTGGCAGTGCTGCACCTCGGCGCCGGCGATGGCCGCCAGGGTCTCGGCGATCGACACGCTGGCGACCTTGCCCATCTGGTAGACGACGAACAAGCGCTGTGTAGCCATGGGACTTCCGTTTCTCACCGCGACTGCCACCCACTGACCGCGTTCAGGCGGCCTTCCGCTTGGACACCCCCGACGTCGGCTCGGCTGCCACTTCGTTCTCCAGCATCCAGGCGCGGGGGGTGTCGCACAGGGCCGCCTCGACTTCGGCCATATTCTCGATCACGTCCCCCAACCGGTCGGAGAGGATCTTCCGGGCCGGCGACATCAGGGCGGTCGGCTCCACGCCCAGGAACCGCTGCAGGTCGTCGAGCTTCTCCAGGTTCATCGGCGGC
This sequence comes from Planctomycetota bacterium, assembly GCA_003671185.1. GTDB lineage: Bacteria > Planctomycetota > Planctomycetia > Pirellulales > UBA1268 > QWPN01. The sequence continues at coordinate 37,281 of QWPN01000069.1, forward strand.
GCGAGCATGTCCTCGTAGTGAACCTCGATGAGGCGATGGCCCCTGAACAGGCCGCGGAAAAGCCGCTCCTCATCCTCCACGGCCGCGATGTCCGCCAGCATCTCCGCCACCGGCACCCGCACCGGGCCGATGGTCGGCACCTGCTCCGCCGACAGGGCCAGCGTCTGCTTCGTGACCCGCTCGACGACGTACTGGGAGAGAAATCGCTTCAGGCTGTTGCGCCGCATAAGGTGCACGATGAGCACCTGCCGCTCCACGAGCACCCGCTCCAGCAACCCCGTCCAGCGATCGAGTGCGAACGCGTCATAGAGGATCTTGGCCCCGACGGCACTCATCCGTCCCGGGTACAGGACCTCGTCCATGAGAAATGCCCCGGGGTCGGCGTCGCGGGCGGCGACCAGACGGTCGCGGAGCGGTGATGGGACGTGTGGATTGAGGCCCGCCAGGCTGCGCAGCTCAGGCGCGAACACCTCGCCGTGGCAGCACACCGCAGGATGCGAGTTGAGGAGCAGCCGTAGATGGGTGCTGCCGGTGCGTGGTGCCGCCACGATCAGGAACTGAACCGGCGCTTCGCCTGCGGAGGATGGCGGTGGACTGAACATGTGGCGGCACCTGAGACGCCGGAACTGGACGATGTCGGCCCGGTCCGCACGGTTCCGTCGGCTCCGGCTTCGCCAGTCTCATACCAACTGGCCCGCAGCGGGGACAGACTGCTGCCTGGGTATTCAGCACATCCCGAGGCGACGGATCGCACGTCGCAGGGGTGACTCGACGAGCGAGAACGACACCTGCGACACGGCCAGACAGCAGGCCAGGTACAGAAACAGCCCGGGACGCCCTCATGCAGACCGTGGCTACATCACGGCAAACACGGAGGCGTGGAGAAGGTAGGGCGAATAGGAAAGCTCCCCGAGTTTGTCGCCGATCCTGTTTTCCAGGAGCGGATTCCCGTCCGGCACCAGGAACACGAACAGGAAGAACAGCATCACGCCCCACTGGCAGATGCCAACCAACCCGCTCAGGGATCTCGTCCACAGGTTGTCGTGGCTGAGAACCACGAGCAGTGCGGCCAGCCCACGCAACGTGTTGAGCCGGCGGATTTCTGGGCCGCCCTCTGCCACAAGTCCGCCTGCGTTCCGCTCGCCGTCGTCTGGCACGTGCTGCTCCACGTTGTTCCCGGCTGCTGGTCACCGCAGGGCGCGACAATGTAGGTTAAAAAAAGCTCGACTTCGCACCCGCGGTCGCCCTGGCCGCCGCTGGAGACCCGCTTCGCACCCGGTTACCCCGTGGACAGCATGGCCGTGATTCGTTTCATCCTCGTGACGCTTGCCTGCCTGGCGGCGACCACGAGCTCCTGTCGCCCGGCGGCGCCGCGAAGCGTCGCCGTCGTCGACCTCGCTGGCGCGCCCGCGGAGATCGGCCGCGCCTGTGGAGTCCGCCTCCGGGAGCGAATCAGGCTGCTCGAGGAGCGATACGTGGGCGGCCTGTTCCGTGACGAGGCGGGGCGACAGAGGGCCCTCCAGGCCGCGTTGCCATTCCTCGACCAACTCCGGCCGCACCATCGAGTCGAGTTGCTGGCTATGGCCGAGTCGGTCGGCCTCCCGGTCGAGCGCGTCCTGCTGGCGAACTGCTTTCTCGACCTGCTGCCGGCGATCGGCTGCGCGACCGTGACCCTGCCCGCTGACGCCGCCCCCGATGGAGTGGCGCGGTTCGGCCGCAACCTCGACTTCCCTGGGCACGCTGTGGCG
>QWPN01000044.1 GCA_003671185.1 Planctomycetota bacterium
AGTCTGACCCAGGTGTGGTGGGCGAGTCCACATGCCTCGAGCCTTCCGGCGGACGGTTCAGGTCACGACGGGGCGGTCGGATACTGCGCAGTCGGGGTGATCTCGCCACGCACGCCCAGCTGATACGCCCGGGCCACGAGCGCTGTGTAATCGTAATCGGGATCGGAATCAGACGGGAACTGGTCACGGGTCAGGATGGATCCCGAGGTGCCGGTCGAGTCGCTGACGATCGCCCAGCTGTAGTCCGGGGCGTAGTCCAGGATCCAGTAGTTGCCCGGCTCGTTCCTGGTGGGCGCGCCGGAGAAGCTCACGTTGAGGCGGGTGTTGGCGGCGTTCACCGGGACGGCTGACCCGGTGATGTTCGACTGCGGTCCGTTTGGTCCGTAGGTGCCCGAATTCTCCACCTCGATGGTGTCGTCTGGTAGGGGCGTGTAGCGCACCTTGACATTGACCAATTCGGTGGTGGTGGACTGCTTCACGCTCCCCTGTTCGTACCAGAGGCCTACGTACTGATTGATATCGACCGGCGGCGGCGCAGGCAGCACGGTGGCGCTCGCATCGCCCATCACGAGCGGCCGGTTGGCGACGTAGGTGCCGTCGTTGGGATTGCCGTAGATGCCGTAGACCGGATCTGTCGGCCCCTTCCCATCGTACATGTCGTTGATCCAGCCGGTGGCGAGCGTGACCACGGCGTCGAGGGCGCTCCCGTCGTCACACTGAACGCCGACGAACTCGTCGGGGTGCAGTGCCGCAAGTTGCTCCGTGGTGTGACCCCAGTTGTTCGCGGCCTGCGGCGGCGAGGCGATCTGGTAGAGCGGGATGCCCAAGGAATCGAGCTTAGCGAGCGTTGCGGGGAACTGGGCCGGCGTGGCAACCCCATCCACCATCACCACGCCCAGCAGGTTGGCGGCGGCCCCGTTGTCGACGGTGCGGGCCGCCACCTCGGCGGCGAACCCACCACCCAGCCGCTGACCGGCAAGCAGGATCTTCTCGGGCAGCACGCCCTGATAGCCGGCGGCGTTCGCGCTGACGACAAGCTCGCCGCGATCGCCGAGCATCATGCCGGCGACCGCCTCCTGCATAGCCACACTGCCCAGGAAGGCCCCGGGCTGGGTCGGAATCTCGAACGAACTGATCGCCGGAGTGACGACGATGCTGTTGGTCTGCCCGGCGATCTGGGCGGCGAGCGCCGCGAAGGCCGCCGCGTCACTGCTCTCGCCGCGCTGGAGCAAGATGACGCCGTTGGCCGAGACCTGGCCGTCGGCCTGGGTCGGGAAGTACCAATCCGCCGACGTCACGTAGCCCCTGGGGCCAAACGGGATGGCCAGCGCCGAGGTGCCGGTTTTCACACCGGTCACGCCGTTACTGAGCGGCGGGGTGACGGCCCCGGAGACGCCGTTGACGCCGCTATTGACCGCAGGCCCCGGCTCAAACCCGGTCAGACCGCCGATGGCGGCCAGTTCTGCGTCGAGCCGCCACTCCGCCGCCGACCAGGTGTTTGCCAGCGGGGTGGGGAGCGGGGTCGCCGAGGCATTCCCCAGCAGGATCGGCTGATTCGCCGCAGCATAGAAGCCATATTGCGGCGCTTCCGGCGTGGCGCCCACATACAGGTCGTTGATCCAGCCGGCGGTCAGCGTGCGGGCGGCCGCCGCATTGCCGGGCAGTGAGACCGCGGTCACCCGCTGGGCCACGATGTCGTCGGATGGGCTGCTGCCCACCATGGCGTCGACCGGCGCACCGCCGGTGAGCACCACGCCGCGAAAACGGCCAGGATTCGTCGCCACGAGGGCGTTGGTGGTGGCACCGTAGGCGTTCCAGAGCTGCGCGGGCGCCGCCAGCTGATAGACGGGGATGGAACGCGAGTCGAGTTCGGCCAGCTGCACCGCGAAGCTGCCGCTGCCGTCGAACGCGCCGCGCGAGACGCCGTCGTACATCACGACGCCAACGAAGTCGGTAGATGCTGGGTTTTGTGCCGCATAGTCGGCCGCGACCGCCGTCACGAAGCCGCCGCCGGCGGAATGCCCGGCCAGCACGAACTTCCCGGTGAGTTCGCCGGCCGCCCCGACATAACCGGCCGCCGCCGCGCTGCCGACGAGCGCCGATCGATCGCCCACGAACAACGACGCCACGGCCCGCACGGCCGAGGCGTCGTTGAGCGACCAGTTCATGCCGGTCGGCAGCGAAGGCGCCACCACGATGCTGTTGGTCTGCCGGGCGAGATCGAGAGCCAGCGAGGCGAGAGAGCCGCCGGTGGCGGCGGGGGCATGCTGCAGCCAGATCACGCCCTGGGCGTCGATCGTGCCGTCGACCTGCGTCGGGAAGTACCAATCGGCCGGCGCCACCCAGCCGGCACCATAGGGAATCGCAAGCGTGGAGCTGCCCACCTGCACGCCGCTGACGCCGTTCGACGTGCCAGGCAGGCTCGGAGACTGGCTCACGAGGATTCCCGCGGCGGCCGAAGCCGGACCTGCGTTGGCCGCGTTCGTCGTAACGATCTGCGACTGGGCCATCGCCGGCACGAACCCTGTCGCACCCTGCCCGCGGAGCGACATCGTGAACACGCCGCCCGCGAACGCCCCCGTAATCCGGCTTACGCTGCCCCGGGCATTCACCCACACGTCCACTGGCACAGGGCTCCCGTCTCGGCCGATGCTCGGGGCAGCCTGCAGGTCGGCCAGGGGGATCATGCCCGCGAACGTCGAGAGACCCACGACCGCCCGATAATGCCGGCCGTACGAGTCGCTGCCGACGTACTCCACGCTCTTCGCGAACTCGATCCCGGGAAGCGTCTGCACTGGCGTCAGCGACGTGGCGAGGCGGTTCTCGCCGAGCATGGTCCGCTGCATGCCCGACGGGTTCACCGCCCCCGGCGGCGGCACCATGAAGCCGACGGAGGCATCGATGTCGAGCACCGCTGTCCGCGTGTCGAGCCAACCGGTCGAACAGGCCGACACCACGAAGGCCTCGACCCCGACGTCGAAGGAATAGCTCCGGGCCTTCTGCGCCCGATAGGCGGCCCGCCCTACGTCGTTGAGCCGCAGCCGCAGCTCCGTGGCGTTCTGGATGACGAGGTTGCCCGAGAGGGTGCTCGCCAGATAGTTCTGCACCTGGCCGAGCGCGTTGTCGCCAATCTCGCTCCCCACCACGAGCGACCCTGCGCACGACCCCGTTGCCGCCACACCGAATCCGCCATTGGAGACGATCTCGTTGCCGGCACCCGCAGTCCGACTGCCGATCATGAGGCCCCACGCAGACTGGAGCGACACGCCGTTGCCGACGTTGCCGCTGAAGGTGCTGCCGGAGATGACGCTGCGCCTGTAGTCGCCGGGGCCGACCAGCAGCCCCACGCCATTACCCACGCTCGTCACGCCCGTGATCCGGGATCCGTTCGATCCGCCGGCGAAGCGGATGCCGGCGCCCCCGAATCCGCTGATCGTGCGGGCGTCGGTACCGGGAGAGAACACGACGTTGTGGACGTTCGCCCCGATCACGAAACCGCTCGCGCCGGCGGCGGTGCCTGATCCGTCCAGTACGAGCCCTCCGCCGACGAGCACGCGGCTGGCTTTGGCCAGCGTGATGCCCTGCAGGGGCAGCCAACTGCCGACGTCGTCCGCCATCGTGATCGCCCGTCCGGCGAAGAGCTGCAGCCTGCCGAAACCATCGATCGTGGACGAGAAGGAGATGTCGCCGCCGGCCTGAAGGGCCACGCCGTTCAGGAGTGTCACGCCGCCGCCGAACGACTGAGAACCTCTGGCGGTCACCACGTTCGACGCCATCAGAATCCCGTGGGCCACGCCCTCGCCCTTCGTGGCGAGGCTCACGGCACCCGTGCCCTTCGCCACGATCTGACCGGCGATGGCGATGCTGTCACCCGCCCCCGCGCCGGTGTCGATGGATAAGCCCTGCGCGGCCGCCCCTCGGCCGATGGCGGCGAGGTTCACGCCGCCGGGACCGATCCTGACCGAATCCGTGTTTACTCCTCCCACGATCGAGAGGCCCGCAAACTTCTTAATCGTTTTCAAGTCCACCGTGATCGTGTCGGCCACGGGATCGATGGAGATGCCGGTGACCGGAGCGGCCATGGCGAGCGTGCCCGCCGTCGCGGCGGTGATCGTCAGTCTGGCTGCAGGTGCGTCGTACGTCGTGGCGAGGTTCGTGATCGCCGCGCCTTCCGGGGCCAGCGTGAGCTTCACCCAACTGCCCGCCAGGCCGACGAGCACGTCGTCAGCCGCGAGCATGGCCCGCGACTCGAGGCCCTCGATGCCCGGTTGGCGGCCTGCCGAACGTCGGCCCCGTCTCCGGCGTCTATCCGCGATACGCCGACGACGGCCAAAGAGGATGGTTTGCAGGAGTGGGGGCATAGGATCCTCATAGCCTCATAGAAAAAAAGGCTGTTCAGGCAGCCAGCCCCGCTGCTCAGGCCAGATGTCAGCACGCGACGTTCCCATGGTAGCTCGCGAATTGTGACGCCGCCAGAAATGGGCGTGATGACGAGATATTCACCGAAGTACTGAATGGGGCCCGGTTTCGTGGAAAGCGCGATCAGCCTGGCACCGCGGCGGCGATACAGCCACCTTGAAGGGCCGCCCCAGGCCAGACCGGCGGGGAACATGGAGCAGCGTCAGGGCTCAGGCAGTCCTGCCGACGCCTGCAGGAGTGCTGTTGCCCAGACCTATTCTTCACCGATGAGCCATGTTCCCACTCGGGACGTCATCATCCGCCAGTATGGGCGTTGGACGCACCGGCATCGCTACCACGGGGTGGTTTGCGTTGAATCACAAGCTCAGGCCAGCCGTCACGGCGCTGGCCATCGGGAACATCGGCAAGCGGCGCGAGGATGTGACCGGTGGGCATGCGGCCGGCGGTCGCGCCACGGGGGGCTGTTGTGACGCGAATCCGAATCAAAAGCCCCGCTCGCACGACACGTCACGGATTGCCTGGGCCAAGCTCATGGCGAGGGTGGGGGAGGAGTTTCCGCTTGAGTGCCCGAACTGCGGCGGCGACATCCGGCTGATCGCGTTGAGACTGTTTATCAGTGCGAAACCATCCCTGGCCTTCGCACTGTTGGCAACCTCCGGTTGTTGCGGACATCCTGTTCGCGATCCGGGGCCGATCCGGAAAATCCTTACGCATCGTGGCGAACCGCTCGAGCCACCACTGGCGTCGCCCGCTCGTGGCCCGCCCACCGACTGGGGCGAGCTCGTGCAGATCCATGACGATCGCGACGTCTTTCAAGCCTCGCCCGACGAGCTGCCCGCGATCGACATCCACAGGCTCTGAGCGGTGCCGGACGCGACCTACGCATGTCGGGAAACTGCGAACTGGGACGCGGTCTGCGCAGACGCTAGAAAAACGCCACCGAAGCGGGTACGGGGCGTTTCGAGAAACCCGCTCCGGACACCCGGGCCGCTCCTCCCGCGGCTCACGAGTCGCTCATCGGCCGGAAGACCGCTGAGGAAGTGCCATTGACCGGGCTATCCTTGCAAGGTCCAGAACCAGCCCGGTCAAAAAGCCCCAGTGCCCCGGCCTCAAAAACCACGCCCAAAAAAGTGCCCTAAAAAAATGCAAATATCTCTTGATTCGCTCTGATACTAACAGCCCCAAAAACCCACAATGATTCAGGTGGACTTTATTTTGTCAGGACGTTTTTTTCGGGAGCCCATTTTTTCTGCCATTCCGGATAATCTTTTTGAAGCAGTTCTGCGGGAGTCGTGCAATACCACATGTAGCCCGTGCGGCGCTCGGGTTCAATCTCGGCCAGGCTGTGTTTCGCGATGCCGTTGTTGCCGCAGAAAATCGGTTGGTTCGCATGAATGTCGTGGAATCGCGCCCAGAGGGGATCGGCATTCGGGTCTGCGACCACAACCCGGTCACGCCCTGTTGGCAGGGATGCAGCCTGTCGATCCACCACCCTCAGGCCTTTGATTTTTGCAGCCTCAAACCATGCAGTGGCGGATTGAATGGCTTGGATGACTTCGGCTGAGGGCGATTCCAGATTCATCAGCAACCGCACGATGCTCACGGATTCGTGCCCACTGAGCGAGACTTTTTCGTAAACCCTGGCACCCGCAGGGGCCAAGGTTTTTTCGTCATGCTGCGCGCACCACACGGTTCGTTTTCCATTCACAACAACCTGACATGCCAGGATGCACTCGATGCCTTTTGCGACGGCCCGCCCGCATTGCGTGCGGCGACCGGCATCGACGAAAGCATAGGTTGTTTCTTCCTTGGCAATTCTTTGCAACAACCGCATCACCGAGACCATCGCCTCATCGTTAAACGTAATATGTAGGAAGTATTCCTTTTCATCGCGGTTGGAAACGATACGTGCCAGGTATTCCTTGTCCTTGGGGTAGGGATAAAATTGCGGCCAACCACCGTTTTCATATTGAGCCTCGAGGAGGAAATCGATGCCCTTGAGGCACGCTTCCTTGAACGTCTCCTGCTTGGTGGCGTTGAAAACCCGGGCCAGGTATTCGATCTGTGTGTAGGTTGAAGCGTTGTCTATGGTACTGTCGGTCCGACTCTTCGCTGCCAGCAGAGCCGAGCGATCCGCGTCAGCGATGACGGCAGTCATGTTGATTCGTTTCTTAAAGGAGATCGTCTTCGGCCAGCCGCCAGAGTCGCACTGATACACGAGCAGATTATTGGCGATGCGGACGGCCTCGGCGTTGGCATACCACTCGGGCTTCTCCAGCATGAAGGGCCGCAACGCGCCTTCCCAGTAAAAGGCAGGTTCGGCTGATACGGCGCTGGCTTTTGGATCCGGAACCGGCACTGCGGGAATTTCAGTGGATTGCTTCGCCTTGCCGCGGGCGATTTGATCGTAGGATCCAGATCCCGTTAGGACTTTGGCTTCATCGAAATAGATTGTCCCGCCGGTCGTGCTGCCATAGGAACCGAATTTGAACGAGAACTTGCTGCGGTAGTAGAAAGCGTTTGGTCCTTTGTCAGAACAAACCCTTTTACCCTGAAGCCAGATTTCCGTGAGTCCGTCATCACCCAGGGAGAAATAATGATGGAACACAAAATCATACCATTGGCCGGGGGTCGCTTTTTCCAGGAGTCTAGTTTCGCGATTACCCGGCGGCGCGGCCTTGGATAGTTTGAAGTTGCTCCGGTAGATGAATTGGCCATTGTCAAGCCTGAGGCAGGCCTCAGGACCTTGGGCATACTCCTTTCCATTGCCTGCATTGGGCACGCCACCATGCCATTGAATCACCATTCCGGAGTGGTTCATGCTGGCCTCGGGAACAAGGATGCTAAGCGCCGCCCAACAGTGTTGGCCGATACGCGGGCTGTCGGTTTCATCACGATTCACCAATTCGAATTCCATTCGCCGGCCCTTGTCACTGCGGACGCATTTCAATGCACCGCCCCCATTGCGGGTTGGGGTGTTGGTAAGCGTTACCTCGCCCGCTTTGCCAGAGTAACCGGCGGCGGGATTGATTCCGAGGTTGCTCCAGCCTCCGCCCATCTCCTGAGGTTCCACGAGATAGCTTTTCTTAAACTTTCCTTCAAATGACTCTTCCCAACTCGTGCCGGATGATGTTCCAGACAGAATGGTCAGCGTTAGTATTGTGGAAATAAGGTGCTTCATGATCCGGTAATTTGCCATGCGGTACGTCTTGCGGCCTATTGAATCTTCAGAACGCCGTTACCCGTGATGAAATTTCCGTTGTTCTTCGCATCGTAGGTGCCGGGCGGCTGTGGCTTGCCATCGAGTTCCAGTTTGCGTATGCGGATCTCGCCTTTGAGGCTCAGATCCAGGAAACCACCTTGTGAAATGGAAATTTCCGTTTCTTCGTTAAGGCCATGCGGATTCGAAATTACCAGCGTGCCTTGTTTGATCGTGGTCGGGCCGGTGTAGGTATTCTTGCCGGAAAGCAGCCAGGTGCCAGTCCCTGTTTTTGTCATGCCGGTGACGGCCTTGCCTTTGCGGTCATAGACGTTGTCGATGGTAAAGGCGATTTCGCCAACGCCAGCGCTGGATCCGGCAAGGACAATGGTTTTATTTTCGCCATAGCCGGACATCACGAAGGGGTTGGTGAATTTCAGCAGGCCGGTGCCGGATTGATCCAGAGTGATGATGTCGTCGCCACCGGGAAAGTTGAGGTTGCGGTCGGTGGTTTCGCCCTTACCGGTATACATCAAGGTTGCGCCGCCACTGATCATGATCTCGGCATCGGCGTCGGTTTTAGGCGCACCCAGACTGCTGCTGGCCTTGCCCTTCACCACACTGTTGAACGAATCGACGCTGAGAGTGCCGCCGGTGATGATGGTCCTGCCGCTGTAGGTGTTTGCGCCAGAAATCTTCAATGTTCCTGCGCCGCTTTTCCTGATCAACACGCTGCCGCCGCCCGGACCTTTGGAATCCATGATCGTAGTGGAAAGCTCCTGCACCGTCGTGGCCTTGCCCGTATCCAGCCCGAAGGTGGCGCCAGCCATCAGGCCGTTGTTATCAACGCCGATGGCGATGTTCTTAAGCATCGTTCCGGCCTGCGCGGCGGTGAATTCGCCTGGGCCACCGACATGCAACAGCAATTCCCCTGCTGCCCCATTGATGCTGATATTGGCCGGCGTCCAGCGAGTGACATCATTGTTGTAAATCGACGACACGACTTCTAGGACGCCCGCCTCAACCTTTGTGACTCCTGTGTAGGTGTTGCGTCCGACCAGCTTGAGCGTCCCGCTCTTGAACCCATGCCCGGCTTTCTGCGCGGTCAGGGTGATACCGCCGGATCCGCTGATGCCGGCTTCTATGTTATTGAACTCTAAGCGTTCGTTCGTGTCGATCTTGGTGTCCGCATTCAACTTTACGGGCCCGCTCCAACAGGCCTCGCCACTACCGGAAAAACATCCTCCGTTAGAGGTGAGCGCATTGGTCGCCGGGGCGCCGCCGAAGCTGATGGTCCCGCCCTTATTGACCGTGACAGTACCCGTGCCAATCCCCTTCGGATTGACGGCCAGGCAGCCGGCATTGATGGTGGTTCCGCCACTGTAGGAGTTGGTTGCATTGCTGACATAAACCGTATGCGGGCCGTTCTTGATCAGGGCACCCGTGCCAGAAATGACACCCGGCAGGAACACGCGAGTATCATCGGTTTCGAGCCCGTCGATGGTGAAATCGGCATCGAGCCTGAGCGGTGCCTTGATGGTGACTTCCGCGCGATTCTGGCTGTTTATGTATGGCAGGGTGCCATGCGATTTGCTCTTGGCGAATACCAACGCACCTTGGGAGATCAGCGTCAGGGCAGAACTGCCAATATTGAGCTGGTTGAGCACAAAATCGTCCGTGGCTTCTCTCGTTACTTCGTATTTGCCTTGCGTGTAGAAGTTGAGGATGGTGTCGGAATTTCCTCCCCCGGCTGGCGCCGCTGCCGTACCCAGATTGGTCTTCCACTGCGCGGCGTCATCGAGCTTGCCGGCGTTGGTTGACGCCCAGGTGAAATGCATGGGTGCCGCGGTTTTCACGACCTGCACGATATAGTCCCTGGTCGATTGGTCCTGGGCGGTGATGGTATAGGTCTGCGGCTTGGTGAAGTCCCTGGCGGTTCCCGAGGGCGGATTCGCGGTGGCGAAACGCGCCAGTTCAAAGGCCGGCGCGAACGCCTTCACATCGGTGGACTCGGGAACAAAAAGCGTGAGGGTGGCACCATTGACGGCAGCATAGACGGAATCCGGCAAGCGCAAACGATAGATCTCTTTGCACGTCCAGGCCGCAGTGAGTTCAATGGGGAATCTATAGCCCCGGCTCGGACGCTGCCTGCGCACAAAGGGTTTGTCGTCCTTGACACGCAGCTCAGGACCGGGATCGGCGAGCTTCTCCTGGGTGGGGGGAAGTTTCGCCGCTTTTGCCGTATCAATGTACTCGGCCAGGTCGCGCATCGCGATGACATTGTAATTATTATCCTTGCAGTATTCGACCATGTCTTCGAACAGATCCGGATCGGTTCCGACCGCGGCATGCTCCATATCCGGCGTACCATGAAAAGTGAGCACCACCACCCGGCCGGCCGTGGCCTGTTGGACTGCACTGATGAAACCCTCGATGGTCATGCCCACGCCGCCCACAGCAAACGATGGGACGTCCAACGGGTGGTCCACGGCGGGTCGATAGACGCGGCCATGGCCGCCGCGTCCGAAAGAATATCCCCAGCTGCTCAAGAGCGGATAGAATTCCTTATTAACAATATAGAATGGCCAGGCGAGCGTTGTCGTTCTTGGTATTCTGTTAGCGATTGCTAAATCTTCCAAGGTCCAGATATAAGCCTGGAAACCGCCTTCATCGGTCAACGATAAAATTCCATGGCCCCGGGTATGATTGCCGATCTCGAAGCCATCATCGGCCAAGCCCTTGATCTGCCGCCACGTCATGTACCAGTCCTTGCGCTCGCGGAACCCATAGGCGTCCGATATATAGAAAGTGCCGCCAAAACCATGCTTCTTGAGGATCGGGGCGGCGATCGTCGCGTTGCTAAGGCAGCTGTCGTCAAAAGTGAACACCACGGTCTTGTCTGGGATGGGTTTCTTGATGATTCCCGTGGGATCATCAGCCGTTGCCGCCGCTGCGCAGCCGACCGCCGCACATGCCATCAGCATGGCACATATTCGTGTCGCGCTCGTTTGTTTCGTCATGGCACTTGCCCTTGTTAGATTGTTGTCGCTCGTTTGGTAGAAAAAGTATTTCTTCCCCCGGTGTCAGAGGAAACAGTTCCAGGAGGTTAACGGCGGTTAAAAACGGCGGCGCGGGGCGGTCGAAATATGGTGGCGCTTTGTGGTGTTGATCTCCCCTGATGTCGTGGGGGTGTCGCGGTGTTCGGTTTCTCGGTCAGTCTGTCCGTTGCCGTCGCCGCTTGGCGTCCTGCAGACGGTAGCTCTCGCCCTTCGTCTCCAAAATGTGGCAGCGGTGCGTGAGCCTGTCCAGCGCCGCTCCCGTGAGCCGTTCGCTGCCAAGGCCTTCGGTCCAGTTCTCGAAGGGCAGGTTGGTCGTGACGATCAGGCTGTTGCGTTCGTACGCTGTAGCGATGACGTCGGAGAGCAACTCCGCCCCGGCCTTGCTCGCGGGCACATAGCCCAGTTCGTCGAGGACGAGGAGGTCGAGCTTGGCCAACTACTGCCGCAGTCGGAGCAGGTGCCGCTCCTCCTTAGCTTCCTGAAGGGTGACCTGCTCCCCTTAAACGTCGCCACTTTCAGAGAGAGAACCTCTGAGTGGTTGAACCCAAAGGTGGGCGAGAGACGCCACGAGGAGGGAAGCGTACGGCGGAGCAGATCATGGGCCAACTCCGAGAGGCCGAGGTTGAGTTAGCCCGGGGCAAGACGGTGTCCGAGGTTGTCCGGAAGCGTGGCGTGACGGAGCAGACATACTTCCGCTGGAAGCGGGATTTTGGCGGTCTGCGAACGGACCAGGCGAAGCGGCTGAAGGATCTCGAGAAGGAGAATTCCCGGCTGAAGCGGCTGCTGGCGGACGCTGAGCTCGATAAGGCGATCCTTCGGGAGGCAGCCTCGGCATATTTCTGAGCCCGGCGAAGCGGCGCCAGGCGGTCGAACGCGTGCGTGACACGCTCGGCCGCGACACGGCGACCGAACGCCGGGCATGCCGGGTGCCTGGGCAGGCGAGGAATACGCAGCGTCGGCAGGCGTGCGTTGCTGACGACGAGCCACAACTCGTGAAGCGGGTCATCTGGTTGGCCACGGAGTATGGCCGGTACGGATACCGCCGGATAACGGCTCTTCTACGGAGGGGAGGCTGGTGGGTGAACCACAAGAGGGTGGAGCGGATCTGGCGACAGCAGGGCCTGAAAGTGCCTGCGAAATAGCCGAGGCGGCGAAGGCTCTGGCTTGGTGATGGGACGTGCATCCGGCTACGGCCGACGCACCGGAACCACGTCTGCAGCTACGACTTCGTGATGGACCGGACGTCAAACGGCCGGGCGCTCCGAATGCTGACGATCGTGGGCGAGTTCACACGGGAATGCCTAGCAGACTGTGGAACAAGTCTGCCGGAGCAGGATGCGACGAGAGCCGACCGTGGAAACCCTCGGCGTTTCCACCGGTCGGCCAAGTGGAAAAAGGTCAAGGATGACTTTTTCCACGGACAGCTAGCGATCGACGTGTTGCAAAAACTGACCAGCGAGGATGTCTTGGAGCGGCTGAGTGACGTGTTTGTTCGCAGGGGCGTGCCTGACCACATCCGTAGCGACAACGGCAGCGAGTTCACCGCCAAGCGGGTGCGGGGATGGCTTGAGCGGGTCGGGGTGAACACGCTCTCCATCGAGCCGGGATCACCGTGGGAGAATGGCTATGTGGAGAACTTCAATGGGAAACTGCGGGACGAGCTGCACGACCGAGAGCTGTTCCTGAGCCTGCCCGAGGCCAGAGTCGTTCTCGACCAGTGGCGGATGGACTACAACCACAGGCGGCCGCATGGCGGCCTGAAGTGGATGACCCCGGAGGCCTTATCGTCCAGCCCGGGCCATCGATGGCCGGGCTTGCGTGAAGGCGGCAGGATGCCGCCCAAAAAAACAGCCGGCAACGGCCAGGATGGCGTTGCCGGCGTGAAATGGCGGGGACAGGATTCGAACCTGCGACCTCGAGGTTATGAGCCTCGCGAGCTACCGGGCTGCTCCACCCCGCGACAGTGTTGATTGCGTCGGCGAAATCCTCGAAGTCCAACTGTTTTCAGCGGCCAATCGAGATATCCCGATGACGTCTACTTCGGAATAATACACGCGCCGACCCAAGAAATGAAGTGCAGGGCGGCAGGATCGTCCCAAACGCTGGTTTTTCGGCAGGCTGCCATGAACTTCACGCCGCCACCGCCGCCCGGAGGCCCTTCATCCGGCCAGCCGGGGAAGCGCACCGCGATCGTCGGCGGACTACCTTGGCAGCAGCCGTCGGCCGCTTCGCCGGCCGCCGTGCCCGGGATGCCGGTGATTGTCGACACTCCCGCCGCCGCAGGGACGGCGGACACGAGCGACGCCGCGGCCACCGCCTGGCACGCCCGGTTCGACGCCTGGTTGCGTCGCAGCCCGCCCTTCACGGTGAGCCTGTCACTGCACATCGTGGCGCTGCTCCTGCTCGCCCTGTGGGTCGTGCGCACGCAGCGTGCCGAACGCGTGATCATCGACCTGTCGTTCGCGTCGCTCGAGGTCGTCGAGGCTCCGCAGCAGGGCGTGCCGATCGTGGCACCGAAGCCCGTGGAGGAACCCGAGCCGGAGGAGGTGACATCGGAAAAGCCGCCCGTCGAGGATCCGATCGCCGCGCCACCGCCCGTCGCTCCTGAGGCGGTGGACGAGCCCGGCCCGGCAGTCGTGGAGGCCGCACCTGCCGCTGCAGTGGGCACGCTGCTCGAGGGCCGGCAGGAAGGCCGCCGCGAGGCGCTCGTCGATGCCTTCGGGGGCAGCAACGCCACCGAGGCCGCCGTGGCCCGGGCCCTCGACTGGCTGGCCCGGCAGCAGGACCGCAAGGACGGACTGTGGAGCCTGCGTGGTCCATACCTCGACGGCACGTCGGCCCAGGAGAACCGTCTCGCCGCCACCGCCATGGCGCTGCTCGCCTTCCAGGGCGCCGGCAACACGACGGAAGCGGGACGCCACAAGGAGGTGGTGAAGCGGGCCTGGAAGGCGCTCGCGTCCCGGCAGCTACCCGACGGGCGGTTCGAGATCAGCCCGCCCATCCCCACGCACCATGCGCTGTA
>QWPN01000166.1 GCA_003671185.1 Planctomycetota bacterium
TTCGACACGGCGTCAATCACGACCCGCAGGAAGATCGCCCCCAGCACGGTCCCCGGCACTGTTCCCACGCCGCCGGTGAGCGAGCATCCACCCACGACCGCGGCAGCAATGGCGTTGAGTTCGTGCCCGCGGCCCTGGTTGACGGGCGCCGCCACCGACTCGTTGGCCACGTAGAACAGCCCGGCCAGCGCCGCCGTCATGGCACCAAAGCAATAAGCGAACCACTTCACGTTGTCGGTGCGGATGCCGGCCAGCCGGGCAGCCTGCTCGTTGCCTCCCAGGGCATGGATGTGGCGGCCCAGCACCGTCCGCGTGAGGATCAGCCACGTCGCCAGGGCCAGCACGGCGAACACCGTGACCGGAATTGAGACATTGTCTCGGATCGTCTTGAACAAGGGGTCGGAGACGTTGATGAGGGCGCTCTTGGTGGGCGTGAAGGCTGCCGTGGTGCTTTCGCAGAGGGCGCGGGCGAAACTCCGCAGCCCCACGAGCGTGGCCAGCGTGGCGATGAACGGTGGCAGCCGGATGGCGGTGATCAGCCAGGTATGGAGCGTGCCCACCAGAAATCCGACCAACAGGCTCGCCGCACACCCCAGGGCCACGGCGGCAGGCCCCACCGGCTTGAACCCCATCATTTCGGCCGGGGCCAGCGCCAGCATGGTGGTGGCGCAGACGGTGCCAGACAGTGCGATCATCGATCCGGCGGACAGGTCGATGCCGCCGGCGATGATGACCACGGTGGCCCCCAGGGCGAAGATGCCGAGCAGGGCCGTGTTACGGGCGATGTCGCGCAGGCTTTCCAGCGGGCGGAACCAGTAGCTGTGGTTTGCGTCGACGAGGGCCGTGGTCGCCACGGCGACGAGGATCGCCAGCAGCAGCGCCCACTCGCCCTGCCGCAGCAGGAACACCGGCTTCGCCGACGCGTTGGGGGAGGACATGACGGTGGCCTAGGAACTCGACAGGCCGTACTTCGCCAGCCAGTCGCGAAACGTCGACAGGGGCATGTATTCGAAGCCCTTCACGTCGATGTCGTCGGGCTTGACGAGCGGGGCGGCGTCGGGAGCGATGAGCCGCAGGCCGGTCGTGTAGATGTCGCCATCAGGCTTGTCGGCGGTCGGGAACATCTCCGTCAGTACCGCTTCGTCGCCGGCGTGCATGGCCAGCAGGAGCCGCACCGCCTGCACGCCCATCTCGAACGGATTCTGCACGACCATGGCGTCGATCTGCCCGGCCGCCATGCGCTCGATCGCGGCTGCCTGGGCGTCGAATGTGACCACGGACACGCGGTCGCGGACGCCCCGCTCCTGCACCACCTCGGCGATGGCCGGGGCGTTGTAGGCCCAGATTCCCACCAGCGCGGCCAAGTCGGGATGGTTGACGAGCGCCGTACGGACGTTGTCTCGTGCCTTGGAGAGGTCCATCTCGTCGCTCATGCGATCGATTTCCTTGAAGGAGTCGCCGACGGTTTCCTTGAAGCCGTTCATGCGGGCCCGAGCGTTGTCGTTGTCGGTGAATCCGGCGAACTGCACGTAGCCACCGGAGTCTTTGCCGCGGGCCTTGAGGATGGCCCTGGCCGCGCTGCCCAGCAGGCGTCCGCCGACGATATTGTCGGTGCCGATGTAGTAGGCGCGGGCATCACGGAACTTCTCCCGGTTCACGTCGCCGTCGACGGTGATGACCTGCACGCCCTTGGCGGCGAGATTCTTCATCTCCTCGACGATCGCGGCGTTCTCCGCCTGGATCACCGAGATGGCGACGCCGGCGATGTCGGACTGACTGCCGAACTGACGCAGTTTCTCGATCTGACCCTGCGCCGTGCCGTTGTTCTTCTCCATCACGACGCGCAGGTTCTTGGACTCCAGGCCGAAGCGGCGGCCACCCTCCTGGAGGCCGGCGTTGCAGGCGTCCCAGAACGGATCGTCGCCGTTGGTGACGAAGATAAATCGCTTCACTGCGGGGACCGTTGCCGGGGCCGATCCGTCGGGCCGGGACGTGCCATCAGAGCACCCCTGGATGACGATGGTGAGGCAGGCACCGGCGGCGAACATGGCGATGCGCAGGCGAGCGAGCGAAGAAGGGTAGGCACGCATGGCAGTACTCCGGGGGGTGCTGATGCCGGGGTGATCGGATGGGATGGGCACGGTGCTGACTATGACAGGAGGCTCAATAACGTAGACCATTGCGTCGCAGATGCACCAGAGGCTGCCGGTCCGTACTGCCACTGGCCGCGGATACCCGTGCCACGACCATGACGTGGTCTCCCGCGCCGGCCCGCGACACGGGATCGCACTCCAGCCAAGCCGCGGCTTCGGCAAGCGCGGCGAGACCGCGCGGCGTGCGCGTTACGTCCACGCCGGAGAACGGATCCTCGCCCGCCACCGCCGGCTTGCCGAAGCGGCCCACGAGCGGCCGTTGCGACTCCGTCAGGACGTTGACGACGCAGGGCTCGCCGCGTTCCAGCGCCGCCAGCAGGTCACGCGAGGGCGCCACGGCGATCGTGACCTGCGGTGGTGCAAATCCCGCCTGCATGACCCAACTGGCGAGCATGGCCCGGTCCTGCTCGCCCGCCCGCCATGTGACCACGAACAGCCCGCTTGGTATCCGGCCCAGTGCGGCGGCGACAGCGGCGTCTTCCGCCGTCACGCTGGCGACCGGGCCGGCCGAGGATCCCGTGTCATTCTGGGGTGATGGCTGCATGTGCGTTGGGATGGTGGTCGGGCGAGACAGCGGTGGCTGGGGAGAGACGAGCTTCGCGATTCTGCCCCGTTTCCCCCGCCGGTGCGGTATTGAAAAACAAGCGGCCTGGACGCTGGTGGAAAGCGGCCCACGCAACCGATCTCTCTGTGACGGTGTTCTGCACCGGCCCTAGAGTGTGGCAGCGGCAGACTGCCTTCGCAAGCCGCTGTCGTGTGCCGTTTCACCCGCCGCCAAGCGACCGCCACGTGGTACCCATGCTGTTTGCGAAAGCCGGCGTCTGTGTTCGGGGCAGCAGCGCAGTCGCCTGCCGAACCCGCGCGGCGCTGGCATGGTGCGTGGTGCTGGCAGCCGTGGCCGGGCCGCCGGTGAGGCCGGCGGCGGCCGTGGTGCTCGACACGCCCGCGCCACCATCGGAAGCACCGGGCGGTGTCGAGATGCTGACCGACGGCGGTGGGCGGATACTGCCACTGCCGCCCGCACAGCCGCAGGGACCGGTGATCCTCGATGCACCCTACGAGGCAGGAGCCTTTGCCCCGGACTCCTGCCCCGCGCCGTATGGCGGCTGCTCCGATTGTTTCGACGATCTCTGGGCGCCGCGGCCCTGGTGCTGGCAGCTACTGCCCAACAACCTCATCTACACGAGTTACCTGGCCGGCCCCAAGGAGTCCCGCATCGGCTCGGTGTGGTACGACGATACGGGGACAGACCCGCTCAACCCATCGACGCAAAACGGCTGGTTGTGGGACACCACCCTGGGTGGCCGGGCGTCGATCCTGCGTTACGGGTCCGACTCGGTGCTCCATCCCCAGGGCTTCGAGGTGCAGATCGAAGGAGCCGCATTTGTGAGGCTCGATCCCCAGGAGGATCGCGATCTGCGCTCGGCTGACTACCGTTTTGGCGTGCCGCTCGTCTACGGGGTCGGCCGCTGGCAGACGAAACTCGCCTACTACCACAACAGCGCGCACCTCGGCGACGAGGCGATGCTCAAAAACCCGACCTTCCCTCGGGTCAACTACGTCCGCGACTGCATCGTGTGGGGCAACTCCTGGTATGCGTTCGACTGGATGCGACTCTACGGCGAGGTGGGCTACGCGTTCTTCAACGCCGGCGGTTCGCAGCCCTGGGAATTTCAGTTCGGCTCCGAACTGATCCAGGCCCGGCCCACCGGCGTCCATGGGGCGCCATTCTTCGCCATCAACGGCATGTCCCGGCAGGAACTCGACTGGGGCGGTAACGTGTGCGTTCAGGCCGGCTGGGCGTGGCGCGGGCGACGCAGCGAGAAACTGTTCCGCATCGGTCTGGAATACCTGTATGGCTCCGACCCGCAGTACGAATTCGTCTACGACAACCAGAACCGCACCGGCATCGGCATGTGGTATGACTTCTGAAACTCTCCGGCATGGCCGATCCTGCGCCGCGCAGGCGTGAGCCTGGCTGGGCGAGGTCGAGGGGGTCCCCGTCCGTCCCCCGTCCAGGCGGTGATGCTCATGCAGGGCTTCGTCGCCGCACCGGGCGGCGCCGCACGTGAATCCCGCAACATGCCCTTGCTGGCCATCGAAACCACCTGTGACGAAACCGCGGCCGCGGTCGTGACCCGACGGCGCGAGGTGTTGTCGAGCGTGGTGGCCTCTCAGGAGAAACTGCACGCCCGCTGGCGCGGTGTCGTGCCCGAGGTGGCGTCGCGGGCCCACGTGGAGCGAATCATCCCGGTCATCGACGAGGCGCTGTTGCGGGCCAGTATCGGCCTGGGCGACATCGAAGCCGTGGCCGTGGCCGTGCGGCCCGGGCTCGTGGGTTCGCTGCTTGTGGGCCTTGCCGCGGGCAAGGGAATCGCCGCCAGCCTGGGCGTCCCCGTCGTCGGCTACGACCACGTGGCCGCGCACCTCTATGCCTGCCGACTCGGCCCCGATGCGGCGATTGAATATCCGTGCGTGGGCCTCGTGGCCAGCGGCGGCCATACGTCGCTGTTTCTCGCGAAGTCGCCGCTGGAACTCGACCGGCTCGGTGGCACGATCGACGACGCAGCGGGCGAGGCCTTCGACAAGGCCGCCAGCCTGCTGGGACTGGGGTATCCGGGCGGCCCGGAGATCGAGCGCGCGGCCGTCGGCGGTGACCCGCGGGCCCATCGTCTGCCGCGGCCGCTGGCCAGCGACCGCGAACGGCTCGACATGAGCTTCAGCGGACTGAAGACGGCCCTACGCTACCTGGTGCGGCCGCCCGGTGCCGTCGCGGAGGGACCACCTCCCCGGGGCCGTGAGCTGGCCGACCTCGCCGCCTCGTTTCAGCGCGCCGCGGTGGACACGATCATGGCAAAGGTAGAACTGGCCGTCGACCGCAGCGGCTGCAGGGCTGTAGCCGTGGGCGGCGGCGTGGCCGCCAACACGCTGCTGCGGGAATCGCTGGAATCGCTGGCCGGGCGTCGCGGGCTGCGGCTCTTCATTCCGCCCCGGTCGCTGTGCACCGACAACGCCGCCATGGGAGCGATTGCCTGGGAGCGGCTGGAGCGGGGCGACGACGACGGCCTCGTGCTGGACGTCACTCCCGGCACCGACCGCGCCGCCTCACGGCGGAAGCCTTGAAACACGCCGCACCGACGGGACGGCACGCGACTCAGGCGGACGTCGGGCCGTGGGCATGCCGGCGGTCGCATCGGTCGTCGGGAGAAGCGGCTGCGCCCCTGAGCGCGGGGCCTGGCAGGCCGTGCTCACGTGAAGCCGCTGAATTGCTCGAAGTCGTCGTAGGGGCGATGCTCGAGGTTCACGAAGCGGGTGTAGTCCTGCTGCCAGAGCAGTTTCACGTCGTCGGTCGGGCCGTTGCGCTGCTTGGCGACGATGATCTCCGCTTGGCCGCGCACCCGCTCGCGGTCCTCCTCTGTCGCCTGGTAATACTCCTCGCGGTGGACGAACATCACCACGTCGGCATCCTGCTCGATGGCCCCCGATTCTCGCAGGTGGTTGAGTCGCGGTCGATTGTCGCGGGACGCCTCCGCTTGCCGGTTGAGCTGGGCCAGGCAGAGCACGGGCAGTTTCAGCTCGCGTGCCATGGTCTTCAATCGCCGGGCGATCCGCGCCACCTGTTCCTGGCGCGGGTCGCGGGGATTGTCGGGCTCGATCAGCTGCAGGTAGTCGATGACGATCAGTTTGAGGCCCTGCTTGCGCTTCAGGCGGCGAGCCACGGCCGCGATCTCCGTCAGCGTACGGCCGGGCGTGTCGTCGATGAACAGCGGCGAGGACCCGATTTCGGAAGACTTCTGCACCAGCCGCCGCCGATCCTCCTGGGAGATCGTGCCGTTGCGGAGGCGTTGGCCGTTGACCTGGGCGGCTGAGCAGAGCAGGCGGTCAGCCAACTCCATGCTCGCCATCTCCAGGCTCACGAACAGCACCGGCTGCTGCAGGCCGATGGACACGTGCTCGGCGATGTTCATCGCGAACGCGGTCTTCCCCATGCTGGGGCGGGCGGCCAGGATGAGCAGCTCCGAGTCGTGCAGTCCGCCCAAGAGCCGGTCGAGTTCGGTGAAGCCGGTCTCCACGCCACCGATGGCGTGCTCGTGCCTCATGCGGGCGTCCATCCGCACCATCACCTCCTCGAGCACGCTTTGGATGGGCTTCGCCTCGGCCGAAGTCCGCCGCTCCAGGATGGAGAAGATCCGTTCCTCCGCCCTGGACAGCAGTTGCCGCGGTTCATCGGCGGAGTCGTAGGCCTCGCGGAGGATGTCGGTGCCCGCGTCGATCAGGGCGCGGAGCATCGACTTGTCGCGCACGATGTGGGCGTAGTGGGTGGCGTGCGCCGCGTGGGGCACGGCCTCGACCACGTCCGCCAAGGATGCGGCGCCGCCGATCCGTTCCAGGTCGCCCTGCGTCCGCAGTCGCTCCAGGACGATCGTGGCGTCGATCCGTTTGCCCGAATCGTGGAGTTCGAGCAGGTGACGGTAGAGGAGTTGGTGCGACTCGTCGGAGAAGTCTTCGGGCCGGACCACCAAGGCCACGTCGTCGCAGACGTCGGGCTTGAGGAGGATGCTGCCGAGCACCGCCCGTTCGGCGTCGACATTGGCGGGACGATCACGGCCGTCAAGCACGGTCGCCGGCCCGGCCGATGCCGTCGCCCCACGGCCACTGCGCCGCCGGCTGGATCCTCCCTGCACTCCGTCGCGAGGTCCGATCATCGTCCGGCCTCCCTGCAGACTGCCCGTCGGCCGACCGCTGGGCTATTTGGCGACGGCGTCACTGCTGCTCGGCACCACCCACACCTTGAGGTCGCCCTCGACCTCGTTCGCCAGCCTCACTCGCACCGTGTACAGGCCCACTTCCTTGAGCGGCCCCTGCAGGATGATCTGCTCGGGGGACACCATCAGGTCCTGCTGCTTGAGCGAGCGGGAAATCTCAGCCGCGCCAACCGACCCGTAGAGGTGCCCCTCGTCGTTGGCATTGGCCTCGATCGTGACGCTCGTGCGCACCAGTTCCTCGAGCACGGCCCTCAGGCCGGCCAGACGCTCCCGGGCGATCTCCTCGAGTTTGGCCCGGTGCTTCTCCACCATGCGCTTGTGGTGGTCGGTGGCAATCGTGGCCAGCCCCTGCGGCAGGAGGAAGTTGTAGGCATAGCCGCGCTTGACCTCGACTACCTCGCCCTGCTTGCCCAAGTGTTCGACGGCGTGCACGAGCAGCAACTCGATGCCCCCGCGTTTCCCCTTGGGCAGGCGGCGGCCTGCGGCCAATGTGACGAGCGGTGCTTCCTTCGTTGGCATGGATTGGTCCTCTCCGGGTGGGTTCGTTGGCGACGCGGGGACGCGGCATCAAAACGGAATGTCGTCGTCGGCGCCCTGGGGCGGCCCGGCGTCCGACTCATCATAACTCGGGCTCTGGTCGAAATTCTCGGCCGGCGATCCGCCTCGTCCGGCCGCGACACGTGGCTTTCCGGGAGACTTGCCGCCCTCGCCCGAACGGGAGCCGAGCAGCTGCATCCGTTCGCCAACGACACGGAGCTTGGAGTTCTTCTTGCCGTCCTTTTCCCAGGTGTCGAGCTTGAGACGGCCCTCGATGAGGATCGGCGAGCCCTTCGTGACGTATTCGCCGGCCACTTCGGCGGTGCGGCCCCACAGCGTTACATCGACAAACGTGGTTTCCTCGACCCATTCGCCGGCGGCATTCTTGCGCCGGTCGTTGACGGCCAGACCGATGTCGGTGACGGCCGTGCCGCTGGAGATGTACCGCAACTCAGGGTCGCGGGTCACGTTCCCGAGCAGCACCACCCTGTTGAAACTCGCCATGACTCCATTCCTCCCGGGCCTCGCGGCCAATGCGTTACTGAATACCTGTACACCGAACGGTAGGTTAGCCCCCCCGGCCGGTGCCTGCAAGCAGCCGTCCGTGAGATTCAGCTCGGGGCCGGGCCGGCGGCGGGCGTTGCTGGCCGCCGGGCGCCGGAGTCGCCCGCCAAGGCGTGCTGCACGAGCGCATCCGCGATCCGGTCATCGACCTTGAGCACCAGTTTGCGGATGATGTCGTCGCTGATCTCGCACTGCCGTTCGAGGGCAGTCAGGCCGCCGCCAGGCATGCTGAAGTAGGTCAGCCAGTAGACGCCCTTCTTGTGGCCCTTGATCGGGTAGGCCAACTTGCGTTCGTCCCAGAGCCGGGCGGCCAGAATCGTGCCGCCGTGCTGGCCGATCATGTCCGCCACCTGCTTGGCCGCGCCGGCAGGATCGCGGGCATATTTGGCCGGATCCAGGATGAACATGCCTTCATAGACCGCCATGGGAATCGTGCTCCTCGAAATCGTGGCTACTCGTCAGGGAACGTCAGTTGTACGTATTCATGGCGGCCTGGATGCCCAGACCCACCCACGCCTCGGCGGCATCGGCGGCCCGTTGCAGAGCCACCTCCACCCGATCCCGTTCCTCGGCAGCGAACTTTCCGAGGACGAAATCGGCCGACTTCCAGCCCTTGGGGACAGGGCCGATACCCAACCGCAGCCGAGGGATCGCCGTCGATCCCAGCCTCGTCAGGATATCGGCGAGGCCGTTCTGGCCGCCGGCCGATCCACTCGGCCTGAGCCGGATGGAATCGAGCGGCAGGTTGAAGTCATCGCACACCACAAGCATGTCAGAATCCGCGATCTTGTAGAAGTCCCTCGCCGCCAGCACGCTGGAACCGCTGAGATTCATCCAGGTGAGCGGCCAGAGCAGGATCACCGGCGTGCCCCGCACGGTGGCCTGGGCCGTCTCGGCCTGGAACCGGGCTCGCCGCGTGGGTGCACCAGCACGATGCGCGAGCACCTCCAACACCTCGAAGCCGACGTTGTGCCGGGTGCCCCGGTAGATGTGGCCCGGATTGCCTAAACCGACGAGCAGTTTCACGTGTCAGCGCCGTGCGGTGGCGGTGCAGCGGGCCCCTCGCGCCCATCAGCCCTCCCCGGCCTCCGCCGCTCCCTCTTCCGCGGCCTTGCGGCCGATCACCTCGGGCTCCACCGGTGCGGTCACAGCCTCCTCGCCAGCCTTCTTGGACGGCAGGGTGCAGGACACGACCGTTTCGTCGGCATCGGCCAGTGCCTTGGCTCCCGTCGGGAGATCCAGATCGCGAACCTTGATCGTATGCCCAAGTTCCAGGTGGCCAACCAGGGCGTGCACGCGTTCCGGCACGTGGTCGGCCGTGCATTCGAGTTCGATCTCGTGCATCACGAGGTTGACGACGCCGCCAGCACGCTGCCCGGGGCACTCACCCTTGAGATCGACGGGCACGCGGACCTTGATGCGGTCGGAGGCGCTGACCCGCAGGAAGTCGACATGCACGGGTTCGATGCCGAAGGTGTCCCACTGCAGTTCGCGGACAAGGGCGCTGGTCTTCACGGCGCCCTTGAGTTCCACGACGCGGCTGCCGTGACGGACGACCGCCTCGAGCGCCTCGCGCTTCGCTGCCAGGCCAACGCACTTCTCGCCGTGGCCGTAGAGGATCGCGGGAACCAGGCCCTGGCGGCGCAGCCGCCGGGCTTCGCGGGAGCCGCTCGTTTTGCGTGCGGTGACTTCGAGTGAATCGCTCATGGAGGAACTCTGCGGTGGGGAGACCTTGCAAAGCCCACAAGTGTGCCATCTCTGGCGGCTTCCGCAAGGCAGGCTGCTCGAGGTCCGCGGAAAAAGTCATCCGTGCCCCTGTTTTACCCCGGGCCGGTCGCGGGAAACACCGCTGGTTTTCAGGGGCCGTGCTTGTCGCAGCTGGAGCAGCGGGAGGCGAGGTTCACCGTCCGCCGGCCGCCGGAAACAGTCCGGTTTTTGCGGCCGTGGACCGGGTTCACCGTTGCGGCCAGGCGGGGGACGCCTGCTGTCGTGGCAGCGAGAATCTCGCGCACCGCCGCCATGTCCTGTGCTGCCTGGTGGACGAATGTCCTGCCTCGATTCCCCTCATGCGTCGACCGGACCACCGGGCGGCGAGCTCGCCGGCAAACCCTGAGGTGCCCCTGACTGGGGCCTGCAGCGGGGCCTGGTCGCAGACAAGGAAGCACTCCACGAACGCCCCGGCCGCGCCGTCGGGCCCGGTGTTCGTGCTCGGCCAACGCTCCCCATCCGACTCGCCGAGTTCACGGTTGAATTCGGCCTCGCCGCCGCCGTCGTGACGCGGCCTCACGTTGCCGGCGTCGATTCGGACCCGCAGTCGTCACGCCGCGTTGTCGGGCCGGGTGGCTGGCCTTATTGAAACATCATGCTCACCGACTCGTTGCGGTGAATCCGCTTGATCGCCTGCCCCAGCAGGCTGGCCACCGAGAGCACCGTGATGTTGGCGAGCATCTTTCCCGGTGTGAGCGGGATCGAGTCGGTGATGATGATGCCCTTGAAGGGGGCACTCTTCAGTCGTTCGATGGCCGGGCCCACGAGCAGGCCGTGCGTGGCTGCCGCGTAGATCGCCTTGGCACCGTGCTTGTGGACGACGTCGGCGGCCCCGCAGATCGAGCCCGCCGTGCTGATCATGTCGTCGAACATGAAGGCCGTCTTGCCCTCCACGCTGGCGCCGATGATGTTGGCGCTCTTGATGGTGTCGGCGGAGAGCCGTCGCTTGTCGATAATCGCCAGCGGGGCCCCCAGGCGGTTGGCGTGCCCCACGGCCCGCTTGATACCCCCCTCGTCGGCGCTCACGATCACGAGTTCGTCGCGGGGCAGGTCGAGCGACTGGAGGTGGTTGTTGAGCACCGGGGCGGCGTAGAGGTGGTCCACCGGCACGTCGAAGAAGCCCTGGATCTGGGCGGCGTGCAGGTCCATCGCCAGCACGCGGTCGGCACCGGCCCGCGTGATCAGGTTGGCCACCAGCTTGGCGGTGATGGGCACGCGCCCCGAGTCCTTGCGGTCCTGCCTCGCATAGCCGAAGTAGGGAATGACCGCGGTGATGCGGAAGGAACTGGCCCGCTTGAAACTGTCGATCATCACGAGCAATTCCATGATGTGCTCGTTGACCGGCGGGCAGGTGGGCTGGACGATGAACACGTCGCGGCCGCGCACGTCCTCGTCGATCTTGCAGGAGATTTCGCCGTCGGGGAACCTCCCCAGGGAAATCTTGCCCATGGGCAGGTTGAGGTAGCGACAGATGTCCTGCGTGAGCGCAGGATTGGCCGGCCCGCTGAAGATCTTCAGGTCGTTCATGGTATCGCTCGAGAGGCGACTGGGGGGCTGCGTGGCCGCGGCCCGAGCGATCATTTGACCCGATCATCGCCCCCATGCAAGCAGGCGGTAACCATGGGCGGCGGCACGGCGAATTGGCCACGCCGCTGACCGAGTCGGCGAGACGAAGCCATGGATCGCGGACCGGATCAGGTGGGCTGAGGCGTGCAGGGCCGAGGCGTTTCGGATTGGTTCGCCGGCGGCGTCATGCTCGGAGCCGGCTGATTTTGCTCCGGGAGGCTCGGATGGCCGACTGCACGCTGCTCGTGAGTCGCAAAGATTCACCGGCTCCTGCGCGTACCCCGCCGGCTCCTCAGCATCCCTGTGGTCGTGGGGGCAGGGCCCGCTGGATGCGGGTACCCGGCAGTCGGTTCCCACTTGAGCCTCGCGCGGCCTCGTCCTTCCTGATGAATGATTGGGGGAGGGGATACCCATGCCCTGAGAGCCGGCGTAGACGGCCAGCGGAGACATGGATGTCGGAGCGCAGACGCCTCCGAGAGAACGAAGGCCTGGAAGGCCGCAGCGAACGTCCGGCGACGGGGCATGGGCAGCCCCGAAGCCTTACGCCTGCGGATCATGTGGGAACCGTATCAGTCGGTGCGAACCTTGGCTTCGCCGCCGACTGACCCAGCGTGACGAGGCCATGGAGGGCTCGTCACGCGTGTATGGCCCGCTGGATGCGGGCACCAGTCAGTCGGTGCGAACCTTGGCTTCGCCGCCGACTGACCCAGCGTGACGAGGCCATGGAGGGCTCGTCACGCGTGTAGACAGCACCGCCGCCACCGCCGCCAGTTGCTCCGGCGTGTTCACCGACAGCGTCTCCGAGGGGTCGAGGCAGGCCGTGGCATCGACGGTCCGGCCATCGTCCAACAGCAGGGCGGGGCAGTCAGTGAGATAGTACTCGCCCGCGGCATTGGCATTGTCGAGCCGAGCCAGCGAGCGCAGCAGATCGCGGGCATCGAACACGTAGGTGCTCATGTTGACCTCGCGGATCTCCCGCTGCGCGGGCGTGGCGTCCTTCTCCTCCACGATCCGCTGGAAGCGGCCTGCGGCGTCGCGCACGATTCGGCCCAGCCCGGCGGGGTCGGCCGTGACCGCCGTGCCCAGCAGGCAGGCCGCCGTGCGGCGCTCGAATTCGGCGAGCAGTGCCGTCACGCTCTCTGGCCTCAGCATCGGCGAGTCACCGCACACGATGACGACGGGCCGCCGCGTGTGCGGCGGGTCGTTGCGGATGCGGTCCTCGATGGCGGTGGCGGCGGCGGCCACCGCGTCGCCCGTGCCACGCTGCTCACGTTGGAGAGCAAACGACACGCCGGGGATGCCCGCCAGTGCCGCCTCCACGAGTTCGGCCCGGTAGCCCACCACGACGATGCGGTCACTGACACCGGCTGTTTCCAGGGCGTCGAGCACCCAGCGGACGAGTGGCCGGCCCGCTGCCTCGAAGACCACCTTGGGCAGGTCGCTGCCCATGCGCGTGCCCTTGCCGGCGGCCAGCACCACGGCGAGTGGTGCCGCCACGGACGCGGTCGGCGGGTGGTGCTTGACGCTCATGGTGCGGGCCACAACAACAGGGCTGGCGCGGGCCACAGGGCCGGACGGTCGGGGCATGGTAGACGATCCACCGCAGGAGCCACCACATGTCGTCGCAGACGCTGCAGCTGATCTGGCCCCATCACGGGGGCGCGACCGCGGCCCGCGGTGCGACCGCGATCTCGATCGCCGATCGCGTGGACGTGGCGATCGGGCCCTTGGCGGTGCGGACGCGGCGGCTGTCGGGGGGGCTGCGCGAGGGTGTGCTGCTCGTGGAATTGGTGGCCGGCACGACGAAGGTGTTCGTGCTCCCCGATCGCGGTCTGGGCATCTGGAAA
>QWPN01000143.1 GCA_003671185.1 Planctomycetota bacterium
ATCGCCGCCACCCGTCCGCCACCGGCGCGCTGGAGCATCATCGGCACGCTGGCCATCCTCACCCTGCTGGGCGTGGGCCTGATCCACGCCGAAAGCTACCGCGCCCGGCGCATCGCCCTGTCGATGGTGGCGGTGGGGATCACCTGCTGTTTCGTGATCCTGATGGCCTACACCCGGCCCTACATCGGCCAGTTCTCCGTCAAGCCGGACGACCTCGTGGAACTGGTCGACGACATGCGCGGCGGCGCGGCAGCGGTCACGGCCCGCACGGACGGCCCGTCGCGGCGGTTGTGAACGTGGGCTTTTAGGCTCGGAGGCTGCCCCGCGGCAAGGCACGGCCTGCGCGCAGGCAAGCCCGCCGGCCAGCAGTAGAATGCCGGAAGTGGCGGGGTGCGCTTGAGCCGCCACGCGCGGAGGTTCTCCCATGCGGTCGGAAACCCGAGTCTCGCGCTGCCATGCCCGCGCGTGCCGGGGGTTCGTGGTGGTCGTGCTCGCCATGGCGGCCGCCTTGCAGGCCGGCGCCGCCCTGGCCGGGCCTCCGCCCGTGTCTCTGGCCGTTTTGCGGGAGCGAGTGGCCGCTGCCGTCAAGGAAGAAGGCCGTGCGCGCACGCCCGATGAACGTGCCACAGCCGTGCGGCAACTGCTCGGCCTGCACCAGGAGATCGGCGGCCATCCGCGCTTCACCGCCAGCAACGCCTTGCAGGGCATGCAACGGCACCTGGCGATCCGGCTGGGAGCCAGCCGGCAGGCCCTGCTGCGGGACTATGGGGAGGGGCAGAAGGCGGCGTCGGGCGGCGGCGCGAACCAGGCACTGGCACTCGTGGACATCATCCAGCAGACGATCCATCCCGACTTCTGGGACGTGCACGGCGGCCCCGGCAAGGTGGCCTACTTCGCGCAGGGTCGCAGCCTCGTGGTGCTGGGCTCGGAGCAGGTGCACGACGACGTGGGCAACCTGCTCGACCAACTCCGCCGCGCCGGACCCTGAGCCGCCGCAAAGCCGGGCTTTCCCGGCGCGGCTCACGATCTTCTCACGATCGGCGGGCCAGCACATGGGGTACCGTGCGAGACTCTGGCTGCTAGGCCCGCGCCCCCGACCGCCCCGGTGGCCACGGACCGGTGCGACGGTGAACGTCCTGGGAAGGTCCGGCATGCGACGTGAAGAAATGACCGCTGAACGGCAGGCAGCCTTGCGCCGCCTGCCGATGATTCTGGCCGTGTGCGCTGCCGCCTGGGGCGGTCCCGCAGTCGCCTCCCCGGGCTTCATCGATCTGGGGGGCGCGGACGAAGTCGCGTTCGCGCAGCCCACCGTGCAGGTCGCTGTCACAGTCCGCGGGCAAGTGCTCGATCTGGCGCCCAACAACGAGTTTCTGCTCGACACCGGAGCCAGCGGCATCCTGCTCGCCAAGTCGGCCAGCGCTGATCTGACGGCGGCCGGCCTACAGACCGTGGCCACGTACACCGATTTCGGCATCGCCGGCCCCGCCGCCACCCGCGTCTCGGAACCCTGCACATTCTCCTTCGCCGGCGCCAGCGGAGTGCCACTGTCGCTGTCAGCCGTGCGATTGCAGGCATCGCAGCAGGAGTTGGGCTTCTATCCTGGCATCGGCGGGATGCCGCTGATGCTGGGCCGCACCGTGAGCCTCGATCTGTCCCAGCAGGCCAACATGAATGCACCGGCAATGACAGTGGCGTTCAACACCCCCATCGCCTCGAGCGCCGTCCATCGCTACGCCGTGCCGCTCACCATGGTCACGTTCCCGCAGACCGGCCAGCAGAACCCCACCGATCCGCTGCCCGAGAACGCCCCGCTGCCCTTCGCGGCGGTATCTGTGCGCTCGGGGGCGGTGGTCCGGCAGGGCAGCTTTCTGCTGGACACGGGCGCCCAGCAGTGCATCCTCTCCAGCAGCATGGCGTTCGCGCTCGGCCTCGACCGTGACGGCGACGGCACGTTCGACAACGAGGCCACGTCCATTCAGACCGTCGCCGGCGTGGGTGGGCAGACGCAGATTCCGGTGCTGACGATCGACGCACTGTCCCTGCCCACGGCCGACGGTGGCGTGGATGTCGTGCAGCGGGACGTCTCGGTCGGCATCATCGACATAGACCCGTCGATCGCCGGCGTGCTGGGATTCAACTTCCTCAACAAGGGATGGGAGATGTATGCCGTGAACATGTTTCTCGGCCTCACTCCCGTCGGCCCGCCCGGGGCCTTTCAGAGGATCGACCTCGACTTTCGTGCGGCGGCAGCCACCGGGCAGGGCGAGATGCTCCTCACCGTCACACCGCAGTTCGACGTGGTCATCGTTCCGGAACCGGCGGGGGCGGCGGGGGTGGCCGTCGCGCTGGTGGCGATGCTGGCACGCCTCCGGTGCCGCCGCTGACGATGCCGGGCACGCGCGGTACAGTGACCCGATCACTCGATCACTTCTCCCTGGAGTTTCCACCATGTCCAGTCGCTGGATTCGGTCCGTGGTCGCGCTCGCCGCCTTCTGCCAAGCCTGCTGGCAGCCCGTCTGTGTGGCGGAGGTTCCGTTCGAAAAGGCCCGGGCCGTCCTCGAAGCGGGCAACCGCCGGTTTCTCGACGGCAAGGCGATCGCCCACACCTGGCAGCAGGAGAAGGTGGCCAAGACGGGTGCCGACGGGCAGTCCCCGTCGATCGGGGTGCTGACCTGCGCCGACTCGCGGGTGCCCGTGGAGATGATCTTCGACATGGGCGTGGGCGACATGTTCGTGTGCCGCAACGCCGGCGGGTTCGACACGCCGGAGGTGAATGCCACGTTCGAATACGGCGTTGCCGCGCTTGGCGTGCACACGATCCTCGTGCTGGGGCACACGAAATGCGGCGCCGTCACGGCGACGGTCGAGGGCAAGCCGCTGCCCGGCAACATGTCGCGGCTCACCGCCGCGCTGGGGCCAGGGATCGCGTCCATTCAGACGAATCTCCCCAAGGACGCCAAGGTGGACGCGGCCGTGGAGGCTGTCGTCCGCTTCCAGATGCGGATGCTCCTCGAAAACAGCGAGCTCCTCGCCGCGGCCCGCAAGCAGGGAAAGCTGCGCCTGATCGGCGCCATCTATGACGTCGACAGCGGCCGGGTCGAGTTCCTCGACGACGACGGAGCGCCGCGCGCGCCATGAGCCACCGTCCGGCGCGCGGTCAGTCGTCGGCCGCGCCTGGTCCGCTGGCGTAGCGGGACAGAAACGCGAACCGGTCGATGCCGGCGCGGATCGCCGTCACGTCGGCCTCCTGCCAGTGGACCGTGCTGCGCGTGCGGCGCGGTCGGTCGAAGAGCCTGGCCTGCACCGCCGCGACGTGCGCGGGATCGACCGGCAGCTGCAGGAATCCGCACAGCCGCTCGATCGCCGCCGGCGGATCGGCGAGCAGATCCTCGTGGTGGCTGTCGAGAAAGCGGTCGGCGGGCAACCGGTCGCGGATCGCGGCCGCCGCCTCGCAGTGCATGAAATACCAGCGGATCCGGTCGGCCACCGGGGCGCCGCTGCGGGCGTGCATGGTGGCGATCACGTCGAACGGGTCGCGGATGGCGTGGATGATCATCAGCGGCACGTCGAGTCGCGACTCGAGCGACGGGATCAGGGCGTGGTTGCCGTGGAGGATGAGCGTGGCCGGATTCCACACCTTGTCGCCCGCCACGCGCAGCGTCGGCTTGGCGGCCGGCGGCGGGCCGATCTGATAGCGATAGCCCTCGGAAGGTCGACCCGCGGCCGCGTTTCGCGTGGCGTTGTCGAGCACGTCGGAGAGGATCTGCGCGGCGGACAGGTCCCGCCACAGGGCCATCGAGGAGGCCGATTCATTGGCGATCACCGCCTCGGGGTGGCCGTCGAGGACCGCGCCCAGGAGCGTGGAGCCGCTGCGCGCGTTTCCCACGATGAGCGCGAAGCGGCTCAGGTGGTCGAGGCTGCTCATGCGCGGCCCTCCGCCGGCAGTGGGGCGTCGGCAAGCGTGGCGAAGGTGCGCTCCGCCAGATCGGCGTAGGTCTCCGGGCCGAACCGGGCACGGGCGTGGATGCGCGCCGCCGCGGCCATGCTGAGGCGGCCGGCGTCGTCGTCCACCAAACGCTCGAGCGCCTGCTCCCAGGCCCCGGCGTCGGCGGCGAGCAGGCCCGTCGATCCGGGCAGGATGGCGTCGCACAGCGGCACCGTCGGCGATGCCACGCTGGGCACGCCCACGGCCGCCGCCGCCAGGCAGCGGACAGCGCTCTTGGCCTCGCAGAACGGGTTGCCCAGCTCCAGCGGCGCCAGGTTGACGTCGAATCTCGCCACTTCGCCGAACAGGTCGTGCAGCGGCACGCCCGGCCGGGCCTCGATGCGCGGTGCGTGCCGTGCCAATTCAGGATAGGCGGCCAGGTCGAGGGCACCGACGACCACGAGCAGCGGTTCCGACCGGCGGTCGAAGAGGCGAGCCAGGGCCGTGGCGGCGACGGCGAAGTCGCGCCGGTGGGTGGGGGTGCCGCTGGCGAAGCCGAGTCTCGGGCGGCCGTCGGCGGCCGACGGCTTGACGGCCGCGCATGCGGCATCGGCCAGGCCCGTGAGCGTCGCATCGAGGCAGTTTGGCAGCACGGCCAGGCGCGTGCAGTGGCGGCCTGCGGCCGCGGCCAGCGGCGCGGTGGTGAGCACGGCGGCATCGCAGGCAGCGAGCGCGTCGCGGTAGGACGCCGCATCGGCCAGCCAGCGCAGCCGGTCGGCCTCCGGCAGGTCGTCGAGATAGGCGAAGAACCCCGCCGCCATCAACTCGGGATCGAAGACGAGGTCGTCGACGTCATAGACGAGCGGCACACCGCGGGCCCGGCAGCGGTCCCGCACGGAGTCGAAGGCCTCAGTCCGGCGCGCCCGAAACACGACCACGATGTCGGCATCGTCGAGGCGAGCCGACACGCCGCCGTCGTCGAGCGGCAGCCAGGAGGCCTGCCAGCCCCGCGCCGTCAGCGCGGCCACCGGATGGCCGACGCGGTAGACGTGTCCAATCGAAGCCGGCGCGGCCGAGAGGAAGAGGATGCGTCGTGACCGCGTGGCGGGAGGCTGTGCCTCACCTTCCGCCACATGCGCGAGGATCGCCTGCGACCAGTCGTCGCGTTCGGCGAGCGGGTCGGCGTTCCGACGCAGCGGGGCGTAAAGGGCGACGAGGCGATCGAACGTGGATGCCAGGGCGTCTGCTTCAGCCGCCGTGCTGGGCCGGGCCAGACCGCCGACGGCAACAAGCGAGGCATGGAGCGTGCGCAGCCGGCCCAGCCCCCTGGCAACACCGCCCTCGCCCTGTTCCTTCTCGGCACGGTTGCGGTGCAGTCGCGCATCGGACAGTGTCGCCAGGGCAGCGGCGGCGGCGGAGCCGGGGGTGGGGAGGGCGATGGGCAGGGCGTCCAGCAACGGCTCCACCGCGGCCCGCCAGTCGGACACGAGGCGGGCGTAGTCGACGGCCACCCGGGGCAGGTCACGGGAGTGCCGCTCGGCGTCGAGCACGTAGCGCAGCCAGAGCAGCAGCGCACGGCTCGGAGCCGCCACGGCCGCCGGGCGAAACTCGGGCACGTCCTTTCGTGCCGCCAGCGACCGGGCCACTTCCAGCGGATCGCGAAGCACGAGCACGGCCGAGTGGTCGATGCCGGCCGCGGAGAGCACCTGGCGCCAGAACGGCAGCAGGCGACAAAGCCGGGGATCCTTGAGCGCGAACAGCGTCTCAGCGGCGAAGGCGTCATCGAGCAACCGCCGGGCCTCGTCCCGGTCGCGCTCCCGCGCTGGATCCGCGAACCATTTCGCCGGGATGGCGGCATCGTCGTTCCAGCGGGTGCCGGCTGATTCGAGCAGGCGGTTGTTGAGCCGCGCTATGCCGCGCGATTCCCAATAGCCGGTCGGGTTGTCGGCCGTGGCCGGCATCGGATCGCCGGGCAGCGCCGCCCCCATGGCACCCAGCATTCCGGTCAGTGCCGACGTGCCGCTGCGGTGCATGCCCAGCACGAGGATCGCGTGACGGCTCACGGGGCCACCCCGCGGAGCCGGTCCAGGGAGTGGGCCAGGAAGGGCAGCGCCTGCGGGGGCACAGTGCCCATGAACTCGGCCTCCGTCTCCGGTGACGCGTAGTCGATGCCGCGGATCGACACGTATTCCTCGTGGAACCTGGCCCAGGGGTGCCGGTCGGGCGGCACGTTCGTGGCCACGCCGCCGTGGAACTGGTGGAACGTGCCCTCGCCGAGCAGCATCACGAGCGGTCCCAGGGTCGTGCATGCCCGCCGATAGAAGTCGAGATTCACGAGGCCGCCACCAGGAGCGATGAAACGCTCCTCGAGCCCGCCCAGACGGTCCCAACTCGTGCGCCGCACCGTCAGGCAGTTGCTCTCGCTCAGCGGGCGGAACCAGCCCCCGGCAGAGGAGCCGCCGAGGCTGGCGATGCGAAACAACTCGTAGCCATCGCGGCCCCAGTCGACGGAGTCGAGCAGCCGATCCTCGACCTGCTGGCAGTAGCCCTCCAGCAGCGACTCGTTCTGCGGCTTCGGCCCCAGGTGCCAGGCCAGGGTGGCGACGACCGGGTCGGGAAACGCCCGCAGCGCGGCCAGCGTGAGTCGCACGATCCCCGGCGTGAGCATCCGGGCCCCGTCGATGCAGAGCATCACGGCGTCGCCCCGCGATGCGCGGACGGCGGCGTTGATCGCCGCCGCGGGTGACGCCGCGGGCTCCATGCGCAGGAGCCGGAAGCCCGGGCCGCAGCCGCTGACGACCGGTTCGGGAAGCGGCCGGGCCGATCCGCAGTCAACGGCCAGCACCTCGTAGTCGCCGGCGTCAACGCCCCGCTGGTAGGCCGGAGAGAGCGTGTGCAGCGTCCGCGGGGCCTCGCGGGCCATGTCGTGGAAGGCGACGATCACCGACAGCAGAGGACGTACGGAGGCTGGCATGGCATGCGAGGGGCGAGGGAACACGGGGCCGGCCGGTGGTCGCGCCACGTGCCGGCGAACCATCAAGTGTGGCCGGCCCCCGGCCATTCATGCAATGGAGGCACGAGGCCGGCGCCAGGTATGATCGACGCTGGATTTCCGGCCCCGGATCGATTCCCTCGCGCGGACGCACCATGTCGCACGGTCCCACCGAGCACCGCCACGAGTTGTCGAGCGAACTGCTGGACCGACGGGACCGGGAGGCGGTGCTCGCACGGTTGTTCGACGGCCGGCCGCCGACCACGATCTTCGACGTGGGCGCGGCGGTGGGACGGCTCAGCGCCGCCTACCTGGCGTTGTTCCCGGCCGCCACGCTCCACGCCTTCGAGCCTCATCCCGAGTCGTTCGCGCACCTCACGCAGCGGCTGGGGGCGGATCCGCGCGTGCGACTGGAGAACGTGGCCGTGGCCGACCGGACGGGCACCCTGGCGTTCCAGGTGAACCGGCTGCCGTACACGTCGTCGTTGCTGGCCCGGCCGTCCGCGGCGCGGCGCTACTATCCCGGCCGCGACGGCCCGCAGCAGCGGATCGACGTTCCCGTGGTCACGCTCGACGACTACTGCCGCCGGCACGGGATCCCACGGATCGACATCGTGAAGCTCGACATCCAGGGGGGAGAAATGGCGGCGCTGCGCGGCATGGAGGGGCTGCTGCGGGAGTCGCGGGTCGACGCCATCTTCACCGAAACGTTCTTCGTGCCGCACTATGAAGGCGCGCCGCTCCTCCACGACCTGTGGGCCCACCTCCAGGCCCGCGGCTACGGGCTGTTCACCTTGTTTCCCACCAGGGAAGGCCGCAACGGCCAGTTGCGCCTCGGTGACGCGATCTTCATCTCCGCAGCGCTGCGCGAGGCCGTCGTCGACGCCTGTCCCGATGAGCCGTGACGCTCGGACGCGGGGCCGCTCAGGAATCGAGCCGTGGGAAGGAGCCCTGCGATCCTGGGGCCCGCGACAGCCGGATGCCCTGTGCGGCATCCCGTTCCACCCGCACGCGGTCGGGCAGGGCGGCGCAGAAGGCGGCGAAGCGGTCCGGGTTGGCGGCCGCCACGAGCCGCAGCACGGCGATCGCCTCCTGCCAGTTGTGGTCGATGTAATCCCGTAGTTCGGGCCGCGTCCAGGTCTTGTCGTCGCCGAGGTGGCAGGTGAGGTGCGCGTCGGTGAGGATCAGCAGCCGCGAGGCCACGGCCACCATGTCGTAGATCAGGCCGCGCATCACGCCACCGGCCCCCACGCAGGCATCGTTGCGAACGAAGCGTCTGGCTGCCGAGGCGGAGAACACGAAGCAGTCGTAGCCCTCGTGGATTCGTCCCGGGTCGGCGCACCACAGCGGCAGCCACGACGGATCCGCGGCCCCGTCGGCCAGCGTCCGCCGGTTGATGATCAGGGCGTCGAAGCCGAGGTCGAGGAGCCGGGCCACGGCGCGATAGAAGTGGGGCAGCGGGCAGATGTCGACGTTGGTGAGGATGACGTGGTCGCAGCCGTCGTCGACCGCCGCTTCGATCACGTCGAACACGAGCGGCAGCGGCCGCGGCACCTGGAAGGCTCGCAGGTCAGCGGCGGAACGGGCCAGCGGCACGGTGTCGGTGAAAAAGCGCTGCGCGAAGGAGACATCGCCGGCCAGAACGGCGGCCCGAAAGCCGATGTGGAGTGGGACCTGACCGGCGTTTGCGTCGGCGGCAAAGGTGGCCGCCTCCCGCATGGCGGTGAACGTCAGTGACTGGATCCGCTCCGCTTGGCTGCCGGGGGCGGCGGCGAACGGGCTGACCACGTGTCGCATCCGGCGTGGCAGTGCGGGCACCGGGGCTTCCAGGTCGAGGCCGTGGGCCAGCAGCACGTCACGCAGCGGTTCGCCCGCTGACTGCTGATACGCGTTGTCGCACAACCGTGGCATGTGGGTGGGGTTCTTCTCGATATCAGGCGATGTAGCCGAGCCGTCGCAGCCAGGGTCCGTGTCGCGACTCGAAGAGCGTTTGGCAGGCGGCGTTCATTTCGGCGAGATTCGCGGTGTCGGAACCGGCCCGGAAGAAGCCGGGGAATAGGTCCTGCAGGCGCTCAAGGTCGTTGCGCCACTCGGCCACCGGCCTGCGGTCGAGGAACCCGGCGATGGCGGCGATGGCCTGCTGTGGCCGGTCGGTCAGGTCCTCGAACCGCAGGAGCAGCGTGCGCGGACGGTCGAGCGGCTGCCAGGCATCGAGATGGCTGCCCCAGGATCCAAACGGCGTCTGTCCCTCGATCACCTGTTCGAGAGTCACGTTCTCGCGGCCGCGGACGTCGCGCAGCAGGTGGAAAAAGGAGACCGCCGCCGAGCGGCCGTCGCGGACGAGGTAGATCGCCGGCGCGTCATCCTGCGGGGCATGGTGCGTCTTGACGAGCTGGAGCTCTGCCGACGTGCGGGCCTCCTCCAGGAACGCCTGCCAGGGGCCCGCGTAGGAGCGGTGCCCGACGGCCGCGGCTACCTCGGGCCGGCCGCCGATGTCGAGCGGGTCGTTGTATTGCGAATAGCTCTCGCAGTCGAAGGCCTGGCGGAGCATCTGCCGGGCGAGCGTGTTGCCGGAACGGGGGTAAGAAGCCAGCCAGACGATCATGGAACATGTGGCGGCGAGTGGCAGTGCATGGCGGGATCCCCGAATCCACAGCGGGAAACCGAGTGACCAGCCCGGCCACTCGACTGCGGCCAAAGTCTAGTCGGCCCCACCACGCCCTACTACACGGACGCGCCTCGAGCCGGCCAGTCCGAACAGGTTCCGGCGGCGCGACAAGGGGACGCCGTGGAGCGCGGGATCAGGCCGCGTCGATGGCGGTTGGCAGGGGCGGTTCCGCGTCGAGGTCGTAGCCCAGGGCGCGGCCCAGATCGCCGCAGGTGGAGCGGATTGCCGCCACGTCGGCCGGCGTCAGGCCGACCCGTCTGGCGACGCGGGGCGGCGAGGGACGCAGATGGCCGAGATCGCTGGTGAAGGAGAGGCGCGGCAACGCTCCCAGGATGCGGGCCATGGTGCCGGTCGGGTCGGCGGCCAGGTCCTCGTAGCGGACGAGCAGCACGTGGTGCCTGTTGACGAGCAATGTCTCGGCGAGGTGCCGCCAGAGCAGGGCCCGGCGCAGGGGCGGGTCGTCGCAGGCGCCGATGGCGGCGATCTGCTCCCGCTGTCGGGCATCCAGGAACCGGTCGGCCGGGGAGCCGACGGGAAACCGCTCCACCGCGGCATCCCGGAGGTGCGGAAACGTGGAGATCCAGGAGGCGATGGTGTCGAACGGGTTTCGCACGCAGGCCACGATGGCCGCTTCCGGCATCACGTCGCGGATCTGCGGCAGCCGCATGGCGTAGGACATCGTGTTCTTGGTCCAGAGCGCAAAATCCTCGCGGCTCACCGTGGGCACGTAGGTCTCGTACGCATCGACCAGTGTCGTGTCTTCGATGACCCGGCCACCCACGACCTTGTTCTCGATCGGCTCGCCGTCGACGATCTGGCAGCGCAGCGCGGCGTAGAACAGCGGCAGCCGCCAGGGACGGTGGGTGTGGTTGAGAGCCGGGGCCACGCCCCGCGGTTCGTTGATCGCCACGTGATCGGCGAGGCCGTGGAGCAGTCCGCACAGGCGGCTGGTGCCGCTGCGGGGGAATCCCGTGATGATCCCCTCCGGCCCACGGGCTGGATGTCGGCGTGAAGGGGCCGATCGGCACCGGGCCAGCACCTGCCGCCAGGCCGGTGCCGTGGCCATCACGTCGGCGATGGCCGGATGTTGGTCGAGCAGGCCCGCGACCAACTCGAGCAGACGCGGCTCGCGGCGGATCACGTCGGGACGGTGATAGTGGCAGAGGATCGGCCCGCCCTCCCCTGCAGCCAGGGGCTTGAGGTTGGCCGGAAAATTGAGCCGCTCGTCGAGGAGCGAGACCTCGAGCCCGGCGCGCGTCACGGCGACCGGCAGGGAGATCTGGTCGAGGAATGGCCACTTCGCCGGCAGCGAGCGGTTGTCCCAGAGGGAGTCGGCCGCCGCCAGGGTGCGGCAGCAGTCGGCCCACAGCGCCCCCAGTCCCGAGCGGGCGGGCGCGCCGATCACGCCGGCATTGAAGTACGGACAGATTACCTGCCCCGCCACGGACGTGACCACGCGGCGGTCGGGCCCTGCCAGGCCGAACATCCCATACACCGCCCGCCAGTCCTGGGGATTGTCCGCGAACCCGACCGCATCGGCCGGCTTGGCGTTGAACCCGTGGGCGAACCAGCGGCCTGGGTCGAAGGCCTCCATGCAGAGGATGTCTGTGTCGAGGAACACCATGCGCTCGGCGTTCGTGGCCGCGTCGAGGCACGTCACCTTGTTGCCGATGGGATAGGCATCGTCGATCACGTTGCGGATCGGGACGGTGCGCACGCCAAGGGACGCGAGCAACCGTCGCGTTTGCGGAGAGACGGCGCCCCACTGCGACTCCGGCTCGGGCAGGCAGGCGACCAGGTCGGCGGCGG
The DNA here is from genome assembly GCA_003671185.1 of Planctomycetota bacterium. GTDB lineage: Bacteria > Planctomycetota > Planctomycetia > Pirellulales > UBA1268 > QWPN01. Next base: position 11,395 of record QWPN01000143.1, read on the forward strand.
CCGTCAGGTAGCGACGCAGGGACGCCGCCAGAAGCAGGGCCTTCACTTCGAGGTCACCCTGCTGGCACACGAACGAGATGGCGAACCGCATGGCTGTCTTTCTGGTGGCCACGTCGTCAGCGCGGTGCCGGTGGCTTGTCGTAGAACTCAGCCGCACCGTAACGAGCCGCGGGGCGGAACCGCAAGCCAACGAGAAGCGGGCCGCGGCCGCACCATTCCGGTGAGCCGCCCACCAATCCGGTGATGTGTGCGAATGGCCCTGGAAAACCAGGCTTTTTTGCACGTGAGGCCTGGCGAGCCCGGCTTTCGTCGCACCATCTTGGTGAAGCGACGCTGTCGTGCGTCCGGGCCCGCAGGAATTTTTTTGCGCGTCATCTGCCGCGGGTTTTGCGGGTCGTGCGCGTCGTGACGAAACGCTCGGCGCCGTTTGGCACGGCGCGTGCATCTCCTTCCCTGTGCCGCGAAGACCGCGAGCACATCCGGGCCAGCGTGATCCGGAGTGCTGCGGTTGACGACGTGGCGGTCGCCCTCGAGGCGGCCGTCGAGTCGGCACGCGGTGCGCGGATCACTGGTGGGCGTTCCACCACAAAGGAGGTGCGAGATGATGGTCGTGGCCGTGGGCATCACGTCCGAAGAAGTGCGTTCGCTGGCCGGTCAGGCTCCAGCGTCACGCATGGCACGTGCGCCCGGTTTGTTGAAGTGCCTGGTGGTGTCGGGCAACGACGGTTTTCGCAACCGTCTCGACGCCATTTCGGAGTTGAGCGGCTGGTCGGCGTGCGAAACGCCGGCGGACGCCGCGGAGCTCAGGTCGGTCGTCGATGGCGACTACCAACTCGTGATCGCCGACATCGCCCAGCCGTTGGGCGACCGCGTCAGTGACACGGTGGAGATCGCCGAGGAGTACGCCAGCCGGCCGGGCACGTTGCTGGTGGTGTGCGGCTCCGAGGACAGCGTCGACGAGGAGATGTGGGCCCGTCAACTCGGAGCCTGGGTGTACCTGCCCGGCGTGTCCGGTGCCGACGCGCTGATGTCGCTGTTCGCCGAGGCCCGTCGGGTCGGCGAACGTCGCGGTGCTTGGCAGTTTGTCTAGGAGCAGTGGCGGCGGAGGCCGCGAGCCGTTCCGCAGGATCGAGGTTGGGTGGTGAAGGTTCGGTGGTCGGTGCCCGTTTTTTGGCCGCTTGGCCGGCGGGTGGCAGATCGAGGATTTGGACAGATGAAACCGTCCCCACGTGGGACTCTTTTCAAAGGAGCAGTGTCATGAGCGCAGCCGTGGAAGTCTATCGTGACGATCTCGATGCGAGCTACGCGGTCGACTTCGGTCGTGATCGCGAGCCCACGCAGAAGCGGAGCCGGTTCCCCGAATACCGCCGCCAGGGCAATCCGCCCTCGCGAGTGAGCGGCATGCACTGCCGGCGCCAGAAGCGCTGGACCTGGGGCAGCGGCCGCGGCGCCCGGATGCTCAACGCCCGGGCCTTTGCCGGCAGCCTGGCCTTCGCCGTGGCCAGCCTGGCAGCGACGGCGTTCGGTGTGGTGATCGACTACCGGACTGTCGGAAACCCCGGCAACGCCAACAACCCGGTGAACAGTCTCGGTGCCGTGTCGAGCGCGTACCGTATCGGCACGTACGAGGTGACCAATACCCAGTACGCCGAATTTCTCAACGCGGTGGGACGTTCGAACACGAATTCGATCTACAACGCCAATCAGGGCACGAACGCGAATGGCGGCATCACCCAGTCGGGTTCTTCCGGCTCATTCACGTATGCCGTGAAGTCCGGCTTCGCGAACCGGCCGGTCAACTTCGTCTCGTGGTATAGTGCGGCCCGGTTCATCAATTGGCTGCAGAACGGCCAGACGACGAACGTGTCGTCGATGGAGAGCGGTGCGTACACGATCCCGAGCAACGCCACTACGGGCTCCGTGATCGCCCGAAGTGCGGCTGCCACGGTCTTCCTGCCCACTGTGAACCAGCAGCAGAAGGCCGCTTACTACAATCCGGCCACGACTGCCTACTTCGCCTACGGGACGTCGAGCAACACGGCTCCCACCGGTGGTTCTGGATCGTCCACGGCCATCACCAACTTCACGATCGCGAATTCGGCGAACTACAACTCGTCCGGCACGACAGCAGTTGGGGCCTTCACCAACGCCTCGTTCTCTCCCTACGGAGCGTTCGATCTGACGGGCAACGTGGGCGAATTCAGCGAGACGGCGAATCCGACTTTGGCCACGCAGGTGTACTCCGTCGGTGGTGCCTTTAATTCAGCCACCGGCAGTCCGGCCCTGACGGGTGCTTCCTTCATCGCCATGAACGGTTCGGCCGCCATCGGCTTCCGCGTCGCCGCGGTGCCGGAGCCCTCCACGCTGGGCCTCGCCGGCGTGGGCTTCCTGGCCCTGGTCGGACTGCAGGTGATGAAGCACCGCCGGCGGAAGATGTCCGCCTGACGACAGGCTTCGACTTCTGACACGAACAGCCCCGCCCCTCGGGTCACCGAGGGGCGGGGTTTTTTCTTGCGCGCGGCTGTCGCATTGACCGGCCGCGCGCGGCGGTGTTAGGGTCGGAGCATGTCCGTTCACGAGCGTCCTTCCGAGTCGTGGCCCCGCGGCGGAAGTTCGCGGGCCCGGGCCGCCCTGCCGCCCGACGACGCCACCGTGATTTCGCCGCAAGGTACGGAGCCGGGTCGCGGCGACTCCGCGAGTTGGCCCCGGCCCATGCCGGGTGCGCCTCCGGCCTCGAGCGCCGAAATCGGCCGCACGCTGGAAGGAACGATGCTCGGGCCGTACCGGCTCGACAGCTTCATCGGCGGCGGCGGCATGGGGGCCGTGTTCCGGGCCCTCGACACCACGCTCGACCGCACGGTGGCGGTGAAGGTGCTGGCCCGCCAGCAGTCCGACGACGAGGAACTGCTGAAGCGGTTTCGCAACGAGGCCCAGTCGGCCGCCCGACTGGACCACGAGAACATCGGCCGGGTGCACGCGGTCGGCAGCGAGGAGGGCTGGCACTACATCGTCTTCGAGTTCATCGAAGGCACGAATCTGCGGGACCTGGTCCGCGAGGGCGGGCCTTTCGATCTGGGCCGCACGATCGACGTGGCGATCCAGATCGCCGACGCGCTCGAGCATGCGGCCGAGCGCGACGTCGTGCACCGCGACATCAAGCCCTCCAATATCGTCATCACCCCGGCCGGGCGGGCCCGGATCGTCGACATGGGTCTGGCCCGGCTGCATCACGTGTCGGGAGACCACGACCTGACCGTGAGTGGCATGACGCTGGGGACGTTCGACTACATCTCCCCGGAGCAGGCCCGCGACCCGCGGGCGGCCGACGTGCGCAGCGACCTCTATTCGCTGGGCTGCACGATGTTCTTCATGCTCGTGGGACGGCCGCCGTTCGGCGACGGCACGATGGTGCAAAAGCTCCTTCAGCACCAGCAGGCGATGCCACCCGCGATCGAGGACCTGCGGCCCGACGTGCCGCGGCGGTTGGGCGCCATCCTGATGCGGCTCATGGCCAAGGATCCCGCCGACCGCTATCAGCGGCCGGCCGAACTGGCCGCCGACCTGGCGGCCTGTGCCGCCGAGGAGGGGATCGCGGTCTCGGTGCCGCGCACCGCGGCGGTGGCTGCCATCCCGGTATCCCGCCCTGTGGCCCCGAGGCTGCCCTGGCTGGTGCCGCTCCTGGGATTGATCGTGGTCGTGGCCGCGCTGTGGTGGCGGGCGGCATCCGAACGGCGGCCGGTGGACGTGCCCCCAGCCGCGGCGCCGGAGTCTGAAGCCGGCGCCGGCGGCGGCGCCCGACGCGTGCTTGACGCTGACGACAGGGATTTGTCTAGTGAAGGGGACGTACGGCCCATGTCGGCCGGCCCCAGGAACGATTCCTCCGGAGTACTCCGATGATTCGCAGCAGCAGGCTGGCGTGCATGGTGGGCGTGGGTGTGGCGCTGGTGGCCTTCTCGGCGCGCGATGCCTTTGCGATCAAGCAGTTCTTCGACGAGTTCAAGGCCGTGTACGTCAAGGACGGCTCGCCCCTGGCCGCGGCCGTGGAGGCGGAGAAGTGCAACGTCTGCCACATGGGCAAGAGCAAGAAAGACCGCAACGCCTACGGCCACGCGTTGGCCGAGCGGCTCGACAAGAAGGAAGACAAGGAAAACACGGCCAAGATTCGCAAGGCGCTGGAGGAGGTGGCGGCGCTGCCCAGCGACCCCGCCAAGCCGGGCAGCCCCACGTTCGGGGCGCTGCTGAAGGAAGGCAAGCTTCCGGGCGGCACGGCGAAGTGAGCCGCCGACAGGCCAGGGCATCGCGGGCCATGTCGTGGTGAAGCGGTCGGTGGCGCTGCCGATCAGTCGGCCACGGCCTCGAGGATGATCTCCTCGAGATCTGCGCAGCGGGCGATGGCGGCCGCCGCCTCGGGGGCGGCGAAAATCCGCACCCGTTTCACGAGGTCGTCGAACTGTTCGTGGGCCAGGCTGCGCACCACGGGCGACACGTCCTCCAGCCTCCGCCACCGGTGTGGACCGTCCGCGGCGTGCCGCGCCGGACGCTCCCGCACCTGGAGGCGGAATTCGACCTCGCGTTCGGCAGGTGGAGCGTCGACGAGCAGGGTGTGTGGATCGACGGGCATGGCGAGCCGGGCCGAGAGCCGCACCGCCAACCGGGCCGAGAGCGCGGTGGTGTCGGCGTAGCTGCGGCCGGCGATGGCGCGGTGCACCTCCGGGTGGTGCAGGGCGTCGAAAGAGGCGGCCCGCTTGAAGAGCCGTCGGGTCGGTCCGAAGAGCCCCGCCACGAGCGGCGCGGCGGGCGTGCCCGCGGCGGCCCGGGTGAGCCAGTCGGCGAACGAGGCGTCGTCGCTGCGCATGAGGCCGGCGGGATCGATGGCGGGCCGCACGATCCACACCGCACGTTGCAGCATGGCCGTGGCGGCACGCACGGCGTGGTGCCAGTAGACCTCGCTGAACATCACGTAGCGGGCGAAGACCAGCAACTCCGCGGCGGTGCGGCCCTTCTCGGTGATGGCCAGGGCCTCGCCGCGTTCGTCGAGGCAGAGACTGGCGAGCAGCCGGTCCTGGTCGAAGTGGCGGCCGTAGGGCACGCCGGCGTGCAGGCTGTCGCGGGCCAGGTAGTCCATCTTGTCGACGTCGATGGGGCCGGAGAGCAGCGAGCGGAGCACGAGGCCCGCCGGGTCGGATGCCGTGCCGTCCACGAGGTCGGCGACGCGGGCCGGGTCGAGGCCCCAGTCGGTGGTCAGGATGCCGGCAGCCTCACTCTCGAGAAGCAGGCCGCGCAGCAGCGACTCGTGGCGGGGCAGTTCCGGCAGCCCCATGTCCTCCAGCGGGTGGCAGTAGGCCCAGTGCCCCACGTCGTGGAGCAGGGCCGCGGCCAGGAAGGCGGAGGCGTCCTGCGCGCCGACGAGGGCCGCGAACCGCTCGTCGCCCGCGAGCCGCACCAGGAACTCGAGCGCCAGACGGTACACGCCCAGCGAATGTTCCAGCCGCGAGTGCACGGCGCCCGGATAGACGAGCGCCACCAGACCCAGTTGCGAGACGCGGGCCAGCCGGCGGACGATCGCCGTGTCGACGAGGGCCCGGACGCGGGGCGTGAACGGGACGGACGCGTCGGGCGGGATGCGCACGCCGTCGGCGTGCGAACGCAGGGCCGCCAGTTCCGGGAGCGAGGCGAGAGACATGGTCGCGGCCCCGTGTCGTCAGAGGGGCGGCAGGCCGGCCAACCAGCGCAGCAGCGAGGTGAACATGGCATACAGCGAGTAGTGGGCCAGCGCCGAGGTCGGATCGAGGTCGAGGGAGGCGAGTGCCGCCACCGCGCCGGCGCCGAGGAACAGGGGCGCCAGGTAGAGCCACTGCCACATCTCGGCCGTGGCCTCCGCAGGCAGCATGCCCTTGGCCGCCCAGAGCACGGCGTACACGGTGGCGCAGGCCAGCGTCCGCAGCAGCAGCGGCGTGCTGCGGTAGGGTTCGAGCTCGCGATCGCGCACGGCGACGTAGCCCAGCATCACGCAGGGCACGGCGATCACGAAGCCGCAGAACCAGAGCAGGGCGGCGATCGACAGCGGCGCGTCAGCCAGGGGGCCGAACATTTTCCCGAACACGTAGGCGAGCAGCAGGCAGGCCAGCGCCCCGACGCCGACGAGCACGAAGGTCATGATCGGGATGCGGGTCTCGATCCGGCGGATGGGGGCCGTGGGGGCGCGGCCGGTGCCCGCCGAACTGGCCGCTGGCGCCTCCGGCTCGTGGATCGTCACCGCCTTCACGGCCACGGCCGGGATCGTGATCGGCTTTTTGCACTTGGGGCAGGGCCCGGTCCGGCCCGCGAACTGGTCGCTGACGGAAAAACGGGCTTTGCAGCCGGGACAGACGACGGAGATGGCCATGCTGGATTCCGGACTGCCGGAGCGGCGTCGGCGGGCCGCCCGTGGGGCGATCGCGGCAGTGTCAGAGGATGAACCGCCGGCGTCAAGTGACCATGCCGCAGGTACACTGTGGACGGGTGCAGGCCGCCCTTCTCCCTCCCCGAAACACGGAATGCAGCATGGCCGACGAGGACAAGACCCGGATCCTCTCCTGGCAGGATGTCGGCGGTACGCCGCCGGAGGTCGAGCCGCGGATCGTGGACGGGAAGATCATGTTCACGTGCCCGAACGGGCACACGCTGCGGGTGCCGCTCGAACTGGGCGGCAAGCGGGGGAAGTGCAGCAAGTGTGGCGTGCCGCTGCAGATTCCGGCCGTGCAGGTGGAGGAGTCGCTGCCCGTGATCGACACCGGCAGCAACGAGCCGGTCGTGGAACACATGCCACCCTTCATCGACGTGTCGGCGACGACGAATTCGCCCCCCCCGGCGCCGTCCCCGGCCGGCCCCGCCAGCGCCCCGCCCCCCGACGATACCGGTCCCGAGGACTGGAACTTCGATGTGGCGGGGCCCGCGGCGCCGGCATTCCAGTCAGGTGCACCGGCGCCAGCCGACGACGGCCACGCGAACCCCACGGCGCGGCTCGTGGCCCGGCTCTGGGCCGAGCGCGACCACGGCGGCATCGTGGAGCTTCACCTCGCGGGTGGCAGCGTGATCCTGCCGGAGTTCTACGAGCCGAACTGGTCGCGGGGCACGCACGGCCTGTTCGCCAGCCAGGCTGCCGACGGCACCGTGACGCTTACGGCGGTGGCCTGGGAGACCGTTCTCAAGATCGTCGTCCGCCAGTTGACGGCGGTGCCGGACGACATGTTCACCTGACCGACGCCGGGAGCGTCACTCGCCCTCGCCGAGGTCACCCTCGGTGACCATGCTGAACCCCTTGCTGGCCAGCGTCTCCATGCCCATCTCGGTGTTGTCGACCATCAGGGCCACCGCGGGGCGGCCGCGCGGCCGGACCAGGATGGGATAGGCCTGGATGATGTTCACCTCGGCTTGGAGCAGGGCCGTGCAGATGCGCAGCAGGGGTTGCTGATCGTCGGGCAGCTCCACCCCCAGCAGGTCGCTCTCGATGATCGCCAGGCCGGCTCGTTCGAGGATTTCACGTCCCTGCTCGGGGTGGCTGAGCAGGAACCTCACGAAGGCGCACTCGCCCGAGTCGCTGATCGACAGGGCCACGATGCGCACCCGCGATCCCTCGAAGCGGCGCACCAGTTCCAGCAGCTGTCCCACCTTGTTCTCCAGGAACACGGTGAACTGCCGGAGCGTAGGCCAGTTGCGGCCCCGCGCCGTCGCGAAACCGACACGCGCGCCTTCGTCGCTGTCGCCCAGGCTCACGGTTGAGGCTCCGCTGCACGTCGGGACGCGGCCGGCCTCTTTGCCGACCGACGGGATGAAAGGATAGAGTCTGTCCTTCTCCCCGGTCAACGAACCGCGGCCGCCGGGCCCGGACCCGCCCTCCTTCCCGCAGCCATGTCAGCCGTCCACGAAATCGAGATTCGCGTCCGCTACCAGGAGACGGACGGCCAACGCCGCGTCCACCACGCCAACTTCCTCACCTACTTCGAGATGGGGCGGACCGAGATGCTGCGGTCGTTCGGACCCACCTACCGCCAGTTCGAGGACGAAGGGCTGTTCATGGTGGTCTCAGAGGCCTGCTGCAAATACCACGCGCCCGCGGAGTACGACGACCTGCTCCTGTTGCGGACCCGGGTGGAGAAGGTGGGGGCGGCCCACATCAAGCACGCCTACGAGGTGATCCGGGAAGGGCGCATCATCGTCACGGGTGAGACCACGGTGGTGTGCGTCGACCGGGAGGGCCGGGTGCGGCGATTGCCCGACTGGATGCTGGGCTGAGCGTCTCCGGTGTGCGACCACGTGTCCCCGGGCTGCATAGCGGGCGAGACGGCCCGCGTTTGCCCGGCCCACCCGCGCGGCCGATCGTTCGCCGGGCGTCCCGCATGGCCGGCGACCCGTTCTCCAGGGAGGGAACGCCCAGCCGCTTGCCCGCCGCCCTGTCGGCGGGCCGTCACACCCGGGAGAACGCACCGATGTCATTTGCCGCGGAGAGGGAATTTGCCCACATGGGCGAGACGGCCGGATGCTCCGACCACGACCATGACCTGGTCCACGAGTTGAGCCGCAGGCTCGACGCCCTGTGGCGCTACGACCAATACATCGCCAACGCCGAGTGGCGGGACGGGCTGCGGCAGTTCTGGTGCGACGCCAAGGCCATGGAGCAGCAGGCGATCCAGCGGCTCAAGGAGCTGATCGCCCAGGAAGTCCGCAACGGCTGCTTCTGATCGCCCCGCACTCGGCGGTCTGCCCCGCCCGGGGAACGCCCACGGTTCCCCGGGCCCGCGGCCGCTTCCCACGCGGTGATTGAGAGCGGGCGCCTGGCGTCCGCGGGATAACGCATCCGTGCGGCTCGGCGGGAGTGGCGTTCCCGTCTAGGAGCCCGCCGCCGGGATTGCTATCTTTTTGCTCGCATTGCCAGAGGGGGAATTCCGGGCGCCGCCGCACCCGAACTCCAGCGATGCGAAGCGGCATGGGGGTACGCATGAAGTCAGGACGCTTCAGGCCCGCGTTCACGCTCGTGGAACTGCTGGTGGTGATCGCCATCATCACGGTGCTCGTGTCGATGTTGACGTGGGGCATCTCAAAGGCGCGGGACTCGGCCCGCGCGACCCAGTGCGGCAACAATCTCAAGCAGATCGGCACCGCCTTCCAGCAGTACGTGGCCGCCAACGACAAGGCCCCCGATGCCGCCACCGTGCTGGGCGGTTTCGACATCTACCTGTCGAACAACCGCAGCGTCTACAGCTGCCCGATCGTCGTCACCAGCGCCGCCGCCGAGGTCGTGTCCTACGGCGTGAATCCCTGCGTGCACCGCATGATGACGGATGCGGGCAAGGTGCTGATGGTCGACGCCAATGCCGACATGATCGACTACGAGTCGCTCGACACGCCCACCTTTCAGCGGGACGTCGCGGGGCGGCACTACGACATGGCGAACGTCCTCCACATCGACGGCCGCGTGGAGCGGATGAGTCCCGACGACATCAATCCCTACCGCACGCCGGACGGAGAGCAGATCCGCACCACGCTGTGGAAGCCGCGCATCGGCGGCTGCAGTTGCGCCGGTTCCGGCTCCAACGGCCTGCTGGGCGAATATTGGGCGAACCCTGATGAATGGACGGGCACGTCCTGGAAGCGGCTGGAAAAGACGATCGACCTGCCGTTCGGGAATTCCGCGTTTTTTGGCGTTCCCTACAGCATCCCCATTCCCGGCACGACGGCGGACAACCCAAATCCACTCAAGACGGCCCGCTTCAGCGGCTTCATCCGCCCCGACGCCTCGGAGCCCCACACGTTCCACGTCTGCTGCGACAACGCGGCCTGGGTGTACGTCAACGGCGCGCTGGTGTTGAGCCGCTCGACCGGCGGCCCGGGGCCGGTGCAGGAGTGGCAGGCCGCGCCAACGCCGATCGATCTCCTGGCTGGCCGCTGGTACGACTTCGAGGTGCGCTGGTTCGAGGAGGGGCCCGGGTCACCGAGCCACGTGAAGGTGTACTGGTCCCGGCCCTCGTCCCCGGGACGCACGCCGATTCCGATCACGAACCTGCGGCCGCCACGGGGGATCATCCAGTGACCGCCAAGCCGGCCATGGCACGCGCGGCGGCACGCGCTGGCGTCACCGTGTGGTGGCCGGCCCGCGTCGCGTTGCTGGTCGTGATGCTCGCGCCACTCACCGGCTGCACCAGGCCGGTCGCTCCACCGCGGTCGCGGGACGAGATCTTCCAGGATCGCCTCCGCGTGCCCACGCTCTACATTTCCGAGAAGTCGGGCAAGCGGATCGTGACCGAGGGCGGACGGATGAATTTCGTCGACCAGGAGAGCGGCGAAGTGTGCTGGGTGGCCTGGGCGTGCCGGGCCCCGAACTGCCCGGGCCGGGGGCCGAACGGGGAGCCGTTCCTGTGCATCGAGGCCGACGCGGGCTACTTCGCCAAGCCCGACGGCACGGTCGGCTACGATCCCAAGCTCAGCGCGATGACGCCAAAGCGGGTGGGCATGTGCCCCCAGTGCAGCGTCATCCGCAAGCCGGAGTCAGAGACGCCCGAGCAGGCCATCGAGTATTCACGATACGTGCAACTTCACCAACTCCCCGAGGCGGCCGCCCGCCTCAAGCAACTCGACGAGGAGATGGCGCGGCGGGTGGAGTGGGATCGGCAGCACGCCATCGTCGGCAGGCCGAAGCCCGGGAGCGGCACGCCCTGACCGCCGGCTACGGTCGGGCTTGGGTGACGCCGTCCCAGCCGCGCAGTGTCGCATGCAGGACGGCGACACGGCCCATGAAGTGATCCATCGCGAATGGCCCCGCCGCCAGCTCGATGTGCCTCCGTGCACCGGCGGCGTCGCCCAGGGCCTCGGCGTGGAGGCCGAGGTAGAGGTGGGCGAAGCAGAGTTGGTCGCGGCGGGTCTCGCCGTCTCCGGCCTGGGCGGCGGCGAGCACGGCCGCTGCGGTGCCGCGGCCCGCGTAGAGGTCGAGAATCTCCCGCATCGGCACCCGCCGATCCGCGCCGACGGGCAGCAACGCCGCGCGGGCGGCGTCGGCCCCCTGATCGCGGGCCACGCAGGCGAAGTGCCAGGTCGCATTCTCCACGTCGTTCGGGTTGACCGTGCGGTGGAGTTCGAATTGCCGTCGTCCGTCGGCGAACCTGCCGGCGTAGAAGAGCGCCAGCCCGCGCTGCCAGAGGTGAGGTTCGGCGGCGGGCCGGGCGGCCACGAGCGCGTCGAACGTCTTCGCTGACTCGGCTGGGCGGCCCGCGAAGAACGCCGCCAGCGCCTCGTCGAACAGGTTCTGCGGGTCTTTCTCGCGTAGCGCAGCACCCGCCCAGCCGCCCGCCGGCAGGAGCGCGAGACGGAACAGCCACCGGCAGACCTGGCGCCGGGACGCCGCGCCATGGGCGGCTGACCGGGCGGCGTCGCGACGTGCATCGTGCATCGTGGTGGCTCCCTGATGTCGCCGGGTGGTTGAACGGCCGGCCGACCGAGGCGGCTGCGGTTCCCACCTTTCTAAAAATGGATCGCATAAATATAGTACTCCGCGGGGGTGGCTCTCGACTGCAGGTCTCCGGGGAAAAGCCCATGCGAAATCGTCTCTGTCGCCACCCGCGATCGTGTCCGTGTGTGTGGCCGTCGCACGGCGGCTTCACGCTCGTGGAGATACTGGCCGTGATCTCCATCCTGGCCCTGCTCATCGCCCTGCTGCTGCCGGGAGTGCAGTCGTTCCGGGCGTCGACTCGCACCGTGCAATGCGCGAACAACCTGCACCAGTTGGGGCGGGCGCTGGCGCATTTCGTGTCCAAGAACGGTCGCTCCCCCTCGTCGATCGAGATGCTCGATCAGATGGGGACGCTGATCGACGGGCAGACGTCCATGTATGCCTGCCCCGATGTCGAGGGGGCGGGCCTGCAGTCGTACGGCGTGAACGCCTGCCTGCACCGCGTCATGACCGAAGCGCAACTGATCGCCATGACCGACTCGACGGCCAAGATCCTGCGCTACAAGGGCGCCAACCAGGACGCCTGGGACGCCATCGTCGCGCCGCGGCACGCGGGCATGGTCAACACCCTGTCGTGCGACGGGGCGGTGACGCTGCGCAGCCCGGCCGACATCAACCCCTACGATGCCCAGGAGGGGGCACAAATCTGCAAAACCCTGTGGGAGCCGCGGCTCCCCTGCCAGGTGCTGGGTTCGACGTGCGGATGCTTCACGCGGGGCCTGCGGGCCGTCTACACGCCGCTGCCCTACGACACCACGACCGACCCCGTCACCATGACCATCACCACGCTCTATCTGCCCTTCGGCGTAAACGTGGGCTGGGGTGATGTGAAGCAGGAACTGAAGGGCATCCATCCCTTTTGGGACAACAAGCCCTATCGCCCGTTCACGGCCAAGATCACCGGCTACCTGTCGATCCCCAAGGCGGGCAATTACCGGTTCCTGGTCAGTCACGACGACGCGATGAGCATGCGCGTCGACGGCAATCTCGTGCACAACAACGGCGGCTGGACGGGCGGACCCGGCAGCCAGATGTGGAACACGGCCGGGCCGATCCGACTGGAGGCGGGAGCGTGCGTGCCCATCGAGGTCAGCCTGACGCAGAATCCGCCCACCGACAACCACCTCTGGATCCAGTGGGAGTCGGACTCCGGGATCACGCTGGGGCCGATCCCGCTCGACAGCATGTGCGCCGACCCCAACTGACCCCGTGAGATCGAGCATGTCCGTTCCCGCCAGCCATCGCGTCGTCTGGTCCCTGCTGGCGTTGCTGGCCGGTTGCCGGGGGCGCGTGCCGGCCACGCTCGAGCAGATCGAGGCCGACCAGCTGGCGCTGCCCGCGGTGTACCTCACGACCGACGGCCGCGAGCTGATCGTGCCGGCGAATCGCGGCGACGTGATCGTGGCGCCGGGGGCGCGAGAACTCGCCTTCCGGGCCTACACGTGCACCAATCCCGACTGCCCCAACCGCGAGCGGGGCAGCGCCGGCCGACCGTTCCTGTTCACCTGGCCCGACCCCCTGTGGAAGGTCGACGAACAGGGGCAACTGCAGTTCGACGTCGTCCCCGACCGGGCCGCCGAAACCGTGCGGCGCGGGGGGCTGCCGGAGCCCACCTGTCCCGGGTGCCTCGAACGCCGTGCGAAGGAGGGCGAATCGGCCGAGACCAGGCAGCGCTACCGCAACTGGGTGGTGTATTACGAATTGCCCGAGTCTGCCGCCCGCCGCAAGGAACTCGACGCCGAGCACCGCAACCAACTCCAGAAGCAGGGGCGGCGGCGCTGAAATCGGCGGTCTCATCCTTGTGATTTTGGCAGAGGTCGGCACGGTGGCGTGTGATCTACTTGTGGCGACGGTCAGGGAGGGCCGCCGCTATCAAGCCGCTGAAGAAGTTGGCCCGTTCGGTCGCCAAGCGGCTTCTCGCCTACGGCGAGCCACCGCCCGCCCCCCTGCCGCCTGAGATTCTCAGGCTCCGGGCTGCGAATGCAGTCGTGTTGCGGGCCCGCTTCCGCTGCGTCAAGGCGAACGATCTGAAGTTGTACATCGACACACGTGACGCGCTGGTCGGCGCGCCGATCGCCCTCGGGACCTACGAGCCGCATCTGATCGCGGCGCTGCGCCGCACGGTGCGACCTGGCGACACGGTGCTCGACATCGGCGCCACCATCGGCCTGTTCAGCATGTTGTGCGGCGAAATCGTCGGTCCCCGGGGGCGTGTCCACGCTTTTGAGCCGCGTGCCGACAACGTCGCCATGCTGCAGTTGAGCCTGCGGGAGAATGGCCTCGACAACGTGCTGGTTCACGAGGTGGCCGTCGCCGACCACGACAGGTCTCTCGCCTACAAGCCGATCGAGTCCACGAGCCCGACCCTGATGGTCGAGGAATCGTCCGCCGCGCGGGACGGTGGATTCGTGCCCGTGCGCACCGTGGCCATCGACGACGTGCTGGCCGAGGTCACGCGGGTGGACGTCGTGAAGATCGACATCGACGGCTACGAACTCGGCGCGATCCGCGGCATGCGGCAGCTGCTCGGACGCTGCCGGCCGATCGTGTTTTTCGGGTACTGCCCGGAGTGCCTGCGCTCCACGGGCCGCCACCGGGCCGAGGATCTGCTCGAGGAGTTCAGGATGCACGGCTACAGCCTGCACATCCTCAGGCCGGACGGAACATGGGACGGCGCGGAAACCAACGCGGCGATTGGCGTTGCGGACCAAACTTCGGGCAGCACCCACATCGACCTGGTGGCCTGTCCGCCGCCGTGCTGCCGCAACGAATCCTCGATCAGAGGCCGGTGCGGAGCACGTTCCAGCGGCCGTTGGCCGAGACACCAGACAGATCGAGATACGTCCAGGTGCCGGATCCGGTGACCGTCGTGGTGCCGGCCTTGCTCACCAGCCGGCCCACGAACACGGCCCCCTGCACGCTGCCGCTGCTCACGCTGAAGTCGACGCCGCCGCCCGTCGACAGCGTGCCGTCGCCGGTGCCCGGCAGGGTGACGGTGATCACGCCGCCGCGGATTTCGGCCCGCACCGGTCCGTTGATCGGCCCGCTGCCGCTGACCGTGCCGCTGTACGTGCCGGTGTACACGCCGTCGTAACGCCCCACGTCAGTGCGGCGGATGTTGAGGATGCTCACGTCCGCTGCGTTCCGCCCCGAATAGAGCGGATCGCCGCTGATGGCGGGGCCGGTGACGATCCGGTAGAGGACGTTGCCGTTGAACAGGCCGTCATCCTGCCCGGTCACGGAGACCATGCGCGGAATATTCCACGTGGCCGGCGTGAACGTCACGGAACCCACGCCCGGCAAGCCCGCCGAGGGATTGCTGCTCGACAGTGGCACCGTGACGTCAGAGGTCGGCCGGTAGCGGAGCACCATGCCGAATGCCGTGGCGGCCCCCAGTTCGCTGGTCTTGAGGCCGGTGGTGGGCGTGACCGTGATGCCCGCCACGAGGATCCTTGAATCGAGGTTTCTGACGGTCACATTGCTCACGCCGAGTCCCAGGTAGAGCGGATCGGTACTGATCGTGTTGCCGGTGACGATGTGGTAGGTCCGCGTGCCGTCCCGCACCCCGTCCGGCTGACCCGTGACGGTCACGGTCTGTGGAACGCTGTAGTTGTCGGGCGTGAACACGAGCTGCCCGACGCCCGGGATGCCCTCGCCCGGGTTGTCGCTCGTGATCAGGATCGACACGTCGGCGACGGGGCGGTAGTTGAGCTTTACGGTGAACACGTCGGTGCCCCCATCCTCCGACGTCTTCAGTCCGTTGGTTCTCTTCACGGTGGCCCCGGCGACGAGCATCCTGGAATCCCTGTTCGTGATGGTGGCGTCCTTGACCATCAGCCCGCTGTAGGCCGGATCGGTGCTGACGCAGTCGCCGGTGATCAGTTGGTAGACCTTGTTGCCGTCACGAACGCCGTCGGGCTGGCCGGTCACCCGCACCTGCTGGACGACGTTCCAGTTGGCCGGTGTGAACACGAGCTGCGACCTGTCGGCCTGCCCCTCCAGCGGGTTGCTCGACGCCAGCGGGATCGTCACGTCCGCGCTGGGCTGCTGGGTGAGGGCCATTCTCACGATCGCGGAACCCCCGTCTTCGCTCGTATTCAGGCCGCGGGTGGGCGTGACCGTCACGCCGGCGGTGAGGAGGCGGCGCACTTCCATCGATTCGAGGCCGAGCCTGTGAATCGACGCGGCGGGCCGACACTGGCGGTGGTGGAACGTGGAGGTAAACATGTCGATACTCCTGCGAGCCAGTCGCGATGGTGTGTGGTGTGCGGAGTGCGGAACGCCCGCACGGTGCCGCCGGCTGATGCCCGATCATGCGGGTGACGAATGAACCCTAAGGGGCGCGGGACGTCACGGGCAACGAATCGCGTCGGTGGCAGGGCGATCGCTTTTCAGGGGCAGTCGTGACCGGGCGGTGTGCAGGCGACACTTGCTCCGACATCGTGCGGCGCAGTGCGCGTGGCTGACTGAAGTCGCTGCGCCCCACGCGATCTGTCGCATATGGCCAGTGCGTGAAACTCCCGCTTTCTCCCGCCGTCGCCGGCCACGGGGGGTTTGTCGCCTCGGCGCCGCGTAGCATCCATCGGACGGGCACGGGGATGCACGTCCGTAGGCTCGTTCAGGGACGAATATTCCTTCCGAGTGCGGCACCGGTGACGGTCGCTGCGATCGGCAACAGGAGGTGTGCGTCCCATGAACCGGAAGTCGCGGCGTCGTAGGTGTCGCTGTGCAGCAAATCCGCTCGGCATCGAGCCGCTGGAAATGCGCTGCCTGCTCTCCGGCAGCGCAGCGGCGCTTTCCGCGCAGTCGATCGACCAGATCGTCTGGCAGGGGCAGCCGATCGACGTGCGGCCCGGCTATTGGAACGGCCGGTTCGAATCGGCTGTTCCCTACGGGCAGCCGGCGATCCCGCAGGCCCTCCTGCCGCTGCCCACGTGGACGACGTTCTCGCTGGGCGGCGGATTTTTCTCGCTTTCGGCACCCGGGGCCGACGAGCAACTTGTGGTGGACTGGGCAGCGGCCACGCCCGGTGTGCTGGAGATCGAGCCCGACTTCATCATCGACGCGCCACCGGCGGCCGGTGCGACGGGCTCCATCGCGGCGGCCGACTCCACGGACCCGTCGGCGGTCCCCAACGACCCGTATTATCCACTGCAGTATGCCCCGCCGCTCATCCAGGCCCCCGCGGCTTGGGGCGTCTCCACCGGCAATCGCACCGTGGTGGTGGCGGTGCTCGACTCGGGCATCGATCTCGCGCACCCTGACCTGGCCGCCAACGTCTGGATCAACCCGCGGGAGTTGCCCGTCAACGGCATCGACGACGAACTGAACGGGTTCGTCGACGACGTGAACGGCTGGAACTTCATCGACGGCACAAACAACGTGCAGGACGGCTTCGGCCACGGCACGCACGTTGCCGGGATCATCGGCGCAGTGGGCAACAATGCCGTGGGTGTGGCCGGCCTGGGCTGGCAGGTGGCGCTGATGCCCCTCAAGATCCTCAACAACAGCGGCGTGGGCACGGCCTCCGCGGCGGTCGCCGCCATCAACTACGTGACGATGCTGCGCCGGGACTTCGAGACCAACATCGTGGTCTCGAACAACTCCTGGGGCGCGGGCGGAATCGCCTCGACGGTGATGCGGGATGCCATCCGTGCCATGGGGGACGTGGGCATCACCTTCGTGGCTGCCGCCGGCAACAGCGGCAGCAACAACGACATCATCCCCAACTACCCCAGCAGCTACGACGTCTCCAACGTGATCTCGGTCGCCGCCAGCACCCCTGACGACTCCCTGGCCGGCTTTTCCAACTACGGGGCGACCACGGTCGACCTCGCCGCCCCCGGCACCGTGATCTACTCGACCGTGCTCGGCGGGGCCTACAACTACCTGTCGGGCACGTCGATGGCGGCCCCGCAGGTGGCCGGCTCCATCGCGCTCCTGGCGGCCGCGAAACCCAGCCTCGCCGTCGCCCAGATCCGCGCGGCGATCCTCGGCTCCACCGACACGATCCCGGGGATGGTGGGCAAAACCGTCACCGGGGGCCGGCTCAACGTGACTGGAGCGATGAAATCGCTCGGCTTGACGCCGGTGGTGCCGCCCACGCCGCCGCCACCCCCTCCCCCGCCGACACCCGCCGTCCAGCCGTTCCTCGACGACTTCAACCAGCCCAACAGCCCGACGCTGTCGGGCTTCTGGCGAACTCGGATCGGCTCGATCGGCATCGTCAATCAGACGGCACAATCCCGGGTCGCGGGAGCATCGATCTCAACGCTCAACGGCGTGTCGATCGTGGATTCGTTGAGCCAGGCCTTCTTCAACCTGCGCACGGGCACGAACGTGGGCCTCGTGGCCCGTTACAGCGGCGGCGGCGACACCCGCATGTACCTGGCGGGCGTGGCTCGCTCCGGCACCGGGTTCGCGGGCACGATCTGGCGGAACACGGGCGCTGGCTGGACGGTGATCGGCAGCGGCATCGTGACCGCCAGTTCAGGCGTCATGCAGTTCGGCGTGGCGGGCTCCTCGCTGACGCTGTTCGTGAACGGCATCCGCGTCGCCGGCGCCTACGACACCGCCATCAGCGGCCCGGGCGGCGTGGGCATCCGGTTCGTGGGGGCGGGAGCGTCGATCGACAACTACTCGCAGAGCACCCTCACGGCCCCCGTGCGGACCAATGTCACGCTGCCGTTCACGGAAACCTTCAGCGGAACCGACAGCCCCTACGTGCCCGCTTCGTGGACCAAGCGCATCGGCAACCTCGCCGTGTCGAGCAACGTGGTCGTCTCCCGACTCAACAACGCGTCGATCATGGCGCTCAACGGCGCGACCGCGAGGGACTCGAGCCAGGTGGCGTTCGTCAACGTCGTTGGCGGCACCGTGGCGGGGCTGGTGGCCCGTTACACCGGGACCGGCGACGCCCGCATGTATCTGGGTGGACTGCAGCGGGCGGGGACGAGTTACGTGGGCCGGATCTGGGTGAACACGGGCCTGGGGTGGAGAATCCTCAACAGCGGGCCGGCACTGGGCGGCTCGGGCGTGCTCCAGTTCGACGTCGCCGGCTCCGCGCTGACGCTGTATCTCAACGGCAAGAAGGTTGCCGCGGCCTACAGCACGGCCATCCCCGGACCGGGCGCGCTGGGCATCCGCTTCGTGGGGCCGGGGGTCGTCGCCGACAATTACACGGCGGCTGCCCTCACGCCCCCCGTGCCGGCCGCGGTGACGTCGCCCTTCGGCGACTCGTTCATTCGCGCGAACAGCAACTACATCTCGGGCAACTGGATCCAGGGGATCGGCAACGTGGCGATCAGCGACGACACCGTGCTGTCGCGGATTGGCGGCGTGTCGCTCGTCACCCTGCGCGGCCCCGCACCGCGGGATTCGAGCACGAGTGCGCAGGCCGTGGTGAACATCGGCGACGGCCAGTCGGCGTGGCTCTTCGCCCGCCATTCCGGGACCGCCGACAACCGCATGTACATCGCCGGCCTGGTGCGGGACGGCGACCGATATTTTGGCCGCATCTGGCGCAACACCGGCTGCAGCCACTGGACGCAGCTCGCCTCCGTCGCCGTTCCCGGCGGTTCGGGGCGGATTCGCTTCGACTGCATCGGCCCGTCGCTGACGCTGTTTCTCAACGGCGTGAAGATTGCCGCGGTGCGGGACTACACCATTCCCGGTCCGGGCACCGTGGGGCTGCGGCTGGTGGGGGACGGCACGACGATCGACAGCTACTCGTACGTCCGCCGCTGAGCCGCCGCGGGCGGTTGGCTGAAGGGCTTCCGCGAGCCGCGGGTCAAACCCGCCGTCACGCGCGTGTGCGACGTGTTGCGGCGGTGCGTGGGCATTCCTAGTGGGCGACGAGGGACTCGAACGGCCCACGTCTGGCCCGAGAAAAACGCGACATCCGCGAGCAGGCGACGCGCAATCCGACGCGCGCACTCAACTCCAGGCCATGGCGGTTGCCTGGAGCCGGCTGCCACCGGCAGGCCGGCGGCGGATCGTGGAGGTGATCCGCCACGAGTTCGAGCGGACGATCCGCCCTGGCTCGTGATCTGCCACCGCCGATCTGCATGGCTTGCGGTGTCCACCTGTACGGTGGAACCATGGTCACGCAAAAGCCCGCCACGCAGCGTCCACTGACGCGCCGCCAAAACGAGGTGGTTTGCTTCGTTCGTCGCTTTGTGCGGTCGCGTGGCTTTCCGCCGACGCTCCGTGAGATTGCCGACGAACTCGGAGTGAACCATACCGCTGTCGCCGGTCACCTGTTGGCCGCTGAACGTAAAGGCGTTTTACGGCGGTCCGGCCGAACCGCTCGTGGACTCACTCTCACCCCAGATGGAGGCAAGAATGGCTGCTCAGGTTGAACCCGCAGTTGTGGAGAAGAAATCCCGCAGCAGGAACGCGACGCCACCGACGTTCGCCGACATCGCTGCCAGAAAAATGCGGGACCGCATCGAAGCGTACCGAAAGTATGTTCGCCGAGCGGCTGACGGCGAACAGTTGGATGACGCCGACCTGTCTGATGTCGCCGACCTGCTGGCGGTTATGTCGCTTCCGGATTATGCGTGGCCGCTGCACGTTGAAGCGACCAAACGTTACGACGTTGTCGCGGCGAAACTGAGGGCGGCGGTGGACGCCGCTCCAGCGAATCGGGAGCGGAGCCTGCAACTAGGTAAGGAAATTGAAGCCCTCCAGGCAAAGCTGCGGACGCTGTTGGAAGAACGCCGCAAGGCAGAGGCGGGAGTGAACAAGGGGACTTCGTACAGCCACTCGCTGTCACAAATGGCGGTGGAACATGCTGTGGTTCTCGCCGACATAGACATTGCCGTGTCGCTGCGGCTGGAGGAACTGAACAAGCGGAGGGCAGCATCGTGATTATTGAAAGAGCCGCATATCACCTGGACGCTACCGCCGTCGCTCACAAACTCCGCAACGCGCCGGCGTGGGTCAGGAGTTCAAAACCTGCCAAGCGACTTCCAGCGACATCTGCCGCGACGCTGCGGCCCTCGGCGAACACTCCAAGCGTCGCAGGCTGGCTCGTGGGCTCAGTGGCCCC
Organism: Planctomycetota bacterium; assembly: GCA_003671185.1. GTDB lineage: Bacteria > Planctomycetota > Planctomycetia > Pirellulales > UBA1268 > QWPN01. Next base: position 31,929 of record QWPN01000143.1, read on the forward strand.
AGGCGTGTCTGCTCCCGCGTATTCGCCGCAGGATGGGCTGACGATGCCCGAGACGTTCGCCGGCTCCGCCTGGGCCGGCGTGATGGAGCAGGTTCGCCATGGCGCGAAGCCTGTCATGTTGTGGACGCGACACGCTGGGAAGATGCTGGCCGCCACGAGCATGGGAACGCTGCGGCTCGAACTCCATCCCGTTATCGGCGTCATGTTTGAGGCGACGATCGAAGCCGGCCCCACGGAGCGGATGCTGCTCGAGGAGTTTGGGCCGGCAGGTGTAGGAACCTCGGTTGCCTACCACACTCCCACGTTCGCATACGAACAGCGTGAAGGCAGGAGAATCCGAATCGTGACATCCTGCACGGTGGAGCACATTGCCCTCGTGCGGAAGGATAGCGGTGAACGAGCGTTATTCGCTGCGGCTCGCTGCTTCGCCGTCACGGCCGACAATCGCGGGAGACTGCCGCAGGCGTGGAGCGACGCGCGGACGAGTTCGTGGAAGTTGATGCGGACCGCTCGCGGCTGAGCGTTCGCGTGGTGTCGATGTTGCAACGCCACAGGATCCCGCAGGTACGGTGCAGGGTGGTCGCAGACACGGGCTGTGCCGACACGAAAAACCACGGTCGCCCGCTCTGCGTAGATTCCGTTGAAATTGGAAGTTTCGACTTCTCGAACGATTGACGCCAGCCGCCGGCGATAGCCAAAAGTTGCAATTTCGGCCACGCATACGCGTGATGGAACCGTGGGGTTTAGCTGGCGTTTTTAGCCTATTCGGCGACCCGCCCTTCCCGGTGGCTGTTTGTGCCGCTGAATATGCACGCCCGTACACGTCTGTACGGCCGTGACCCTTAAAAGGCCGTAAGGTTCGCTCGGGGAACTGCAAGGGTCGTGGGGTGGTTTTGTCTGTTCGGTAGGTAGCGATTCATGCGTGATCGTGAACCGCCGTTACCTCCAGGAGAACAGACAGTGGTTGAACGACATCTCACGGCGCGCGAACTCGCCGCGCTCACTGGCATCCGCGAAGGCACTCTCGCCGCGTGGCGGTCGCGCGAAAACAAGCGACCGGATTCCAAGCCCATCGGCCCCAGGTGGAAGCGATTCGGCCGCGCCGTTCGCTATCCAGAATCCGGCGTTTCCGAGTGGATGGGCCAGCGTGAATTGCGGCCATTCGTGAAGTGATTCCCAAAAGCGAACGAGCCGCCGGTCGTGACCCGGCGGCCCTGAGTTCGCACAACACCACCACGTCATGGAGCGACGCATGGTTCCCTCAGAATACAACACCTCGGCAACGGCGCGAGACGCCGATCCGCTCGCGTTGCGACCACGCGAGGCTGCCCAAGCCCTGGGAATCAGTGAACGAACCTTGTGGTCGCTCACGAAGGCCGGGAAGGTCCCGTTCGTGCGGTTCGGCAAGGCCGTCCGCTATCCCGTTCACCTGCTGCGTCGGTCGCTGGAAGAACAATCCCGCGTCGCGGAGGTGGCCTCCCATGAGTGACCACCGCGACATCTTCACCGAGTCTCGAACGCTCACGCTCCAGGCCATCGTGTTCCGAGCCCTGCGGGATCGTGGCCTGGAACCTGAGTTGAGCGACACCTCGGCAACGCGCGTCCAGCCGGCTGAGGACATCCAGGAACAGTGGTTCCGCATCCTTGTGAGCACCGACATCGTGGCCCACCTGCGGTCCACGATCGGTCTGGAGGAGTTCGAGCGTCGCTGGGTTCACGGCGTGGTGGATGCCGTCTGTCGCCGCCACGAGCGGCGGCAGCGGCAGATTGTGAACCGTCGCTCCATGGCCGTCGCTCACGAGCCGGCCCTCGTCTCCACGAGCACCGCGACAGTGACCGCCACCACCGTGGTGTTCCGCCGCAGGACCGGAGGCGCGCATGGCTGATAACTCCACCATGGCGATCGACTGGGAGCCCATCGGCACGGGCGGCCGGGCGCGGCTCATCGTCACCGACGCGACCGGCGCGACGGTGGACATCGACACGGCCGACTTGTCGCGGGCTGCGGACCGCGAGGCCGTGGCCCGCAGGCTGGCCTCCAGGCTGACGAACACGCCCGTGGCCGACATCCAGGCCCACCTGCTGGCAATCGCCCAGGAGCGTTGTGGGCTGGCTGCCGAACCGCCGGCCCGCATCCCCACGCTCCGCGATGCCGTGGAGGCGTGGCGGGCCACGGAGGCCACGCCAGTGGTGGAGACAGGGTTTGGCCCCCTGGATGCCCTCGGAGGCGGCGGGCTGGCCCTGGGCAGCGTCACGGTGATCGCGGCACCGCCCAGCGTGGGCAAGAGCGCGTTAGGGCTCCAGGCCGCCCTGGGCGCGGTGTCGCTGGACGCGAACCTGCGTGTGGCCTGGGCGGCCGGCGAGATGTCGATGGAAGCAATCGCCCGCCGTGCGATCTGCCGGTGGTCCGCAGATCGGCAGCCTGTGTCGATGTCGCGGGCTGCTGCTCGAACTCCAGGTTCACAGGCGACGGCGGACGAGCTCGTGGAGGCTGTCGGCGACAGGTTCCATATTCTCCAGCCGCCGCTCACGGCGGATCGCCTGGAGGCCGCGATCGACACCACGCGGGCATCGCTCGTGGTGATCGACTACATCCAACTCGTCTCGCTGGCGGGGGCAATCGACAGGCGGGCCGAGGTGGACGGGCTCGTGAAACGAGTTCGAGCGTTCACCCTGGAGAAGAACTGCGCCACCATTGTCGTGTCGAACGTGGCGAAGAACGTGTCGGGCGAGACGCGGATCGGAGCCATTGGGAAAGAGAGCAGCGAACTCGACTTCATGGCGGATCTGTTCCTGCTGGGCATCGCAGACGAGCACGAGGACGAACGTGGCCTCCGTGCCGTCCGCTGGAAAGTGGCGAAAAATCGCCACGGGCCATGCCATGACCTGGAGACGCTGTTCGATGGCAGCCTCCAGACCTTCACCCCATCTGGGCCGCAACCGCTCGAGGAGTTCGCAGACTTCGCGCCCAAGCCTCCGAGGACGCGCAAGTGAGCAGGCCCGCGAAGCAGCCGCACAAGCGTGGGGAACTCCACCGCCGCGTCTCCGCCATCATCCAGGCGGGCGTGTTCGCAGCGATGCCACGGCCTGGACTCGTGGTGTTCCTCCAGGCCCGCCAGTGGGCCGACTTCGCCACCTGCCGCCTCACGGTGTCGCTGCGACGGTTGGCCTCCGAGTGTGGAATCGGGCTGAGTACCGCCAAACGTGGAGTGGATGCTCTCGTGGCCGCAGGTGTTCTCACTGAGCGGCCCAACAAACGAACAGACTTCCGCGTGTTCGAGGTGACGAGGCCCAGGCGACGCAAGCAGCGGCAGCCGTCAACGCGCGACGATCGCGGAGGCGACAGGCCATGGTGAACGCCACGAGGCATCCGCTGCGGGTGTTCCACCTGGGGGAACAGGGTGTTCCACCTGGGGGAACAGCGCGTTCCACCTGGGGGAACATAGATCATGGATTCCTCCATGGATTCACCATGGAGGAATCGGAATCCACGGCGCGGACATCGACTTCGCCCCTATGGGGGCTTGTCGCTGCCGCTCTAGGAAGTGGGGGCCGCTGGGGATCCCACGAGTTCGAGGAACGGCACGGAGGCTAATGCCATGGGCGAGTTGACGTTGACGGGCGAGACGTTGGTGGTGGCGATCCGCACGGAGCACGAGGCCGCATCTGCGGCGGCGCGTTCGGCCCTGGAACACGCGCTAGAGTGCGGCCGGCTGCTGGCCCAGGCGAGGGCCGAGGTTCCGCATGGCTCGTGGGAGAACTACCTCACCGACAGCTGCGGCATCGCTCCACGGACGGGCCGCCTGTACCTGCGGCTCCACGCTCACCGCGACCGGCTTGGAAATCGGCAACGCGTTGCCGGTTTGACGGTCCGTGAGGCGGCGAAGTTGGTCGCGGAGCCCAGGCCAAAGGTGGTGATGGTTGAGCCGGCCTGCGAACTGAGGTTGCGAACGCCCGAGTGGTATCGGCCTGGACACCGCCACTACGGAGAGCATCCATCGGGATGGTTTTTCGAGGTATGGCCGCATCCGGCTGGCGAACAGTGGGCCCACTTCTACATCTGCTCACCGACAAGCGGCTATCCAGGTGACGAGGGCGGAGGAACACTCACCGGTCCGAAACGAGGTATTCGTGTCGATGCGCTCGAGTGGGCGATGGGTATGCAGGCCGCTAACGGCATGCCTTCGTTGGACCATGCTGAATGGTCGATCAGCGATTCGCTGTGCGACACGGATGATGCGAGCGACGCGATCGCAAGCCGGTTTAAGCACTACAACACGCTACTGTTCGCAGGTGACGAGGACTACCGCCGGCGTGGCCTGGGTATTGAACTCTGCGGCAGTCGTGCCGCGTCTCGTGCGACCACTGCGTAGTCGCTCCATCTGGCCTTGAACCATTCGGCAGGATCGCGGATCTTCAACCGTCACCACTTCTGGAGGAGAACACCACCATGGCAAGCCTGAGCACGAACTCAAATGGTCTGCGTCGTGTCCTGTTTGTGGATGGAGCCGGCGAGCGTCGCGGCGTCCATCTGGGCCGGCTGCCGCAAAAAGCGGCGGAGGCGTTCCTGCGCCGCGTGGAGGAGTTGAACGCGAACCGCATCGCGGGCGTGTCGAACTCCACCGAGTTGGCCTCGTGGGTGCGTGGGCTGCCAGATTCCATCCACGCGAAACTGGAACGAGTGGCCCTCGTGGAACCACGAGCCGCCGCCACCGTGCGGACGGTGGGCGAACTGCTGGACACGTTCGAGCAGCGGGCCGTGGTGAAGCCCTCCACGCGGAAGGCGTACAAGCAGACGCTGGACAGCCTCCGAGCGTTCCTGGGAGCCGAGACGGCCCTCCAGGCCGTCACGGCGGAGACGGCCGACGCATGGCGGAAGTGGATCGCCACCGACACCACCTCCGTGGGCCGCAAGCGGGCGACGGCCGACAATCGCCTGTCGCCGGCCACCTGTGCGAAGCGGACGTTTGTGGCTCGCACGGTGTTCCGCAAGGCCGTCCGCTGGAAGTGGATCGCCACGAGCCCGTTCGAGGGCGTCCAGGCGGGCTCGCAGGCGAACCCGTCGCGGGCGTTCTACGTCTCGGCCGAGGCCACCACGGCGATCCTAGGCCGCTGCCCAGATGTCGAATGGCGGTCCATTGTGGGGCTCACGAGGTACGCGGGCCTGCGCTGCCCCAGCGAACTCGCCACGCTCACCTGGGCCGACATCGACTGGGAGGCGGGCCGGCTCACCGTGCGGGCCAGTAAGACCGAACACCACGGTGGAGGCCATGCCGTCCGCCACGTTCCGATCTGCCCTGCCCTGCGGGCGATCCTGGAGGAAGCGTTCGAGCAGGCCGCTGAGGGCTCCACGCTCGTTGTGCCACGGACTGGTTGTGGCAACGTGAACCTGCGGACCACGTTCGAGAAAATCATCACGAGGGCCGGGCTCGTGCCGTGGCCCAGGCTGTTCCAGAATCTACGCGCCTCGTGCGAGACGGACTGGGTGGAGGCGTACCCTGCCCACGAGGTTGCGGCGTGGATGGGCCACTCGCCTGCGGTCGCTGCGGCCCACTACCTCCAGCGACGCGACCACCACTTCCAGGATGTTGTGGCGAACGGCCTGAGAGGCGACGCGCAATCCGACGCGCGCGGCGCACAAAATCGAGCGCAGCAGGTTCCCGCAAGAAATCGCAAGGAACCGCAGCCGTCGCCGGAAGATGATGCCCTGCTTCGGTTTATGCGAACCTTTGCGGCATCATGCGGCGAACTGAACAAGTATTCAGTGGGCGACGAGGGACTCGAACCCCCAACCCCCTCGGTGTAAACGAGGTGCTCTGACCAATTGAGCTAGTCGCCCTGATTACACGCGGCAAAAGCCATCCCTGGCCTTTTGCCGCTTGGTCGACCGGAGGGAACGCCAAGGGTTCCCTCGGTCTCCGGCATCGCGTCCGGCGATGCCTGCGGTCGCC